>JADJEE010000001.1:2515044-2829424 GCA_016709225.1 Deltaproteobacteria bacterium | reverse complement strand
GAGTTCCTGCGCGCACGCATGCTGCCGCGCGCGGAGCGGCTGCGGGCGATCGCCCAGGCCGAGGCCGCGCGCGCGCGGCTGGGGGCCGAGCAAGACGGAACGCTCGGTCGACGCATCGCGGCCTGGCTGCAGGCCCAGGGGGCGACCCCCGGCGGTCGCGGATGATGGCGAATTCGTGCCATCAGGACCCGTTTTTCGGCCCCGTCGAAGAATTCTCCCGTCGCCCGTGATCCGCGGCCGCGCTCGCCACTCTATCGCGCCGACCCTGCCCGAACGGCAGCGGCGAGGACCACCATGCGACGCGTTTCCATCCTTGCGACGACACTCCTGCTCTGTGCCGCCGCCTGCGATCCCGAGGGCGATGAAGCGAGCCGCGCGGCCGAGCTCGACGACGCGATCGTCGAGATCTCGCCCACGCTGTTGCCTGCGCCCGCCAGCTCCGACGACGCCGATGGCGACGCGCCGGTCGCCGACGTGCCGTTGGTGAGCCCGCTCGACCCGCAGGGCGATGGCGGCGCGACCTGTGTGAAGTACGGCACCGGCGGCACCGGCACGCTCAAGAGCAGCGCATGCAAGGCGGATGGACCCGTGTTCACGATTCCGCCCGAGTGGCTCGGCGAGGCGGAGAACCATACCTTCGAGACCGCACGGACGGCGTGCGCGGACTCCGGTCACGCACAGGTCGACGGCGGCGTCCAGCGCTGCGCCGCGGTCTGCGGTGCCGTCGGCAAGCTGCAGTTCACGGGCATCGGGCCCGACACCTGCGTCGATGACGTGGTGTTCGCGGTCAGTGGCCCCACGTGGAAGGCCGTGCCGGCCTCCACCTGCGCGGCGGGGCTGGGGCAGTTCCGTTACCAGGGCACCACGACCGCATCGTGCGGCTGTCGATGTCAGTAGCGCTCGACGATACGCAGCCGGTGGTGGAGCGACTGCCCGACGCGGCCAGCCTCGACCGCCGGCTCGTGTTCGCAGCGGTCGCCGGCAACCTGCTGGGCCACGATCTCGCGCCGGTCACGGTCGGCCGCTTCGTGGTGCTCGAGCGGCTCGGCAGCGGCAACTTCGGCACGGTGTGGCTGGCGTTCGACCCCAAGCTGCAGCGACGCATCGCGCTCAAGCTCGCCAGTGCGTCGGTGGTCGACGCGCCCCTGCGACTCCGGATCGAGCGCGAAGCACAGGCCGCCGCGGCGCTGTCGCATCCCAATGTCATCACCGTCCACGACGTCGGCGAGATCGACGATCGCCTGTACATCGCGATGGAGCTGGTGGTGGGCGTCACGCTCGCGCAGTGGACCCGCGCGGCGAAGCGACCATGGCGGCAGGTCGTCGAGCTGTTCGTCCGGGTCGCCGACGGTCTGCAGGCGGCGCACGACGCCGGCGTCACCCACCGCGACTTCAAGCCTGACAACGTGCTGGTCGATCGCGAAGGACGGCCGCGCATCGTCGACTTCGGCCTCGCGCGGGCAGGCAGCGGCGGCGGGCTCGGGCTCGGTCCGCGGCGGCAGGGCGCGCCCTCGCAGTCGACCACCAGCGGCGGCGACGGCAGCATCGCGGGCACGCCTGCGTACATGGCTCCCGAGCAGTTCGCCGGCCGCGACGTCGGGCCCAAGAGCGATCAGTTCGCCTTCGCCGTCGCGCTGTTCGAGACGTTGTTCGGCGCGCGGCCGTTCGCGGGAAGGACCATCGCCGAGCTCGCGACCGCGGTCACGCGGGGCCAGCGAGCGCCGGTGGTGACGCGCGGCGTGCCGCAGGCGGTGATGACGGTGTTGCGTCGCGCGCTCGCGGTCGACCCGTCGCAGCGCTTCGGCCAGATGTCCGACCTCCGCGACGCGCTGCAGCGCGCGCTCGCGCGTCGTGGTCGCGTGGCGCTCGGAGTCGGTGCCGCCGCGCTCGCCGGTCTCGGGCTCGCCGCGGGTGTCATGGCCGCGCCCGCCGCGGATCCCTGCGCCGACGTCGGCGACGAGTTGGTCGCGCTCTACTCGCCCGCCCAGCGCGAGCAGCTCGCGCGGCGGCCGGGCAGCGCGGCGGCGGCGGTCCTCGAAGACCTCGATCGCTACGATGCGCGCTGGCGCAGTGCGCGGGTCGACGCCTGCGAAGCGACCCTCACGCGCGGCGAGCAGTCCCACGAGCTCATGGACCTGCGCGTCGCGTGTCTGGCACAGCGCAGCGTTGGCTTCGGCGCCTTGGTCACCGCGCTGCTGAACGAGGACGAGGTCGCGGCCGGTCGCGTGCACGCATGGTTGGATCAGGGCGTCGACGCGCTCGCGCGCTGCGACGACGCCACCTGGCTGCGCAGCGATGGCCACCTGCACCTGGCGACGCGCACCGATCGGGGCGCCTCGCTGGCCGCCGATGCCGGCTGGGTCGAGCAGGTGTCACGCATCGACGCGTCGCGCATCGAGCAGATGCTCGGCCACTACGCCCGCGCGCGCGAGCTGGCCCAGGGCGTCGCCGACGAGGCTGCCGCCATGGGGCTGCGCGCCATCGAGGCCGACGCGCGCATCCAGCTGGCGAGCCTCGCGATGGAGCTGGGCGAGACCGACGGCGTGGCCGCCAGCCTCGATCGCGCGGTCGCGCTCTCGCTGGCGGCGGCCCCCGCCGACACCACGATCGATGCGCTGCTGCGGCGGGTCGAGCTCGATCAGCGGCAGGGCCGCGTCGACGGTGAGGCCAACGTGCGGCTTGACGTCGCCGAGGCCCTGCTCGCGCGCGTGCCCGACGACGACATCCGGCGCGCGCGGGTGCTCGAGGCCCGCGGGCTGGTCGCGCAGGAGCGCGGCGACATGATCGCAGCGCAGCATCTGCTCGAGCTCGCCCTCGAGCTGGCCATCGGCGCCTACGAGCCCGGCCATGCCAATGTCGACGCGCTTCGCAACAACCTCGCGGGGGTCCTGCTCGCGCGGGGGCAGAACGAGCGCGCACGGGCGCTGTGGCAGGAGGCGATCGCCTCGACGCGTGCTCGACCGGAGACGCCCCCGGCCGATCTCGCAATGCCGGTTTTCAATCTCGGCATCGCGATCCTGCGGCTCGGAGATCTCGAGGCTGCGGTGGCCCAGTTCGCCGAGGCGCGGGCGCTGTGGATCGACGCGTTCGGGCCCGAGCACCCGCTGGTCGCGCTGGCGCAGGCCTGCGAGGCCGAGGCCCTGCGCCGCGCGGGCGAGCTCGAGCGCGCGCGGACCCTGCAGGAGGCGGCGCTGGCCCTGCGCGAGCGGACGCTCGGCGAAGGCCATCCCGACGTCGCGTTCTCCCTCGAGGAGCTGGCGGAGATCGATCGCGCCGAGCGGCACTTCGCCGACGCGCACGCGCGTCTCGATCGCGCCTACCAGCTGCGGCTCGCGGCGACCGGGCCCGATCACGTCGACCTGGCGTACACACTGGTGCCGCTGGCGACGTTGCTGTGCGACGAGGGCCGGCCCGCGGACGCGCTGGCGCCCATCACCCGTGCCCTCGAGCTGCGCGGGCGGCCGGGCCTCGATCCGGCGCGCATCCCCGGGCTGCACGCGATCGCACTGCGGGCGATCGTCGGCGCCGCGGCCCGGTATCGCTAGCGGGCCCGTACCCGCACCCGCCCGTCGCACCGGCGAGGCCGAGGCCAGCGCAGCGGGGAGAATCCCGCTACGATTGCCCTCTCGCATGGCCGATTCGACCGTCCTCGACAGCCTGCAGGCCCTGTTGCCCACGCTCGACCGCGAGCTCGAGGACGCGGTGCCGGTGGTGCGACTGCGCCTCGAGGACGGCCGGCAGCTCGACGTGTTCCGTGCCGATCGCGTGCGCGAGCGGCCGATCGCGTGGCGCATCCGTGGCTTCGTCGGTGACATCCGCCCCACCGAGTTCGTGGCGGTGCTGCTGGGCGCGCTCGACGGGCGCGCGGTGCTGACGATGGCCGCGGATCCGACGCAGCCCGACGCCAGTGCCGGCGGACAGGTCGTGCAGGTCGCCGTGGCCAACCGCCGCATGGCCGACCTGGTCGACCTGGTCGCGGCGCGCGTGCGGGCGCGCTTCGGACCGCCGACGGCGTCGTGACGCACGGGCTCAGGCCGGGGTGCCGAGCAGGTCGCGGATCGACGCCGCCCAGCGATCGAAGGCGACCATGGTCGACTCGACCAGCGCCGGGTTCTCGGCCAGCTCGCGGATCTTGCCCTCGAGCTCCTCGCGGGCCCGTCGCAGCCGACTCTTGGCCGTGCCCTGCGGCACGTCCATGATCTCGGCGATCTCCTGCGTGGTCAGCTGCTCCCAGTAGAACAGCTCGATCGCAACCTGTAGCTCGAGCGGCAGCGCCCGTAGGGCCCGCAGCAGCAGACGCTGCTCCTGCTGACGCGCGACCACGGCCGACGGCGAGGTGCCCATCGCCTCGACCGACATCGAGCCGGGCTCGAACAACACCGCCTCGCGCTGACGCTTCTCGTAGTGGTGGTACAGCTCGTTGCGCGCGACCGTGAAGAGGTAGGTGCGGAAGCTCGACTGCTTGCGGAAGTTGTCCTTCGCGGCGATGCAGGCGGTGAACGTGCGCTGGATCAGGTCGTCGACGCCCTGATCGAGCTTGTTGCGGAAGAAGCGATACAGCGCGTCGAAGTGGCGTCGCAGCAGTGCGTCGCCGGCCGCTCGATCGCCCGCGCGCCACCGGTCGAGCACCACGAAGTCGTCATCCATCGCCATCTCAGGGTAGCGATCGCGCTCGCCGGCGCCAAGCCGGCGGAGCAGGCGGAGGTAGGAACGGTCGGGGGCACGGGGCGGGCGCGTCATCGTGGCGGAGGCGGGGCGGGACCGGGCGGTGCGGTTGCACGCTCGCGAGTTCGCACCTCGACCACGTAGGAGTCGCGAGCACGCCCGCGGATCACGGGCCGCTGGCGGCCCTGGCGTCGCTACGCCGGCACAGCGCATCCGCGCGGGTTCAGCCGCACTGCGCGACCGCCGTCAGGCCGCCGCCGCAGCGATCGACGTTGGCGGGCTCGCAGTGGTCGACCGCGCCGCTGGCGGTGCAGGTCAGCACGGCACTCGCACACTCGCAGTCGGTGCCGCGATTGCAGCACACCAAGCCCTCGCAGGTGTCGACCTCCGAGGTCGCGTCGTCGGGCGCCACCACGAAGGCCGCGCAGCGGCAGCCGCCGTCGGCGAACGCGAAGCACCGCGGTGTCGCGCACGTACACGCGAGGCCGTCGTCGCAGCACTGTTGGCCTGCCTCGCCGCATGCTGCCGCGCTGGCCCAGCCCGCCGGTGCGTCGAAGTGGCCACACGCGCAGACGTCCCCGCCGGGCGACGCGACGCAGCCGTCGTCGTCGCCCTCCGACTCGCTGTCCCCGCTCGTGGCGGGGGCGGGCCCGCCGTTGCACGCCGCGGCCGCGGCCACGGCGAGGCCAACCGCGAGGCCAACCGCGCGTGCGAACCAGGTGGGAGTGCACCAACTCGGGACCATCGAATCCGGCAACACGGGCAAGGTCAGCCTGATACCATGCCAGACACCGTGCCGGACACCACACGTGGCACCTGGGCTGCCACGCGGGACGCGAGAGCAAGATCATGATCTCCCGCATCGACAAGGACCACAGCCGCTTCCGCGAGATCGTCCGCGGGAAGATCCGCCAGAACCTGCGCAAGTACATCTCGCGCGGTGACCTGATGAGCCGCAAGGGCCAGGACACCGTGACGATCCCGATGCCGCAGATCGACATCCCGCGCTTCACGCTGGGTGGCAATCAGAAGCAGGGGGTCGGGCAGGGCGAAGGCGAGCCCGGCGATCCCGTCGGCGGCGATCCCCAGCAGGGCCAGGGCTCGGGCAAGGCCGGCGAGGGCGAGGGCGAGAAGAGCCTCGAGGTCGAGGTCACGCTCGACGAGCTCGCGGCGATCCTCGGCGAGGAGCTGGGGCTGCCCCGCATCGAGCCCCGCGGCACGCAGTCGCTCGACACCAAGAAGGACCGCTACGTCAGCCTGCGACGCACCGGCCCCGAGAGCCTTCGATCGTTCAAGGCCACCTTCAAGCGCGCACTGCGGCGGCAGGTCGCCAGCGGTACCTTCAAGAAGGACTTGCCGATCATCGTGCCGATCCGCGAGGACCGGCGCTACCGCAGCTGGCGCACCGACCCGCGGCCCCAGAGCAATGCGGTGATCATCTATATGATGGACGTGTCCGGCTCGATGGGCGACGAGCAGAAGGAGATCGTGCGCATCGAGTCGTTCTGGATCGACACCTGGCTGCGCAGCCAGTACCAGGGCCTCGAGTCGCGCTACATCATCCACGACGCGACCGCGCGCGTGGTCGATCGCGAGGTCTTCTTCCGCACCCGCGAGTCGGGCGGCACGATGATCAGCTCGGCCTACCGCGTGTGCTCCGATCTCATCGAGAAGGAGTTCCCGCCCGAGAACTGGAACATCTACGCGTTCCACTTCTCCGACGGCGACAACTGGTCGGTCGATGACACCGCGACCTGCATCAACCTGCTGCGCGACACGCTGCTGCCGGCCTGCAACCAGTTCGGCTACGGCCAGGTCGAGAGCCCCTACGGCTCGGGCCAGTTCATCAAGGACATCCGCGCCGCGTTCCCCAGCGATCCCAAGCTCGTGACCAGCGAGGTCACCGGCAAGGACGACATCATGGATTCGATCCGCGAGTTCCTGAAGGGAGGCCGCTGATGGCCCCGCTGCCGCCATACCTGCGCGAGCTGCAGATCGAGATCCAGGGCTACGCCGACGCCTACGGGCTCAGCTACTTCCCGCAGGTCTTCGAGATGGTCGACTACCGGCAGATGTGCGAGATCGCCAGCTACGGTGGCTTCCCCGTGCGCTATCCGCATTGGCGCTTCGGCATGGAATACGACCACATGGTCAAGAGCCACACCTACGGGCTCTCGAAGATCTACGAGCTGGTGATCAACACCGACCCTTGCTACGCGTACCTGCTCGAGGGCAACAGCCAGGTCGACCAGAAGCTCGTGATGGCCCACGTGTACGGCCACAACGACTTCTTCCGCAACAACCAGTACTTCTCGCGCACCGACCGGCGCATGATCGATCTGATGGCGAACAACGCCGCCCGCGTGCGGCGCTACATGGACCGCCACGGTGTGAACACGGTCGAGAGCTTCATCGACAACTGCCTCTCGCTCGACAACCTCATCGATCCGTGGCTCGCCTATCGTGATCCACGTCCGCGCGCGGCCGAGCCGACGCCCGAGGTCCACGACGACGACCGCGTGCGGCTGCAGAACCAGCGCACGTACCTCGAGGACTACATCAACCCGCCCGAGTTCGTCGCCGAGCAGCGCCAGCGCCAACGCGAGAAGCGGGAAGAGGCCAAGCGAAAGAACCCGCTGCAGCCCGAGCGCGACGTGCTGGGCTTCTTGATGCAGTTCGCGCCGCTCGAGTCATGGGAGGCCGACGTGCTCGGCATCCTGCGCGAGGAGGCCTACTACTTCCTGCCGCAGATGCAGACCAAGATCATGAACGAGGGCTGGGCCAGCTACTGGCACTCGCGCATCATGACCGAGAAGGCGCTGCGCGATGACGAGGTCATCGACTACGCCGACGTCGTGTCGGGCGTGTTCGCCAGCGCGCCAGGCCAGCTGAACCCCTACAAGCTCGGCGTGGAGCTGTACCGCGACATCGAGCGCCGCTGGGATCAGGGCAAGTTCGGACCCGAGTGGGAGCGCTGCGATCGGCTCGACGAGCGCACCGGCTGGGACAAGCGCCTGGGCCTCGGCAAGGCCAAGATCTTCGAGGTCCGTCGGCTCTACAACGACGTCACCTTCATCGACGAGTTCTTCACGATGGACTTCGCGCGCGAGCAGAAGTACTTCACGTTCCAGGAGAACCGTCGCACCGGTCGCCTCGAGATCGAGAGCCGCGAGTTCGATCAGATCAAGCAGCGTCTGCTGGGCGCGCTGACCAACTTCGGCCAGCCGTTCATCTACGTGGTCGATAGCAACTACCTCAATCGCGGCGAGCTGCTGCTCGGCCACCGCCACGAGGGCACCGACCTCAAGCTCGACTACGCCCGCGACACGCTGCGTGCGGTCGAGCGGGTGTGGCGACGCCCGGTCGCGCTGCTCACCGTGATCGACGACAAGCCCAAGCGCATCCGCTTCGACGGCAGTGAAATCGGCATCGCCGAGGAGCCCGAGGCCTTCAAGGTCTGAGGCCTGACGTCGTCGTTCTTCGGCTGCGCGCGCGGCCGAAGAACGGGTGGACTCACCCGGCGAGGCGTACCCGCACCGGCTCGGCGACGGCGGCGGTCTGGTGGAACCGGTGGACGCGCTCGATCAGCGGCAGCGTCAGCGCGTTGCCCTTTGCGAACAGCACGTTGCCACTGCGCGTCACGAGTGGTTCTTCGAGCACCATGCCCGGCCGCAGCTCGGCGATCTTCACCGAGACCACGGCGTCTTCCTCCCTGAGGGCCTGGAAGTCCTGCAGCAGCTCGACCAGCGGTCGTAGCATGGGTGGGAGCGTCGCAGCCAGCGCGCGCGCGATCTGGGCGACGCGCAGCACCGGCGTGACGTCGTGCAGGACCGCCAGCGCGACCTGGATCATCGCCGCGCCGCGGGCGATGTCGTCGAGCAAGCGCGGCGGTGGGGGCTCGAGGTGTCGCCGCACCATCTCTGCGACCTCGCGGAAGCGCGGCACCTCGGCGAGCAGACGCGCACCGATCTCGGGTACCGCCAAGACCTCCTGCTGCTCGGCCGCCGTCAGCTCGGCGCCCGAGAGTCGGCGCTCGACCAGCTCCGCCGGCAGTGCGATGTAGCCGAGCCCGTGCAGCATCGCCGCCGCGCGATAGCGCCACGGCTCGTGGAGCTCGAGCTTGGTGCACATGTGCTCGACCATGCTCGCGACCAGCGGCGCCTCGCGGAAGTACGACGGCGCGGTGAGGTGGAGCACCTCGACGAGCAGCTTGATCGAGCCGCTGACCGTGGTGTCGAGCAGCTCGCGCTCGGCGAGCACGCGGCGCCTGGCCTCGGCGCCGGCCTCGATGACGCGGCTGAGCTCGTCGACGGGGCACGGCTTCACGAGGTAGCGGAAGATCTGGCCCTCGTTCACCGCCTCGCGGGCCGACTCCGCGTCGGACTGGCCGGTGAGCAGCACCCGCGCGGCATCGGGGGCCAGCGCCCTGGCGTGGCGCAGGAACTCTGCGCCCGACATCTTGGGCATGCGCATGTCGGAGATGACGACGTCGAAGTCCTTGCACGCCTCCAGCGCCTCGATGCCGGCGGCGCCACCCTCGGCGGTGACGATCTCGAAGTCCTCGCCGAGGTTGCGCTCGAGCCCCTCGAGCACGCGTGGCTCGTCGTCCACACACAGCACACGGATCTGCGCAGACATTTCAGGCCGCCTCCGCCGCGTGGATGAGCGCATGTGCGTCAGGACCGAGCAGCGCGACGTCCTCGGCGCTCGGGGGCATGCCGTCGTCCAGCGCGGCGGCGACGGCGACCGCGGCAGCCAGCTGGGGCGCGACGCCGACCTCGGCGATCGAGGGCCCGTCGTGATGCGCGACCGCGTCGACGATGGCATCGGGCAGCCCCCACAGCGCCAGCAGGTACGCGCCGATCTCGGCGTGGGTCGTGCCCCACCGCTCGCGCTCGACCACGAACAACCTCCGTCCGCTCTTGCGCGCCGCGACGAGCGTGGTGTCGTACTCGTCAGGCACCGCCGACGCGACCACGAGGTGGCCGACGCCCGTGAGTACACCGGCGAGGTAGGCCATGCCGGCCTCACTGGCACGGAGCCGAGCTGCGAGCTCCGCGACCCGCAGCGCCCGGGCCTGCAGTGCCACCACGTCGAGCTCGCGCGAGGAACCGTCGGCGTGCTCGAATGCGGCCGCGACCGCGAGCGCCTCCAGCACCGGCAGGCCCAGCCGTTGGATGGCCTCGATGGCACCGGTGATGCGGCGCCCACCACCGAAGAACGGCGAGTTCGCCACGTGCACCAGCCGCGCGGTGAGGGCAGGGTCCTTGGCCGCGATCACGGCGACACGCGCGATGGCGGGGTCGCCCCGATCGAGCTCGGCACGGATCTCTCGGTAGATGTGGGGCGCGGCCGGCAGCCGATCGGCCGACACCACCGCGCGACGGAACACGTCGCCGTCGAGCAACCGTCGGAAGCGTACCGCCGAGCGCAGGATGTCGCAGAGCTGCTCGGCGGCGCAGGGCTTGCTGAGGATCTGATGCGCGCGTTCGACCGCCGATAGGGCGCTGGATGCCTCCATCTGGCCCGACAGCACGATGCGTGCGGTCGAGGGCGCGATCTCCCGCGCGCGCTGCAGCACCTCGGCGCCGTCCATGCCGGGCATGCGCATGTCCGTCACGATGACGTCGAACGCGTCGTCCGCCAGTCGGGCCAGGGCCCTGGGTCCGCTGTCGACGAACTCGAGATCCCAGTCCTCGTCGGCGACCATCAGCAGCGAACGCTCGAGTCCCTCGAGGATCTTCACCTCGTCGTCTACGAACAGGATCTTCACGCAGCCTCCAATTGTGGCATCGAGCGCTCGCTCGGGATGCGGATGATGAACGTCGTGCCACGGCCGACCTCGGACTCGAGCGTCAGCATGCCGTGGTGTTTCTCGACGATCACCGCGTACGCGATCGCGAGGCCCTGGCCGGTGCCCTTGCCGACCGGCTTCGTCGTGAAGAAGGGCTCGAAGACCTTCTCGCGGAGCTCGGGCGGGATGCCGATGCCGGTATCGGAGACGCGGATCTCGCACCAGTCGTCCGCCACCGACGCCGACACGCGAATGGTGCCGTGAGCGCCGCTCTCGCCGACCACGGCCGCGATGGCATGGGCAGCGTTCACGACGAGGTTCAGGACCACCTGGTTCAGCTCGTCGCGCAGACACAACACGGGCGGCAGATCATCCGGGATGTCGAGCTCGAGCTCGGCGACGTACTTCCACTCGTTGCGGGCGATCGTGACGGTCGACTCGATGGTCTTGCGGAGATCGACCTCGGACATCTCGCCGCCGCTGGGGTGCGAGAAGTCCTTCATCGCGCCGACGATCTTCGCGACCCGGCTCACGCCGTCGAGCGACTGCTCGATCGCGCGAGGCACCTGCGTGGCGATGCGCGGGAGCCGGAGCTTCGCGAGCAGCGTGCTCAGACGCGCGCGCCCGTCCGCCTCGTCGGCCGCGGCCGCGGCCGCGGCCTGCAGCACGGGCAGCACCTGCTCGAACACCTTCTGCAGGAAGGTGAGGTTGTCGCCGACGTACTGGATCGGCGTGTTGATCTCGTGCGCGACGCCAGCGGCGAGCTGTCCGATGGCGGTGAGCTTCTGCGAGTGGGTCAGCTCGGTCTGCGCGGCGGTGAGCTCCCGCAGGGCCCGCGCGAGCGCCTCGCGCTGGGCATCGCTTTCCTGGGTCTTGCGCGCGATGACCTGCGCGAGTCGGTGGCTCTGCTGGGCGACCGCGGCGGCACTGAGCACCTTCGCGTTGCTCTCCTCGGCGGCATCCATCAGCGCGGCAACCGTGCCCTCGCTGGCGGCGAGCGCCCGCTCGAGCTGCGAGATCCGAGCGTGGAGCTCGTCTTGGTCAGCCACGGACATCCCCGATCGCGACGCCCACGAACGTCTGGTTGAGGTGGGTTCCGTTGTACTGCTCGCCGTAGGTGCTGAAGCCCACCACGTTGTGCCGACCGAGGTAGCGACCGACCGCGTCGGCGAGGCCGCGACGCTCGAGCTCGAGACGACGCAGGATGCAGTCGCAACCGATCACGACGGCGTCGTCGCTCGCCGGCAGCTCTCGCTCGAGCTGCGATAGGATGTCGCCGCCCCGACCGAGGTTGAGCACCGTGCCCTGATCGACCGCGCACAGCAGCGTGAGGCTGCGGTCGGGGTTCACACGCGCGATCGATCGCACGCAGTAGTCGTCGCCCACCCGCAGCATGATCGGCGCCGCCGAGGTGGTGGGCGCGTCCAGCTGTTCGACGTCCACGCCGAGCATGCCCGCGTAGAACTCGGCGGCCGGATAGCCGTTCAGCGTCGTCACGAGGCGCCGTGCGGGGTCGGCCCCGGTCACCACCATGCGCTTGCCGGTGCTCTCGAAGTGCTCGAACTTGAGCGGCCGCACAGGCAGGTCGGTCGACACGACGGCAAGCACGGCGGCGCCCTCGACGAAGGCGTCGTCGATGAACACATGGGTGTGGGCGAACGCCAGGTCGTCGCCGGCGGAGCCGCCGACCAACGGCAGCTGGCCGAGCTCCTGGAAGAGCGCCGACGCGACCCGCTCCTCGGCGAGTGACAGCCCGTCGATGAGGAGCAGGCCGAACGAGTTGCGCGCGGGCGATTGCCCGAGGTCACGTTCGACGGCCTGGGCGATCGCCGCCGCTTCGAGCTCACACTGATGCAGGCGTGTGAGCGGGTAGATCCGGAGCGTGCAGCAGCTGGCCGGGAAACCCACCGCGACGATGCCGTCGGGTTGGAAACCGCTCGGCCCGATCTGGCCCGCGCTGGTGCAGCCGGTCATCGGTCCAGCGATGTGGCGTCGCAGCGCGGCCGCGAGGCGTGGCAGGTCGAACGACGCGGCGCAGAAGAACACGACGCCGCCCGCGGTGGCGTCGCCGAGCTGCGCCGCGATCTCGGCGGCTGCGAGATCCGGATCGGTCTGCGTCGTGGACGCACGTCTGGGCGAAGCGGTCGGCATCTGATTTCCTTCGTACGACGAATTGCTCACGCCGCGAGCGCGAGGGTGCAGGGGAGCAGCACGGTGAACGTGGTGCCGTCGGACTCGTGGTGCACGACCAGCTGGCCGTGATGTTGCCCCTCGACGATGTCGCGGATGCGATGCAGGCCCTCGCCTGCGCCGTGGCCCTCGCCGCGGGTGGTGAAGAAGGGCTCGAACAGGCGCTCGCGGATCTCCACCGGGATGCCACCTGCGAAGTCGCGGACCTCGATCGCGATGCGGTCCTCGTCGCGACGGCCGCGGACCTCGATGCGCCCGTGCGCCCCGGCGGGCAAGTGCTCCCGCGTGGCCTCGGCTGCGTTGCGCAGCAGGCCCAGCACAGCCTGCCCGATCGCGACCCCGTCACCGGCGATCGCACCGAGCGGCTCGAGCTCGATCTCGTAGGCGATCTCGGGAAACTCGGCATGGGCCAGCACCACCGCCGTGCGCACGCACTCGTCGCCCACGATGCTGCCCGCGCCGTGCTGCTGGCCACCCGTGAGGCTCTGCAGGGCGCGAACGATCTGGCGCACCTGTTCCAGACCGAGGGTCGCGGCGTCGTGGGCACCCTCGATGCCGCTGCGGATGCGGTCGATCTTGGCGCGCCGCAGGATCTCCACCACCTTGCGGTGCATGTCCGTGTCCGCCGTCGGCCCGGACGCGACACCGATGCGGTCGACGGCCTGGATCAGCCGCCGCGCGGCGTCGGCGAGGAAGCGGACATTGTCACCGATGTACTGCAGCGGGGTATTGACCTCGTGCGCGACGCTGGCGGCGACGCGGCCGAGCGACTGGATGCGATGGGCGGCGCGCGCGTCGGCCTCCAGCTGCTTCTGCCGCGAGATGTCGATCGAGACCCCTCGCAGCACCCGCCGCTCGCGGCTGCCGAGGGCGGACAGGAGGCTGCGCGTGTGGACCAGATGGCCGTCGGCGGCGACGAATCGCAGCTCGCACTCGAGCTCCAGCTCGGCATCGGTCTGCGCCACCTCGGCGCTGATGCGCTGCATCTGCGGGAGGTCGTCGCGATGGACCAACGTGGTGAAGACATGGGCCGCGCCGAAGTGCGTGGGGGGGTAGCCCAGCATGGCCTCGACCTTGGGCCCGATGTAGGTCGTGACCCCGGAACGCAGATCGACCTCCCACGGGATCGCCTGTGTGGTCTCGACCAGCGATCGGAACTGTTCACGGCTCGCGGCGAGCTCGGCGGTGCGCTCGTTGACCTGCTGCTCGACGAGATCGTTGACCTGGGTCAGCGCGGCCTCGCGCTCGGCGATGCGGCGGATGTCCGCGAGCGAGCGATGGATGCCCATGGCGAGCACGATGTCCTCGAACACCATCCACGCGGCGTGCTCGAGGAAGCGCCACCAGGCCGGGTTCGGCACGCCGTAGACCGCGGCGGGCCACAGCCACCCACGGCCCACATGATCGGCGGTCACCGCGAGGGTCGCCGTCACCAGCAGCGCGGGGTCGCGATAGAACGCGATGAACGCCAGCGATCCGAACACGTGGAAGTGGGTCTCGATGCGGCCGCCCGTCACGTGGATCAGCAGGCCCGAGAACAGCATCTGTGCGACGACGACGACGTGCCGCGTGAGCCGTCGGCCCGGCTGGGCCCAGATCAGCGCCAGCGGGGCTGCCGTGAGCGCCGCGCCGCCCACGAGGGCGATCCATACGTGCGGATGGATCGCTCGCGATGCCCCGGCGAACGTGAACGGGGTGGTTGCGAGCGCGAGCACGACCGCGACCGCCCACTGCAGCGGGAGCAGCAGCCGGAACAGCCGGTCGCCTTCGTGGTGCACGTGCGCGAGGTGGACCTCGCGGAGCTGGGCGCTGCGGGCCTCGAAGGTCGAGCTCATGGCGCCGACTCCGTGAGCGGGCAGCCGTAGACCGCGGCGTCGGTGGCTCGATGTGGGTCGGTGAGCGCGGCCTCCAGCGCGACGCGCCCCGGGCTCGAACCTCGCGCGCCGCGGGACGCCGTGATCCCGCCGACGAAGCGCCGCTCGCCGCCGGCAGCGAACAGCATCACCTCGCCCGAGGTGGCGACGCCGAATCGCTCGGTCTCCTCGCCGCGCTCGTGCACGATGCGAGCCCCTGGCACGTCGAGCGCAACCGCGGGCGCGAGTGGACCGTGGTCCTCGTCGTCGACCACGAGGATCACGTCGGCCGCCGTCGGGTCGAGGGCGATCACCTCTGCGAGCTCGTCGAGGCTCGCGCGCGTGCAGGTGCAGCGCGGGTGCACGAACATCAGCAGGGTCGCGCGGCCCGGCACGCGGGTAATCCCGCTGTGCTCCGGCCACGTCAGGGCTGGCTCACCGAGCTCGCCGGGGGTGAAGGCGTAGCGCAGCTGCGCCGCGCCGGCGCCCACGGTCGCCAGGCACGAGAGCGCCACGATGCCTGCCGCCCACCATCGTCGACGCCGCGTGGGATCGACGATGGTGGCGGTGCGCATGCGGGTGCAATCGCCGAGCGGGCGCCATGCTTGAGCCGTCGTCGTCCGCGCCGCCTCGTCGTCGTCGGCCCGCGAGGGGGCGGGCCCTCGCGGCGGTCCGCAGGACCAAGGTTCGAGGACTGCGCTGCCATCGCACCGCCGCGTGCAGACGGTCTGGGTAGCCGGCCTCGAACGCGCCATCGCGGGGGCCACGACGAGGGGAACGGCCGTGCTATGGTGACGCCCGCGTGCGTATCATCGCCTGGCCTGCGACGGACGTCGGCCGTGTCCGCAGCCACAACGAGGACAGTCACCTCGTCGACGTCGGTCTCGGCCTCTACCTGGTGGCCGACGGCATGGGCGGACACGCCGGTGGGGCCCACGCCTCGCAGCTGTGCGTCGACGTGGTCGACAAGGTCGTCCGCCGTGGCGCCGACGCACTCGGGGCAATCCCGATCGAGCATCGCGGCGCGGCGATCGCCGAGCTGCTGGGCGTGGCGGCGAGCGAAGCCAGCGCGAGGATCTTCGATCAGGCCAACAGCGATCACCGCCTGCAGGGCATGGGCACCACGCTGACCGGGATGTGGGTCTGCGGCGAGCGCGGCTACATCGTGCACGTGGGGGACAGCCGTGCGTTCCTGCTGCGCGGTGGCACCTGCCGCCAGCTCACCAACGATCACTCGTGGCTCAACGAGCAGGTCCAGGCCGGCATGCTCACCGAGGAGGAGGCCGCCGCCAGCGACCTCAAGCACATCATCACGCGATCGGTCGGCTTCGAGCGGTTCGTCGACCCCGACATCATCCCGGTGAGCGTGAACCTCGGCGACGCGTTCCTGCTGTGCAGCGATGGCTTCTCGAACTACGTCGAGTCCGACGAGATCGCAGTGCTCGCGCGCGATCACTGGTACGCCGACCTGCCGCGTGTGTGCACCGAGTACGCGAACAAGCGCGGCGGTGACGACAACATCACCGTCGTGGTGATGCTCGCCTGCAACGATCGCGACGAGCGGCGGCCGCAGCCAGCGTATCGACGCACCTCGCTCGAGACACTGCCACCGGGCGGCGGGTAGCGAGCAGCCGGCGCGAGCGGATCGCCGACTTGGTCGCGAAACCGCGTTCAGACGCGGGCCAGCGCAGTTCGAGGCCCGCGGCGAAGGCCCACCACCCCGGCGACCATGCATCCACCATGGGTTGGATGGAGCTGCGTGGGGGTATCCTCGTCGCATTGGGTTTGGTCGGGTGTGTGGGCCGCGAGCTGGGCGACGACAGCCGCGGCGACGATGCCGGGGACGACGGGGCCTCGAGCGATGACGACGGCACCAGCGATGCGAGCACGACGGTCGCGAGCACGACGGTCGCGAGCACGACGGTCGCGAGCACGACGGTCGCGACCAGCGACAGCGGCGACGACGGGCCCGGCTGCATGGCCGATCCCGAGGCCTACGAGCAGGTCGCGTTCTGCGTCGCCGTCGGCGATGAGCAGGCCTGCGGCGACTGCAGCGATGCCGCGTGCAGGGACGCGGCGATCTTGGCTTCGGGTGCCTGCTTCGGCGAGTTCCAGGGCGTGCTGTGTGGGCCCGAGCGGATCGCGGGGCAGTGCTGCTATGTCGCCGAGGTGCTGGATCAGGGCTGTGCCGGCCGTCCGTTGTTGCACGCGGGGACCGCGGTGGTGGCGAGCACCCGTGCGCGCGACGACTGGGGCGCGGCGACGCGACCAGGGCTGGCGGCGCTCGACGCCGACGCGCGTGCCCGGGCGTGCGCGGCGTGGCGCGAGGTCGCCGTGGCCGAGCACGCCTCGATCGCTTCGTTCGCGCGCTTCACCCTCGATCTGTTGGCCCACGGCGCGCCCGCGGAGCTGGTGCTCGAGGCCCAGCAGGCGATGGGCGACGAGGTCGTGCATGCGCGGCTGGCCTTCGGCCTCGCCGGTGCCTACGCGGGGGCGTCGATCGGCCCGGATCGTCTGCGGGTTCCCGAGGCCGGCGCGCGCACGCTCGAGGCGGCGGTGGTCGCCGCGGTGCTCGAGGGCTGTGTGGGGGAGACCATTGCGAGCGCGCGCGCCGGCCATGCGCGGGATGCCGCGCGCGACCCCGCGGTGATCAAGGTGCTGACGGTGATCGCCCGCGACGAACGACGCCACGCGCAGCTGGCGTGGCGCTTCGTCGCGTGGGCGCTGCGGCGCGCGCCGCAGCTCGCCGATGCGGTGGCGGCCGCCTTCGACGGCGTCGACCCCGGGGGCCCGGGCGCAGGCTGTGATGCCGACGATGATCTCCGCGCGCACGGGATCCTGCCGGTCGAAGAGTCGCTCGCGCTCGGCCGCGAGGTGCTGCGCGACGTCGTGCGGCCGTGCGCGGCGACCATGCTGCGACGGCTCGCACACCCGGGCGCGCGCGATGCCGTAGACTGCGCCTGACGTGGCGCAGCTCTACCTCCGACAGCTCTTGTCCGGCCGCGACTTCGCCCGTGGCGACGCCATGGCCGGCGGCATGCAGAACTTCGTGTACCTGCTGGGCGATCGCGACGCCGGCGAGTGCGTGGTGATCGACCCCGCGTGGGACATCGCCGGCATCATCGCGTGCGCCGAGCACGATGGCATGCGCATCACCGGCGCGATGGTCACCCACTACCATCCCGATCACGTGGGTGGCTCGATGTTCGGCTTCGACATCGAGGGCCTCGCCGAGCTGACCTCGCGTTGCCACTGCCACGCCCACGTCCATCGCCTCGAGTCCGAGGGCGTGCGCGCGGTGACGGGTCTGTCGAAGTCGGACCTGGTCGAACACGATTCCGGTGATCGCGTGCGGGTCGGCGGGGTCGAGGTCGAGCTGCTGCATACGCCGGGGCACACGCCCGGCTCGATGTGCTTCCGCGTCGCGGGGCTGAGTCACGGCGAGGAGGAGGCGCTGCTCGCCGGTGACACGTTGTTCCTGCAGGGCTGCGGCCGTGTCGATCTACCGGGCGGCGACGCCGAGCAGATGTTCCGCACCCTGCACGAGCGACTGGCCGAGCTGCCGCCGCAGATGATGCTGCTGCCGGGGCATGCCTACGGCGGCGACAAGGCCACCCTCGGTGAGGTGCGTCGCAGCAACCCCACGCTGCAGATCACGAGCCTGCAGGCGTTCCTGCGGCGCATGGGCGGGTAGGCGACGCTACGGCGTGGCGCCGGCCGGCGTGCCGCGCTGCACCGCACGATGGCGCGCGAGCGCGAGTGCGGCGTCGTTGCTGCGGACCCACTCGCTACCCGCGTGGCGCAGCGCGTAGCAGCCCGCGCGGTCGTGGTGGGCGGGCGCGCGTGGGACCATGGCCCGCGCACCCGCGGGCGAGCGGGACACCGGCGCCGCCGCGTAGCTCGCCGTGCGTCGATCGAGCGCGTCACCCTGCCACGCGAAGAGGCGGTCCTCGAGACAGATGAACGCGAGCGCGACGTCGGCGTGATCGAGCATGGGCGGCGAACTCCCGCGGGCACCTTGGCAAGCGCGCGCGTGACGGCCAAGAAAGCGGCCCAAACCCCGCGGCCTGCGAGCGCGCGGCTGCCGGTCGCGTGGGCAGGACCCTGGTTTCGGGCGCGTGGGTGAGGCTTTGACCTACCCAGCACGGGCGGTGGGCAACCAGGCCGACGCGGGTCCGTCATGATGGGGCATGGATCGATCGGGTCGATGGACGCTCGCGTGGCTGGTGTTCGCGGCGGCATGCGGTGGGCCCGACGAGGCGACGCCGCCGGTGCCCGCGTCGGTGCCGGCGACACCCGAGCCCACGGCGACACCCGTGCCGAAGCCGGTCGTGAAGATCGAGCCGCTGCCCGCGATCGAGCGCATCACGGTGCCCGCTGCGTTCGTCGGCAAGCACGTGCTGCTCGCGGCGGGCAGCGAGCTGCGCGTGGCGCCGCACGACGACGCGCCGCGGCTGCGCCTGCGATCCGCCGCGGCGGGCGGCACGGTCGCGCGTGCGTTCGAGGTCATGGCGAGCGCGGGCGAGCTGCTGCAGGTGCGACCGGCCCGGGCCGAGCACCGCTGCGACGATGGTCTGCCCGCGCTCGACCCCATCGAGCCCAGGTTCTGGGTCGGCCTCGACGCGGTGGCCGACGTGCTCGCGCGCGAGCAATCGCTGCAGCATGACGACGGCACCTCCGTGCGCCTGCGCGTGGGGCTGCCGGTGCTCGCCACCGGCGACGCCGGGGCGGTGGACCTCATGGGCTCGCGGCTGGCGATCGCGATCGATCCCCGCGATGTCGGCAATGCGTTCGAGCCGGCCGTGGCCGCCGCGCCACCCGCCCACGACGGCTGGCTGGCGGCCGACGCGGAGATCCGGGTCGGTGGCGAGCGCGTGGGCGCGGCCGCGTTCCATGTCGACGACGGCGGCGCGCCGATCGTCCTCGCGCGCACGTTGCATGGCGAGCGCGCCCATGTCGATCTGGTCGGCCCCTGCGTGAGTGCCCGCGTCGAGGTCGAGGTCGAGGCGCTGCGCGAGCGACCGTCGAGCACGGCGATGCCCGTGCTCGGGGGACTCGTCGCCGACGTACGTTCCTCGATGCGAAGCGGCACCGCGGTCACCTGGGCCGACGGCACCGCGGCGGGCAAGCTGCTGGCCGACGTCGAGGTCGGCGGCCGAGGTCGTCGCGCCAAGCGATCGACCTGCCTGCGGCTCGCGCCAGACGATCGCGTACTCGAGCCCTTCGAGCTCTGCGCGGCGACGCGCGAGATCCAGGTGATCGAGCCGTTGAGCATGATCCTCGGCGGCTCGTTGTCCGCCGAGCTCGAGGCCGAGCTGCTCGCGAGCCTCACCGACAGCGGCTCGAGCGTATCGAGCGTGCTGGGACGGGCCGGTGATGTCGATCTGGGTGGCGAGGTCTACGGTGGGCTCGGCGGCGCGATCGGGTCCGCGGGTGGCGGCGGCTCGTTGCACGCGGGCGGCATCGGCGACTTCGGGGGCGGTGCTGCGATGGAACCGTCCGCCGGCATCGATCCACCGCGGTCGGTCGTCGAGCTCGAGTCGTTGTCGAGCTCGGGTGTGCGCGACATGACGGCGACCCGCGCGTCGATCCGGGGCCGCCTCGCTGGACTGCGTCGGTGCGCCGAGGCGCACAGTCCGGCGTCGCGCGGTGAGATCACGCTGTCGTTCACGATCACGGACCAGGGGCGCGTGACCAAGCTCGGGGTCTCCGGCGTCGCCGAGCTGGAAGACTGCGTGCGCGCCGAGGTCGAGCGCTGGCGCTTCGCCGCCGATGGCGAAGCGACACTCGAGCTGGTGCTCTCGTTCACGTCGTGAATCCAACGGGGCGCGCCTGTCGTGGCAACCCTCGGGTCGACGATGCCGAGCCGGGGGCCCGTGCCCACAACCGGCTCGATGCCGCGGCGACTTCGCGTGCTCTCGTTCCGGTCGCGGCGCTGCGTGCACGCGTGCGCTTGGGGGTACACTGCTCCTGGGATCGATCCCGCGATGGAGGTGATGACGATGAAGCGCTCCACGATCGTGCTCGTGATGCTCGCGGCCTGTGGCGACGCCGGCGGTGGCGGTGACGGCAACGCCAGCACCGTGACGCTCACCGGCATCGGCGACAGCACCGGCATCGT
Source organism: Deltaproteobacteria bacterium (assembly GCA_016709225.1). Classification (NCBI taxonomy): domain Bacteria; kingdom Pseudomonadati; phylum Myxococcota; class Myxococcia; species Deltaproteobacteria bacterium. Next base: position 2,808,801 of record JADJEE010000001.1, on the reverse strand, counting down.
CACCGCCGATGGCACCGCCGCCGACGGCCCTGCGACCGGTCCCCAGGACAGCTCGGCCGGCCAGGACGACGGTAGCCAGACCAAGTTCGACCTCGGCTCCAACAGCGGCCTGTGTCTCGATCAACCCGCGGGCATCTTCTGTAAGGGCTCGATCGCGGTCGAGTGCGACGGGGCCGGCAACGCCGTCGACACCATGAACTGCCTGCCGGAGATCTGCGTCGACGGCGAGGGCTGCGTGGCGTGCCTCGACGGTCAGTACGCGTGCAAGGGCCCGCGCGTGCTGTCGTGCAACACCGCCGGCCCGGAGCCGACGTGGCAGCAGGACGAGATCTGCGACCCCGCCGCGCAGATGGTCTGCGACTCGGCGTCGGGCTCGTGCGTGCCGCTGGCACCCATCGGCGACATCACGCCGACTGGCGAGTACTACCAGTACGCGGTCTTCGACCTCACGGCCGATGGCTTCTCGGGCATCTCCGACGTCGACAGCATCGACAACCGCATCTACTTCGTCGCGATGAAGAACGGCGTGCTCACGATCGGCGCCTACGATGTCGAGCTGCTCGACTCCGACGGCGACGGCCTGCTCGAGCCCAACCAGCACCCCGACTACCCCGAGGCCGAGGGCCCCATCGAGGAGCGCGTGTTCACGTTCGTGAACTCGTGGCCGGTCGACAACCCCGGCGCGTTTCCCAACATCATGGAGGTCTACGCCAAGCCCAACTCGGTGGTCTTCTCGGGGCCCAACGACGTGCGCGAGTACGATTTCGCCACCGGCATCACCAGCCAGGTCGCGCCGATGCCGACGTGGATCGGCACCACCAACTACGGCTGGCTGGCGTTCCTCGGCTACGACGAGATCAACGAGGTCTGGTACTCCGGCAACGAGTCGGCGCGGCGGGTGTTCCAGTACGACGCGGAGACCCAGACCTGGGGCTACGCCTTCGAGTTCCCGGTGCTGGCGGGCGATCACATGGACGGCATGGAGGTCGTGGTCGATCAGGAGACCGCGATTCCGTACGTCTACGTCTCGGACATGACGAGCAACTTCATCGGGCAGTACCGCCACGATCCCGATCTCGGCTGGGTGCAGCAGAACCTGTTCAGCTACGTCGAGGCCGCGGGCGCTCCGGTCGAGGGCTTCGGCTTCGGCGCGCTGAACCACTTCTGGTCGGGCTCGCTGTACTCGACCTTCTACGAGCTCGGCGGCGGCGACCTCAGCGAGTACACCGATCCGCCGGGCTGACGCGCGCGACCACGGTCGGCTGCGGTCAGGGGGCCCGCGCGCGGTCGCGGGCCCACGGCAGCGCAGCTGCCCAGTCGCCGTGCACCGCGACGGTGCCACCCTCGCCCGCGTGGGGGCCGATGATGAAGGTCTGCGACGGCGCGAGCTCGACCGCCGCGTACGCGGCGACGTCCGTGCTCGCGTTGCCGTACGCGGCGACGATGCGCAGCCCGGCGGCCTGTAGCTCCCGCAGGTACGCGGCCTTGAACGCACCGACACCGTCGGCGTTGGGCACCACGTCGCGGTGGCGCGCAGTGGTGTGCACGAGGCCCGGCGCATGGCCGCCCTCGTGCAGCCACGTGCGGGTGTGCTCGACCAGCCAATACGGACGTCCGGTCAGGTACACCACCGGCACGCCGGCGTCGTGCCACAGGTGCGTCAGCTCGGCGCCACCCGGGTATGCCGCGGCCGCGTACTCGCCCTCGCGCAGGTCTTCGAAGTACTCGTCGAGCACGTCGATGGTGACCTCGTCATCGGTGGTGGTGAGCGTGCCGTCGATGTCCGAGACCACGATCGCGGTGCCGGGTGCCCACACGAACAGCTGGCCCGCCGCGAGCGTGCCGTCGCCGTCGACGCTCACCCACGTGCGGTAGGTGCCGGCGCTCGGCGCGACGAAGGTGAAGCGGGCGAGGCCATCGTGGTCGGCGCGCACGTGGGCGATCGCAGTCGCGCTGCGCTGCGGATCGCAGGTGTCGATCCACAGCGTGACGGCCTCGTCCTCGAGGTCCTTGCCGAGCTCGCCGTAGGTGATCTTCGCGAGCAGCGTCGTGCTGGCGCCGGGGTTGGCAAAGCCGTCGTGGAGCACGTGGTGCGGGCTCGCGGCGGCCGCGATCCATCCGCTGCGATGGTGCGCGAAGCCCTGGGCGGCGGGCTCGGGCGCGCGGGCGTCCTCGCAGCGTCGCGGTGTGGCCGCGCTGGCGATCGCGGCGGTGAGCTCGGCGGCGGCGGGGCTCCGCCCGCATGCGAGCAGGGGCGAAAGGGCGATGCAGACGGCGACGGCCGACCTCACGCACGCGAGCATGGCACCGTTGCGAGCACCTGCGCCAGCTGCGATCGTGGAACCATTCGTGCTCCGTGCGGTGCGACTGGTGCTGTGCTCGGCGCTCGCGATTTCGGCGGGTGCGGCCGCGTGGGCGCGCCAGCTCCGAATCGACGCCGCGAGCACGTGGGCGCGCGCCCGGGCGACCGCGCTGCCCGAGCGTCGCGAGCGCTCGCGCTACGCCGGCAGCGAGAGCTGTCGTGCGTGCCACGGCGCGGCGTGGCACAGCTGGCACGGCAGCCACCACCGCACCATGACGCAGGCGGCCGCGCCCGACACCGTGGTCGCGCCGTGGGCCGGTGAGCTGCCCGGGGACGTGCAGCTGCGTTGGGACGGTGACGCACCGGTGGTCGTGCGCCCCGACGCGGCGCCCGAGCCGGTCGTCATGCTGACCGGCTCCCACCACATGCAGCTGTTCTGGCTGCACGATCGCGGCAGCGACACCCTGCGCGCGTTCGAGTACGCATGGTCGATCGACGATGCCGCGTTCGTGCCCAACGCCGCCACGTTGCTGCAGCCGGCCGACGCCGACGCGGTCTACACCTGGAACCGCGTGTGCATCCGCTGCCACGCGGTCGCGGGGGCGCCGGGCTGGCACGCCGGGACCGGTCGCGTCGACAGCAGCGTCGCCGAGCTGGGCATCGCCTGCGAGTCATGCCATGGGCCCGCGCGCGCGCACGTGGAGCGCCATCGCGATCCCGTGCGGCGCTGGCTCGCCCATGGGGCGCGGCCCGACGACGTCGTGCAACCCGCAGCCCTGGGCGCCACCGCAGCCACCGAGGTCTGTGCGCAGTGCCACGCGATCTCGATCGATCGCGACGAGGCCGGGTGGTTGCGGCACGGGCCCGATCACGCGCCGGGCGATCCGCTGGCGTCGTGGACCGAGCTGGTGCGTCACCCCGCGCGCGGCGGCGGTGAGACCTCGAGCGCACTCGCGGCCGCGCTCGCCGACGACCCCGGCTTCCTCGACGATCGCTTCTGGTCCGACGGCATGGTCCGCGTGACCGGTCGCGAGGCCAACGCGCTGCTGGCCTCGCCCTGCGCGGCAGCGGGCGACGCCGCGGGCGAGCGCGCCATCTCGTGCCTGTCGTGCCACACGCTGCACGGTGGTTCGCCGGACGATCAACTGCGCGCGGGCATGGACGGGGACGACGCGTGCACGCAGTGCCACGCCGCGTCGAGCTACGCGCGTCGCGAGCACACCCACCACGATCCCGCGGGTAGCGGTGCGCGCTGCCTCGATTGCCACATGCCGCGCACGACCTGGGGCTTGCTCGGTGCGATCCGCAGCCACGAGATCGATGTGCCCGATGCCGCGCACACCGACGCCACCGGGCGACCGCTCGCCTGCAACCTCTGCCACCTCGATCGCACGCTCGCGTGGGCGCGTAGCGAGCTGGCGCGCTGGCGGGGGCGCGAGGTGCCGACGCCACACACGGGTGACACGCCGATCGCCGCCTCGCTCGAGGGCCTGTTGGCGGGGGACGCCGGCGTGCGCGGGCTGTGGGCCTGGCACCTGGCGTGGCCGCCCGCGATCGCGGTGGCCGGCGACGGTTGGCAGCGCGAGCCGCTGGTCGAGCTGCTCGCCGATCCGTACCCCGCGCTGCGCTGGGTCGCGTGGCGATCCCTCGTGCGTCTCGCGGGCGATGCGATGTCGTCGGTGGCCCCCGGCACGCTGCCGGGCCCCGCGCACGCGGCCCGGATCACCGCCGCGTCGGGCTCGGTCCACGACCAATTCCGCGCTGCCCCCGGCTCGCCGGTGGCCGATCCGCGCGGACCGACGCTGCTGCGCAGTCCATCGGGTGCGCTGGATCGCACCCGCGTCGACGCCCTGCTCGATCGTCGCGACGCGCGGACGCTCCGGCTCGCGGAGTGACCACCGATGCGAGCCCTCGCGGGAGCAATGTTGGGCTCGCGGGCGAGCATCGATCCGTGCATGCGCAGTGCGATGCACCCCCCATCTTTCCCGCACGATGTCACCGATCCGAGGCCTTCTTGGCCGCTGGTTCGTGCGACAGTAGTCGCCGGGGGTGATGATCGTGCAGCACGTACGAGGACCTATCGCGTCGGCGATCCTGACGCTGCTGGCCGGCTGCTACTCCGGTCTCGACGGACGCGCCAGTGGTGACGACGCGGCCTCGGCTGGCACCGGCGAGGGTGGCAGCGCGACCGAGGCGACCGCGGGCGACAGCGGCGGGGGTGACGACGGCGTGGCCGTCGACTTCGAGCCCCCGCCGGTGCGGCTGCGGCTGCTGCTCGCGCGGCAGTACACCCATGCGATCCGCGATCTGTTGGGTGATGCGGCCGCCGCCGCCGCGACGCCGCCGACCGACGCCGCAATCAACGGCTTCGACGCGGTCGCGGCCTCGCAGCTGGCACTCACGGACGCGAAGGTGCAGGCCTACGAGGCGTCGGCGCGGACGGTCTCGGAGCTCGCCGACGCCGGCAAGCTGGCCGGGCATCACACCTGCGTCGCGACCGGACCGGCCGACGAGGCGTGTCTGCGCGAGTTCGTGGCCAGCTTCGGTCGGCTCGCGTTCCGCCGCACCCTGACCGCGGTCGAGATCGACGACTACACCGCCGCCGGGCTCGCGGCCGCGGCGGTCTACGACGACTTCGAGTACGGCAAGCGCGACGTGGTCGCGACCATGCTGCAGTCGCCCAACTTCCTCTACCAGGTCGAGGTCGGCGAGCCCGCCGACACCGGCGGCATGCGGCGGTTGACCTCGCTCGAGCTGGCCACGCGGCTGTCCTTCTACCTGCGCGACACCACGCCCGACGCCGAGCTGCTCGATCTCGCGGAGGCCGACGGGCTCGCCGACGCCGCAGCGGTGCGCGAGGTCGCTGCGGCGATGCTCGAGACCGAGGAGGCCCACCAGGCGCTGTCGGACTTCGCGTCGGAGGTCTACCGCCTGCGCGAGCTGCCCACCACGCCCAAGGACCCCACCGTGTTCCCGGCCTTCACGCCGTCACTCGCGGCCGCGATGGCCAGCGAGACGCTGGCCGTGCTCGGCGAGATCGTGTGGACGCAGGACGGCGACGTCCGCGATCTCTTCGACACCGACTACACCTTCGTCAACGCCGAGCTCGCCGCGCTGTACCAGCTGCCGAACCCCGAGCAGTACGGCGAGGGCTTCACCAAGGTGACGCTGCCGCCCGAACAGCTGCGCGGCGGCCTGCTGGGTCAGGCCGGGATGCTCTCGCTGCTCGGCCACGTGACCACGACCTCGCCGACCTACCGCGGCAAGTTCGTGCGGCAGCAGCTGCTGTGCCAGACGATCCCGGCGCCCCCGGTCAACGTCGACACCCAGCTGCCCGAGGGCGCCGAGTGGCGGACCATGCGGGAGAAGCTCGAGGCGCACATGTCCGATCCCGGCTGCGCCGGCTGCCACAAGATGATGGACCCGATCGGGCTCGGGCTCGAGAACTACGACGGCATCGGGCAGTTCCGGACCACCGAGAACGGCGCGACGATCGACGCCAGCGCCGACCTCGACGGCACCACCTTCGCGGGCGCCAAGCAGCTCGGGGCCGCGCTCAAGCAGCATCCCGACCTGCCGCCGTGCCTGATGCACAACCTGTTTCGCCACGCGACCGGGCACATCGAGGTGCCGGGCGAGGCCAGCGAGCTCGACGAGCTCGTGGTCGCGTTCGAGGACGGCGGCTACAACTTGAAGTCGTTGATGGTCGAGATGGTCGCGAGCCCAGCGTTTCGCATGGTCGGGGACGCGGAGTGAAGAGGAGGAGAACGCCATGCTGATCAACACCCCACGTTCTCACTTCATCCTACACCACCACACCATACTACACGGCGCCGCCGGTGGTGCTGCAGTCGCGCTCGCGCTGCCGCTGCTCGACGCCATGCTCAACGACCACGGCGACGCCTACGCCGCGGGCGGCTCCCTGCCACGTCGACTGATGACGTGGTTCTGGGGGAACGGCGTCGCGCTCAACGACACCAACAACCCCGATGCCGGCCTGCGCTGGACGCCGGCGGGGCAGGGGGCCGGCTACGAGCTCACGCCGCAGCTGCAGCCGTTCGCCAACGTCCGCGACTACGTCTCGATCCTGTCGGGCTTCCAGGTCGGTGCCGCCAACCCCGGACGCCGCGGGCACCACGATGGCTGTGCGATGTTCGCCGGCCATCCGTTCATCGAGCTCCCGCCGGGTGGGGCCAACTACGCGTCGAAGTTCGGCGGGCCCACGATCGACCAGGTCGCGGCCGCCAGCATCGGCTCGGAGACCTTCCTGCCGTCGGTCCAGCTGGCGGTCTCGAAGCGCATCATCGGTGGCGAGGGGCCGACGCTGCAGTATCTCTCGCACAAGGGGCCCGACGAGCCGCTGCCGCAGACGTTCGACCCCCGCGAGGCGTGGAACAACATGTTCGGCTCCTTCACGGTGCCCGACGATCCGGCCAAGCCGTTGCGGATCGCCAGCCTCGACACCGTCAAGGCCGACGTCGAGCGCCTCAAGATGCGGGTCGGCGCCGCCGACCGCCAGCGGCTCGACGCGCACCTCTCGAGCGTCGAGCAGATTCGCTCGCAGATCGATGCGCTCGCGCCCCTGTGCGACATCCCCGAGATGACGCAGCAGAGCAACGACGACGTCGAGGGCCAAGAGCAGCTCGAGGGCGTCAACAAGGCCATGTGCGATCTCATCGTCATGGCGTTCGCCTGCGACGTCACGCGCATCGCGAGCGTGCAGTTCACCGGCTCGGTGGGCTACACCGTCTTCAACGCGGTCGGCACCGGGCTCGGTCACCACGACCTCACCCACGACGCCGCGCAGAACGAGACCATCGATGCCTGCACGGTGTGGACCATGCAGCAGCTGGCGTACCTGCTCGAGCAGCTGATGGCGAGCCCCGACGGCGCTGGCAACCTGCTCGACAACTCGGTGCTGTTCGCGTCGAGCGACGCCTCGACCGGCCTCTACCACCGCACCACGGACATGCCGATCGTCGTCGCCGGTGGCGGCGGTGGCGGGCTGGTCCACCCCGGCATCCACTACCGCTCGCCCAGCGGTGAGAACACCTCGGACATCCTGCTCGCGTTGCTGCAGTGCGTCGTGCCCGAGGCGACCGAGGTGGGCTCGGGCAACGGCTACTCGAACACGCCGACCGCCGCGCTCAAGGCCTGAGGGCCGGGCCGGTCGGCATCCGCCCGACGTGCGATGAACGGAAGTGGCCGCGGGACCTTCGCCCCGCGGCCACTGCTGCATTCGGCATGCGCCTGGGCATGCATATGGCAGCCGCCGCGAGGGCGGCCGTTCATCCGCGACGGCGACGACGCAGCGCCGTGAGTACGAGCAACGCCAGTGCCCCGATGGGTCGCGTGTTCGGCTCGCTGTGGCAGCCGCAGCCGCCCGCGACCGGCTCGTCGCCGGCACCGGGCAGCGCGCCGGGGCCATCGCCGCCCTCGGAGCCGGCATCGCCACCGCTGCTGTCGCCCGCACCCGAGCCCGCGCTACCGCCGGCATCGCCCCCGCCGTCGCCGCTGCCGTCGTCGTGCTGGGCGTCGTCGACCAGGTGCATCGTGAGACCGTCGGTGCTCACGAGGATCGGCCGCGGGCGCACCGGCGTGCCTTCGCGCCACTGCGCGAGGATGTCGTCGGTCACGATCTCGGCCGCGGCGAGGTCGAAGCCCCACGCGGCGGCGACCTCGGGGTCGGGCACGTGGCGGCGCCAGCCGGCGTCGACCAGCCACACCTCGGGCGCCGACGCCGTGCGCACGAGCAACGGCACACTGCCGAGCGCGGGTCCGGCGTCGTAGTCCGCCAGCTCCGTGGCGTCGATGCGGATCGACTGCCAGAAGGGATCGAGGTGCCAGGCTGCGAGGCTGTCGGTGGCGAGCGCCCGCACCACGCCATCGGGCAGCGGCGGTCGCTCGCACTGCACGCTCGCGCCACTTTGCGCGAGCTCGGCGTTGTCGGCCCCGGCGTCGTCGATGCCGTAGGCGTGCACCGGATGCGGCGCGCCGTCCTGCAGCGACAGCGGCACCTCGAGCTCGAAGCCGTGGTCGCACGAGCCCAGTGGCTCGCATAGATCGTCGCGCGGGATGTCGGCGCGTCGACGCACGCCCACCGCCCCGGCCTCGCCCGCGGCGCCGTCGAAGTAGATGTCGACGTCGATCGCGGCCTCGGGCGCGTCGGGGTCCTGCGCCCAGCCGCGGATGCCCTCGCACGCGGTCGCGTCGACGTTGCCCGCCGGTGGCGCGGCGATGTCACAGATGCCGCCCCCGGGCCCGCCGCCCCACCACTCCCAGTGCCAGTTCTCGCTCGGCACGGTGGCGGAGAAGCCGTACTCGCCGCCGTGCGCCACCAGCCACGCGTGCACGCCACTGCTGGAGGCGTTCAGATCGAGCGCGTGTCCGCTCTGATGGTTGCTGTAGCCGGGGCTCGCCGCCAGGTTGCAGCTGTTGCAGCAGCAGCACTGGTAGCACATGTAGAGGTACTCCTGCTCGTCCATGGTGCGGAAGCCCGAGACCACGTGGATCTCGACACCATCGGCGGCCGCGGCCTCACGCATCACCCAGAACGCGTTGGCGGTGTCCTTCTCGACCGGCTTGCCGTCGATGTGCACGACGGTGATCTCGAACGGGCTGCCGTCGTCGTAGCCGGTGTCGGTCGACTCGGTGCAGTCGTACGTCGACGACGACAACACGCCGTCCTCGCCGAAGCCGACCAGCGGGATGTCACCGGGTGGCTCTTGGCCGCACGGGGCCGACATCGGACCGGCCGACAGCAGCGATGTGAACGCGACGAGTGGGATCATGAGCCGGTGCGACGCCCCTTCCGAGAGCACCAAGGTAGCGGGGGTGGGCCGCGACCGCCCCATCGCGTTCGTGCGCGTGCGTCGTTCTGCGTACCGATCGCGGGGCGCTCGTCACGAATGTTCGAGTTCCGCCGTCGCGCCGCCGATCCCCGAGGGCCGTGTCGGCTCGCGATCGCGCCCACGGGCCCGGGCCGGCCGGCGGATCCACGAATGCCCGCCAGGTTCCCTGGTACGCACCGTGGCGCAGCGTTCGGCCCAACGCGCGGGCATTCACGTGGCCCGGGAATTTTTGCGGAGCCCACCCGGAAACCACCGGACATCGGGAGTCTCACACGTCGGCGCTTGTGCGGGCCGCGGCGAGACCGTGACCTCCGGGAGCGCCGCCTCTCTCGCGACGGCTCGACCCGAGCCAGCAAGGGCCAACCATGCGACGTGTATCGCCGATTGCGGGCCATGGGCCCGCGAAGTTCGTCTCGTTCGGCCTCGCGCTGACGTTGGCAGCGTGTCAACGCGGCGACACGGCCCACCATGGGGATGACGGCGCCGAGACCAGCATGGGTCCCGCTGGCTCCGACGGCGCGCCCACGGGCGACGACGGTACGACGGGTGGGGCCGAGGGTGGCGACGAGACCGGCGACCCCGTCGAGATCTGCAGCACGATGCAGTTCGAGAACGTGATCGACGAGGCCGCGTGCCCGCAGATCCAGGGCATCGGCGTCGAGCCACCGCTCGCGGACGGTGTCGAGCTGTGCCGCCGCCTCTACATCGATCTCCTCGGCGAGTCGCCGACCGCGGTCGAGTACGAGCAGAACTGCAAGTACCCGACGACGGCTGCACTGGTCGACGACTTCATGGCGCGGCCCGAGTACCTGCGCACCAGCGGCCGTCTGTGGGCGGACCTGTTCCAGATGAACTCGGCGGTCACGCACTACGCGTACATCGCCGAGCTCGACGCCAAGGCGGCCGAGCTGCACGCCGGTACGATCACGCTGGGGCAGTTCGCCGAGCTCGCGGCCACGCACCCCGGCTTCCTCGGACGCTGGGACGGCAACGACCTGGTGGCGTTCGCGTTCCGGGCCTTCCTCGGTCGCGAAGCCACGCCCGCCGAGCGACTCGCGCTCGAGCCCATGTGGCACATCTGGGAGGAGCGGCCGGTCGCGGATCCCAACCAGAGCAACGCCAAGAACGTGTTCGTCGACACCCGCAACTGCGCGGCGCCCAACGAGTCGGCGTGCCACAGCGATTTCTGGGGCGACCAGACCATCAGCATCCCCGAGCCGATGCCGGGCGACGTCAGCGATCCGGGACCCAACGTGATCGATCAGGCCGCGCTCACGCCGGCGCAGCGGGCCACGCTCGCCAAGCCCGGCCAGCTCATCGCGCAACAGGCCGCGTTCTACGAGTCGTATGTCGATCGCGCGCTGATGCGCTACCTCGGCTACGACGCCGGCACCGCGCTACCGCTGGTGCGGCAGGCGCTGGTCGACCTGCTCGACGAGAACGGCGGCAACGTCCGCGTGGTCGATCGCGAGATCCTCACCAGCCTCCTCTACACCGCGACCAACCGCTACGAAGAGGCCGACTCACCCGACGACGAGAACTGGGATCCGCCGTACCTGCACGGACCCGTCAAGCAGATGGACGCCGAAGACTGGTTGCGCAGCGCCTACAAGCTCGCGGGCGCGCCGACGGCCGGCTGCGATCATCGCTACCCCGAGGTGCAGTCCGGCCCCGCTGGCTTCCACCCGCACACCTATCCCACGATGCCGAGCGGCGCGCCGGACTACACCCTGCGCGACAAGGCCCAGCTGCTCGGCGGCTGCCCCGATCGCGTGGCGCAGTTCCGGGAGTCCCGCACCGGCCTCATCGCCGCGCTCACCCAGGCCACCCTCACCGCCGAGCTGTGCGAGATGGCCAGCAACACCGCGCCGATCTATCCGTTGGCGGTCGTCGACGACCCCAACGACAAGTCTGAGGAGGCGCTGTGGGAGGCGGTCGATCAGGTGTACTCGGCCGCGCTCATCCGCCCGGTCATGGACGGCGCCAGCGAAGGCGTCGACGAGGGCATCTCGCTGTGCCGCGACGACCTCGCGTGCACCCCCACCGAGTTCGCGGTCCAGGCCTGTCGCCTGGTGCTGAAGTCCGCCGACTTCATCTACTACTAGCGCGTCACCCGAGCCCGCACCGAAAGAAGCCGATCATGTCGAAGCTCTTCGCCAATCGCCGCAACTTCCTGAAGCTCGGACTGGGTGGCATCGCGACCGGGGCCATCGCGCCCTCGCTGTGGATCCCTCGCACCAGCCGCGCGGCCCTGACGATCCCCTCGTCGCGCCACAACCACATGCTGCTGTTCAGCCTCGACGGCGGCGCGCGCACGGTGCCGATGTTCAACGGCAACGTCGACAACCGCTGGAACCCCTACGGCGTGCAGGCCGGCAGCAACGGCACCGAGTGGGGTGTGAGCGGCGTGTTCGACAACATGCCGTACCAGGACACCGTCGCGCTGGGCATGCCTGCGGTGCCGCCGATCACGGCGATCAGCCACGAGATCGCGGTGCTCTCGACCATCGATCACACCCCGGGCGCGTCGTCGGGCGTGGGCGATCACCAGACCGCGCGCAACTGGATCGGCAGCGGCTTCGGTGAGGGCGGCCCCGGCGTCATCAGCCGCATCTACGCCAACCACAAGAACTACACCCTCGGCAGCAATGGCCTGGTGTTCCCGCCGGCGCTGATCGGCACGGGTCAGGCGACCACGCCGCTGGGCGCCCCCGACGGCTCGATCACGCCGGTCATGGTGCCGTCGCACTCCGAGTTCGTGGCGCAGAACGGTGACGACGCCGGTGGTCAGCCCGGCTGGGCCCGCGCGCTCGAGGCCGGCCTCGACGGCTACGCGATCGCGTCGCGCAGCAACCGTCACAAGCAGGTGATCGCGCGACTCGCCAACGGCAAGGCCAACGTCGAGGCCTTCCGCAACGTGTTCCTCGACCCCGCGCTCAAGGTCGAGAGCGAGCCCAGCGGCAGCGCCAACGGCCTGACCAACGCGCAGCTCGCCGCGATCCTCGGCACCAGCCAGCTCGGCCGCGACACCGCGCTGGCGCTGCGGTTCCTCGGCTATGGCTCGGCCGCGGTGTGCATCGGCGACAGCGGCAACGCGGCCGCGTCGGTCGGTGGCTGGGACACGCACTCGGGCGAGATGACGGCCTACCCGGCCTCGGCCAACAACCTCGCGCGGGTGCTGTGCGGCGTGAACTATGCCCTCAAGCTGATGCCGCACCCCGAGGGTGGCACGTACTGGGATCACACCATCATCGGCTGCGTCACCGAGTTCGGTCGCGACAACGTGATGGACAATGGCTACAACTCCGGCGGCGGCTCCGACCACACCGGTGGTCCGGGCTCGCGCTACCAGTCGTACTTCGTCACCGGCGGCCTCGTCACCAAGGGCGGCTCGATCTTCGGTCGCACCGACGCATCGACGATGGAGGTGATGAACGGCGAGCCGGTGTTCGGCACCACCGCGTACTACGCGATGATGATGGCGGTGCTCGACATCGAGACCGAGAGCTTCTGGCCCGGGCTCGACCCGGTCAACGTGGTCTTCGGCTGAGGATGCGGCGAGGGAGGTCGATCATGCAGGTACGTACGATCGCTCGTTGGGGACTCGCCATTTCGCTCGCAGGCGCGGCCGCCTGCAACGTCGGCGACGGTGGCGGCCCGCAGTTCGGTGGGGTCGAGGGCGACAGCACCGGTGCCGCGGACGCGGGCGCCGACGGCAGCACCGGCGCGGAAGATGCCGGCGAGTCGAGCAGCGGCGGGGCGCCGGCGGGCGGCGACGACGGCAGCCCGACCGACGCCTACCTCGAGGAGGCCAAGAAGGAGTTCCCGACCTATCTCGATCTGCACGAGAAGGTCATCAAGCGCACCTGCTCGCCCAATGGTGGCGTGTGCCACAACAAGAAGGAATATCCCGACCTGCACACCCCCGACACCATGCTGTCGATGATCGATGTGCCCTGCAACCTCGCCGAGACCGATCCGCTGAACCTCTTCGATGGCTGCGAGCCAGCGGGTGACCACCTGCGCTTCGTGACCGGTGGCAACCTCGCGTTCTCCAGCGAGGTCGCCTACGTGGTGCTGCACGACGACGGCATGGGTACCGTGACCAACGCGGTGGTCTACCTGCGCGATGCGATTCCCGCCGCCATGGCGATGCCGGGCGTGTTCGAGTCGGTGGTGTTCGAGCGTGCGACCGGTGGCGGGATGCTCACCGTCGGGCAGGTGGACGACGCGGTGTCCTATGCCCCCGGCATGAACGCGTTGCAGGTGAACGACTTCGCGGCGCTGCCCGACGCAACCCGCACGCTGCTCGAGTCCGAGGTTCGTGGCGGCGATCCCAACCGCAACGGCACGTTCGGCAACGAAGACCCCTACCGCATGCTGCTGCCGGGTGACGCGCGCAAGTCGTACCTGCTGCAGCGGCTGCAGGGCAACGTGCCGGGCAGCCCGATGCCGCTGGCCAACCAGCCGCTGTCCACGCCCGAGATCCTCGCGATCGCGTGCTGGATCGAGGGCGCCGTCATGCCCGAGGGCGCTGGCACCGAGGCGAGCATCGACTACGACAACTGCGACTACGCGGCCGAGTTCGGCGAGACGCCGAGCGGCAGCGGCACGACCTTCTCGGGCGCGGTCCAGCCGATCTTCGATGCGCGCTGCGCCGCCGGCGGCTGCCACGGCGACGTTGCGCCGGCCGCGGGCCTCGACCTGACGCAGGGCAAGGCCTACGACGCGTTGATGCAGGCGTCGCTGCAGAACCCCGACGTACCCCGCGTGACGCCGGGCAACCCGACCAACAGCTATCTGATGACGAAGCTGGTGGGTAACGGGCTGCAGGGCGTGCAGATGCCGCTGGCCGCGACGCCGCTGGGGCCCGAGGAGCTCGACGTGATCCGCACGTGGATCTCGTACGGCGCGCCGAACGACTGACGCTCGCGCGCGAGCGCGGCGCTGAAGACAGCCATGATGAACGCGATGAACGCGACGGTGCGCGCACGCGAGCGGGCGCGTTCGGATAGACTGCAACCCGTGGTGAGCTTGGTGCAGCGCGACATCGCACGTCCCAACCTGCGGCGGAGCACGGCTCCGCACTCGCCCACGCGCGTTGGGCTCGGGCTCGCGCTCGCGCTCGCGGCTGCGTGCAAGGCGGACGACGAGGGCGGCACCTTCGATTTCGGCCAGTCGACCACGGGTACGTCGGGACCACCCACCACCAGCGCCGGCTCGAGCGGCAGCGATGGCAGCGGCAGCGTCGGCAGCAGCAGCAGCGGCAGCGACGATACCGCCACGACCTCCGCGTCGGAGAGCAGCTCCGGTGGTGGTGAGTCATCGTCGGGTGGGCTGGTGACCGACTACTGCACCGGGCTCGACGTGCTCGTCGTCATCGACGATTCGGACACGATGCTCGAAGAGCAGGGCAAGCTCACCGCCGCGCTCAGCCCGTTCTTCGCGCAGCTCGACCAGCTGTTGCCCGGCATCATGGGCTCGATCCGCGTCGGTGTGATCACGACCGACGCGCCCGAGTTCGTGGTCGCCAACCCGAGCATGGCCTGCACGCCGTACGCGAGCGCGGCGACGTGGATGAGCTACGGGCCGACGTTGTCGACCGAGCTCGCCTGCGCGACCGCGGTCGGCACGATGGGCGACCCCGACGAGCGACCGATGCAGATGGCGATCGAGGCGCTCGGCCCGACGATGCTGCAGCTCGGCGGGCCCAACGAGGCGTTCCTGCGCGAGGACGCACCGCTGGTCCTCATCATCCTGACCGACGAGGAAGACGACCTCGAGGCGGTCACGCAGTGGGGCAGCGAAGGCGATCCGTCGGACTGGATCACTGCGCTGGCGGCCACGCAGGATGGGCACGTGCAGAACGTCGTGCCGATCGCGTTGGTCGGTGTCGCGGAGCCCAACGATTGCCCGTTCCCCTGGGACGGTGTGACCGGGGCCGAGATTGCGCCGCGGTTCGCCGAGTTCGTCGACGGCTTCCCCCACGGTGCGCTCGGGGACATCTGCGCCGCCGACTACTCGACGTTCCTCATGGCCGCCGCGACCGAGGTCGTGGACGCCTGCAACGCCCACGTCCCGGAGTGACGCCCCGCGATCGCGTCGCGAGGCGCGGGCTCGCGCCGTCGTGGTCGCGTTCGTTTGCGCGGGGGTCGAGCTCCCCAGCCTGGGGCTGCGAGACCACGCCGCAGCGGTGAGGGTGCAGCGAGCGTGGGAGTCGACACCTCCCGTGCAGCGCACGGGTGCCGCAGTTGCGCTGCGGCACGCGATCGCGTGACCGAACCCGCGTTGTGATCATCGCGGTGGTCGCAGTCTCGCCCGACGCCATCGCCCCTCGCAGTCCTCCTTCGCGTGCGCCGTCGCCTTCCCGACCCGGCCGGGCTCGTCTACCGTCGTTCGGGCAGGTTGGGAGATGGGCATGACACGCGCAAGAAGCTTGGCCTTGGCGGCGCTCGTGGGGGCGCCGCTCGCTTGCTATCGGGGCCCCGCCGGCGGCGGCGGCGGTGACGGGGCCAGCGACGGCACCGGCGGTAGCGGAGCCGCGGACAGCACCGGCGGTACGCCCGACGCGCCCGAGCTCGGTGGCGTCGGCCAGGTCGGCATGCGCCGGCTGTCGCGCGACGAGTTCGACAACACGATCTTCGACCTGCTCGGCGACGACACCCGACCGGGTGCGTTGCTGCTGGCCGAGGACGTCGTCGATCCATTCGACAACCAGATCGAGAACCAAAGCGCCAATCGTCCGCTCATCGAGGCGCTCGAGCAGCTCGCCGGCGACATCGCGACGCGCCTGCTCGCCGACACCGCGCGGCGCGACACCGTGGTCGGCTGTCAGCCCAGCGGTGTCGCCGACGAGCAGTGCCTGCGCGAGTTCACGACCCGCTTCGGTCGCCGCGCACTGCGAAGGCCGCTGGCCGACGACGAGGTGCAGCGCTACGTCGACCTCGGGCTGATGTTCGCCAACGACGAGCAGGACTTCTACGCCGGCGTCGGCGTGATCCTGCGGGTGTTCCTGCAGGACCCCGAGTTCGTCTACCGCGTGGAGCTCGGCACCGAGACCAGCGAGCCCGGTGTGTTCCGGCTGTCGGACTTCGAGGTCGCCACGCGACTGTCGTACTTCCTGCTGGGCACCACCCCCGACGACGCGTTGCTCGATCGCGCCGAGGCCGGCGAGCTGTCGACCAGCGACGACGTGCGGCAGGCCGCGAGCGATCTGCTGGCCGACGCACGGGCCATGGACCGCATCGACCGATTCCACTCGATGTGGCTGGGCTACTACCGCCTGCCGCACCCCGCCGATCTGACCAACGCGATGCGCACCGAGACACGCATGCTGCTCGAGAAGACCATCGTCCAGGACAAGGCCGACTGGCGCGGACTCTTCACGAGTTCGGGCACCTTCGTGAACGATCTGCTCGCGCAGCACTACGGCCTGCCGTCGCCCGGCGGCGACGCGTTCGCGTGGGTCGACTACGGCGACAGCGGTCGCAAGGGCCTGCTCAGCCAGGGCTCGTTCCTGTCGGTCGCGGGCAAGTACGGCGACACCAGCCCGACCCAGCGCGGCAAGCTCATCCGCAAGCGGCTGTTCTGCCAGACCATCCCGCCACCACCGCCCGGCGTGAACGTCGACGAGCCGCCACCCGAGGTCACGAGTCCCTGCAAGATCGATCGCTACAACATGGGTCAGATCGACGGCTGCGACAGCTGCCACTCGCTCATGGACCCGGTCGGCTTCGGGCTCGAGAACTACGATCAGCAGGGCCGCTTCCGCACCACCGATGCGGGCCTGCCCGAGTGCGTGATCGAGGGTGAGGGCGAGATCGACGGCAACCCGTTCCAAGGCCCCGCGGGCCTGGCGGACCTGCTGGCCGAAGAGGGCCTGCTCGACACCTGCATCGTGTACCAGAGCTACCAGTTCGCCATGGGCCACCCGGTCGGCGACGACGACCAGCGCTACGTCGACGACCTCGTGACTGGATTTTCCGAGAACGGCTATCGCTTCGACGAGCTGATGCTCGGACTCGTGAGCGACGAGGCGTTCCTCTATCGCCGCGAGGAGGAGGGTTAGTCGCCATGGTGAGCATCCCTGTCATCAAGCCCCTGCATCGGCGCACGTTCCTGCGCGGTCTCGGCGGCATCGCGGTGGGCCTGCCGGTGCTCGAGCTCATGCTCGATCGCCACGGCGAGGCGCTCGCGGCCGGCGGTGGTGTACCGTGCCGGTTCTTCGTCGGCTTCCATGGCCAGGCCATGGGCGGCGACGGCGATCCCGAGCCCGACCGCTACCGTCCGAGCGCGTTCGGCCCTGACTACGACCTCAAGGACGCGACCATGCCGCTGGGTAACTACGGCGACGTGCGGCAGCAGGTCTCGATCATCAGCAACCTGCGCATCCCCTACAACAACTCGGGGCCGGGCAGCTGGAACAACGCGTTCCACCTCGGGGCCTTGCCACCGCTGCTGTGCGGCGTGAGCAACCCCGACGACAGCAGCTACTGCCGCGGGGTCACGGCCGATCAGGTGGTCGCCGACGCGATCGGTGCCGACACCAAGTTCGCCTCGGGCCTGCAGTACCAGGTGCAGCCCTCGTGGTATCTGACCGACAGCGCGCCGTACGGCCGCGACGTGATCTCGTACAAGTCCGATGGTGGCGGCGGCGTGGTCGGCAACCCGGGCCAGATCAGCCCGCAGGCCGCCTTCGCGGCGCTGTTCCAGGGCTTCCAGCCGCCCGATCCCGCCGATGCGCTCGCGGCCCAGCGCGAGCTGGCGCGTCGACGCAGTGTGCTCGACCTCGTGCACGGCGACATCGATCGCCTGATGCCGAAGCTGGGCGCGGCCGACAAGGTCCGCATGCAGCGTCACCTCGACGAGATCCGCGATCTCGAGGCGCGGCTGGCCGCCATCGGTCCCGCCGCCGGCGGCGAGTGCATGATGTTCGCCGATCCCGGCGCCGACCCGGCGATCGGGGGCAACAACGCCACCAATGGCGGCGATGGCTTCGACACCAACGCCGGCTACAGCGACGAGGACACCCGCGCGCGTCGCTTCTCGGACCTCGTGCACATGGCCTTCGTCTGCGACCTCTCGCGCTCGGTGGCGATGCTGTACACGATGGCGCAGTCGCACATGAGTGCGTATCCGTTCACCAACATCCCCTACGATCAGCACGAGGTCGGTCACTCGGTCGGGACCACCGCGGCGGTGAGCCAGATCCTCGCGTGGCAGCTGGACCAGTTCGCGTACCTGGTCGCCAAGCTGCGCGACACCCCGGAGGGCGCCGGCAGCGTGCTCGACAACACCGCGATGGTGCTGCTCTACGAGGCCGGCCACGGCCTCGATCCCGCGACCGGCGACCCGAACCGAACCCACTCGACCGAGAACATGATCGTCACGACCGCCGGACGAGCCGGTGGGATGGTCGCGGGGCAGCACATCGACGGCGGCGGCCTGCACCCGGTGAACGTGCTCAACACGGCGATGCGAGCGGTCGGGGTCGACGCCGATCTCGGCGAGGTGACCGGCATCATTCCGGGCTTGCTGCCGTAGCCCGGCGGCCCGGACAATCGCGGGCGTGCAGGCCCGCTCCCCGTTTCGCCCCGATCTGTTCGCCGGAAAGGTCGTGCTCGTCACCGGCGGTGGCTCCGGCATCGGCCTCGGCATCGCGCGCGCGTTCGCGGCCCACGGCGCGCACGTGGCCATCCTCGGTCGCAGCGCCGCGCGGCTCGGGGCCGCGGTCGCTGACGACCCGGCCTCGTACGTGACGCTGCCGTGCGACGTGCGGCAGCCGTCGGCGATCGACGAGGCGCTCGCGCAGCTGCGGGCCCGTCACGGCGACATCGACGTGCTGGTCAACGCCGCCGCTGGCAACTTCCTCGCGCCGGCGGCGAACCTCTCGCCCAATGGCTTCCGCACCGTGCTCGAGATCGACGCCGCGGGCACCTACAACGTCTCTCGTGCGGTCTTCCTCGCGGGCATGCGCGAGCGTGGCGGCAGCATCGTGAACATCTCGGCCACGCTGCACTACGGCGGCACGCCGCTGCAGGTGCACGCGGCCGCGGCCAAGGCCGCGATCGATGCCATGACCCGCACGCTCGCGGTCGAGTGGGGCCCCGCCGGGATCCGTGTCAACGCGATCGCGCCAGGGCCCATCGCCGGCACCGAGGGCATGGATCGCCTGCTGCCCGCGTCGCTGCGCGAGCGGGCCGAGCAGGGCATCCCGCTGCGACGCATGGGTCGCGTCGTCGAGGTCGCGACCACCGTGCTGGCGATCGCCAGCGACGAGATCGCCGGTTATGTCACCGGCGCGGTCTGGGTCGTCGACGGCGGGGCGTGGCTGCCGGGCGGGCTCGGTACGTGGATGACGTGAGCGCGGGCGCGCGCGATTGACGGGACCATGGTCGGGTCGTAGCGTGCGGGCACGCCGATGCGTCGAACGATCGCCTCTGTCCCCCTGTTCATGGCGGTGCTCGCCTGTGGTGGTGCGCCGACGGTGGTGGGCGCGGGCAGCAGCAGCTCGGGGGCGGCGACCACCGCGTCGTCGTCGTCGGGCGCCGGCACGGCGGGCGAGACCAGCAGCGTCGGTGGTGGTAGCACGGGCGTCGGCACGGCGGGTTCGTCGGGCGGCGGCAGCGGTAGCTCGACCGCCGGTGGATCGAGCAGCGGCGACGTGCGTTCGTGCACCGGCGTGTTCCCCGAGCACTGGATCGACGGGCTCGACTGCGCCGAGCCGCAGATCATGGTCCACGCCTACGACGACGACACCGTGATCCTCCGCCAGTCACTGTGCACCAGCTTCGAGGGGCCGTTCTTGTACCTGTTGTTCGGCGGCGAGCGTGCGCTGCTGCTCGACACCGGGGCCGGCGGCATCCCGGTCGCGCAGACCGTCGGCGGCGTGATCGAGCAGTGGCTCGCCGAGCGCGGCCGCAGCAGCATCGAGCTGGTGGTGGTCAACACCCACGCCCACGGCGACCACGTCGCGGGCAACCCCATGTTCGAGGGCTTGCCCGGCGTCACGGTGGTCACGCCGTCGGTCGCGGGCGTCTCGAGCTACTTCGGTATCGACGACTGGCCCGATCAGGTGGTGCCGTTCGACCTCGGCGGCCGCGTGGTCGACATCGTGCCGATCCCGGGGCACCAGGCCAGCCACCTGGCGTTCTTCGATCACGGCGCCGGGCTGCTGCTGACCGGCGACACGCTGTACCCGGGGCGCCTGTACATCGAGGACTTCGCGGCCTACCGCGAGAGCCTCGCGCGGCTAGTCGCCAACGTCGATCCTGCGCAGGTCTGCCACGTACTCGGTACCCACATCGAGATGACCAACAGCCCCGGCGTCGACTTCGAGTTCGGCGCGGACCAACACCCCGACGAGCACGTGCTCGAGCTCGGCTGGGATCACCTCGTGGAGCTGAAGAGTGCGGTCGATGCCATGGGCTCGCCGCACATCGAGATCCACGACGACTTCATCGTGTACCCGCTATGACACCACGCCCACCGATCTCCCTCGCCCTGCTCGCCGCGCTGCTGCTGTCGTCGTGTGACGACCACGAGTCGAAGGACGCCATCGCGGGCCTGCAACAACGCCTCGACACGTTGTCGGCCGAGCAGACCAAGCTGCAGACCGAGGCCAAGGCCGACCACGACGCCTTGGCCGAGGAGAAGGCGGCACGCGAGTCGCTGGCCGGCGCGCTCACGGCCGCGACCGCGCGGATCGACGCGCTGGAGGCCGAGCAGCGCAAGGCGCGGGAGCTGCCCAAGGCCCCCGAGCGCCCGGTGGTCGCCGGGCGTCCAGTCGACGGTGTGCGCTACAAGGTCACGCTCGGCGACTCGCAGAGCGACGGCTCGCCCGACGCGAAGGTCACGATGGTGATGTTCACCGACTTCCAGTGCCCGTTCTGCGCGCGCGCCGACAAGACCGTCGCCGAGCTGCAGCGCGACTACGGCAACGACCTGCGCATCGTCGCCAAGCACAATCCGCTGGGCTTCCACGCCAACGCCGAGGGCGCCGCGCGGGCGGCCGAGGCCGCCGGCAAGCAGGGCAAGTACTGGGAGATGCACCGCAAGCTGTTCGAGAACAGCAGCGCGCTGTCATCGACGCAGATCGAGGGCTACGCCAAGGATCTCGGGCTCGACATGAAGCGCTTTCGCAGCGACCTCGACGACGCCGGCGTCACCGCGCAGATCGAGGCCGACAAGAAGCAGGCGAAGTCGCTCGGTGCCAACGGGACCCCGTCGTGGTTCATCAACGGCAAGTACCTCGCGGGGGCGCAGCCGAAGGCCTCGTTCGCGGCCGTCATCGACGCGGAGATCGCCGAGGCCGATAAGCTGATCGCCGCGGGCACCGATCGCAGCGCGTTGTACGAGTCGTTGATGTCGAGCGCGGCCGAGGGCGTGGGCGTCGGTCGCTGACGCCCGACGCCCGTGCACGTCGCGTCAGCGACGGCGGCGGCGGGCAGCGACACCGAACGTCATCACGCCCAACGCGGCCAGCAGCGCTGCGTTGCGCCCGCGCGCGCTGTCGCTGGGGTCGACCGCACACGAGATCGAGCCGCCCGCCTCGGCGCTGCAGCCACCGGCGTGGCACTCGCTCTCGGCATACCCTTCGACCTCGATCCCGAGTGCGACCCGGAGGCTGTCGACGCATTCCGCCAGGTTGCCGCCGTGGTCGACGTACTGGCCATCGCAGAACAGCGCGCCCTGCTCGACGTCGCACTCCGCCTTGCAGCCGCCCTCGACGTCGACCTTGCACTCGGCGAAGCCGCTGGCTTGGCAATCGATCTGACACTGCGCATTGACCTCGGCCTCGCAGCGACCCTCGCACGACGCCTCGCACTTGCCGGCGCAATCCACCGTGGGCGCGATCGCATCGCAGTGGCCGGAGCAGTGCCCCTCGCAGCTGGCTTCGCAGGAGGCGTAGCACTCGGTGCCCTGGCTGTCGCTGCCGCAGCGACCCTCGCAGTCGCCCTGGCAGTCGAGCACGCACTCGCCCTTGCAGTCGAACTCGCCCGGGTCGAGCTCGCAGCTGCCCATGCAGTCGGCGGTGCAGCTGGCGCTGCAATCGACGTCGGCGGTCAGGCCACACTCGCCGTTGCAGCTCACGCTGAGATCGGCGGCGCACTGGGCCTGCACACTGAGCGGCTGGCACGCGACCTCGCACGCGACGCCGCCCTTCACCTCGCACTGGGCATTGGCTTCGACGTGGATGTCGCCGCACGCTCCGACGCCGGCGTGGGCGTCACCGGGCACGGCGAGCGGGGTCAAGAGGGCGAGCAGGGGCAGACAGGAAGCGATCAAGCGTTGCATGCGTAGTCTCCTCGGGCTCGACGAGCGCGGGCGGGCGGGGAGCCCCGCCCAGACGCCGCCGATTCCCCTGTCGACGAGCATGGACGCGGGTCGATGCAAAGGGCAGGGGCGGCGCGCACGGCCCGACGCGGGACCGGACCGACGGGTGATCCCGCGCACGGCCCCGCGCTCGTGCACACCGGCGGCCTGGAGCGATCGGCGGCCACCTGCGGGGTCCGGGGGTCTGATACGGTTCGCCCCGAGGACGCCGATGACGATTCCCCAGCTGTTCGCCGCCATGCCCTCGCGCTATCGCGCCGGCAAAGTCGACCGTTCGATGAGCTACTACTTCTCGATCGGCGACCACAAGTACACCGTGAAGGTCGATCCCAAGGCCTGCACGGTCGAGAACGGCAAGACGGTGGAGAACGCCGACTGTGTGCTCAAGACCACGCCGGAGCTGTTCGAGAAGATGGTCATCCACGGCAAGATGCCGGGCCCGATCGACATCGCGCGCGGCAAGGTCAAGACCAACGACACCGGCGCGCTGATGAAGCTGCGCGAGCTGTTCGACTTCGCGGGCGTCTGACCGTGGCCCGCATCGCTCGCACCGCTGCGACCGGCGACGACCTCGACCCCGCGATGCTGGCGTGGTCGAGCTCCTACGGTGTCGATCGACGCCTGCTCGAGGTCGACTGCCGCGGCAGCATCGGCCACGTCGAGGGCCTCGCCAAGGCGGGACTCGTCGATGCCGACGAGGCCGCGCGCCTCGTCGCCGCACTCGCGAGCCTGCCCGCGCGGGTCGCCAGCGGCGAGGTCGTACTGCCCGATGACGAAGAGGACGTGCACATGGCGGTCGAGCAGCAGCTCGGCCGCGAGCTGGGGGCGTTGGCCGGCAAGCTGCACACCGGTCGCAGTCGCAACGACCAGGTCGCGACCGATCTGATGCTGTGGTGTCGCGGCGCGCTGGCCTCGATCGAGCGCGGCCTCGACGCGGTCTTGACCGCCGCGGCCGGCTTCGTCGCCACGCAGGGTGAGGTCGCGATGCCGGCGTACACCCACCGGCAGGTCGCGATACCGGTGCTGTCACGGCTGTGGATCGAAGGCGCGTTGATCGAGCCGCTGCGACGTGACCGTCGGCTGCTGCTGCTGTGTGCCGACGAGCTGGTCGCGTGCCCGCTCGGCGCCGGTGCGATCGCGGGCACCAGCCTGCCGCTGCCGGTCGACGCGACCGCGTCGGCGCTGGGATTCGCCCACGGCCCGCGCAACCCGATCGACGCGGTCGGTCACCGCGATCACGCGCTGTCGATCGCCTTCGCCTGCACGCGCATCGGTCTGCACCTGGCGCGCTTCGCTGCCGACGTGATCGAGCTGTGCTCCGATGGTCTGGTCGCGCTCGGCGGCGCGATCGCGGGCGGCTCGTCGATGATGCCGCACAAGCGAAACCCCGACCTCTTCGAGCTGGTGCGCGGCCACGCCGCGCTGCGGCACGGCGAGCTGACCGGACTGCTGGCGCTGTTTGGCGGGTTGGGCAGCGGTTACCACCGCGATCTGCAGCACGACAAGACGCTGCTGTTCTCGGCGGTCGAGGGTGTGTGCGGGTGCCTCGACATGACCGCGCTGGGGCTGCGGCACATCACGCTGGTCCCGGCGAAGTGCCGCGCGGCGCTCGTCGAGGGCGATGCGATCGCCACCGATCTGTGCGAGGCGCTCGTGCTCGAGGGGGTGCCATTCCGCGATGCCTACCGCAGCATCGGTGCGTTGGTCTCGGAGCTGCGGGCCGCGGGGCGCCGGCTCGCGAGCCTCGATGCGGCCGAGCTGGCCGCGCGTGGGCTGCCGGCGTCCCTGGCCGAGCGGCTCGATCCAGAGGCGGTCGCGCGACGACGCTCCGTGCCACGGCCGTAGCCGTCGTCGGTCGGTCGCGGGCGAGGTCACGGGCCGGGCCGCCGCGTCGGGCGGCCGGCGTTCAGTCGTCCTTGGGGACGACCTTGCGGACGCCTGGGCTGGCCTTGGGCGCGGGCTCGGCCGCCTTCGCGGCCTCGGCCTCGTCGGGGAAGTGCCCCGACCAGTACAGCAGACGGCCACACGACTCGCACTCCTGGATGTCGTCGCCCTTGCGCAGCAGCACGTAGATCTGGTGCGGGATGACCATCTTGCAGGCCATGCAGCGCTCGCGATGGGCGGCGACGAAGGCCAGGCCACCGAGGCGCTTGCGGATGCGCTCGTAGGTCGCGAGCAGCTCGGGCTCGAGCTTGCCGGTGAGCGAGCGACGGGAGCTGCGGAGCTTGCCGATCTTGGTCTCGACGCGGGTGCGCATCTCCGACAGCCGCACGCGCTCGGGCTCGGCAGCGGCGCGCAGCTCGTCGAAGGCCTTCTGCATGGCCTCGATGCGCTGCTCGGTCTCGGTGACCGCCCCCTGCAGCTTCTTGATCTCCTCGGTGCGCGCCGCGATCATCTTGCGCGTCGATTCGATCTCGCGTTGGCTCGCCGCCAGCTCGCGGGCGGTCTTCACCTGGTTGACGCGGGCCTTGCTCTGCCGGACGACGTCTTCTTCTTCGTCGAGCTGGGCTCGCTGCGAGCGCTCGAACGCCCGGGTGTCGTCACACTTCCTGCGCTCGCTCACCAGCATCGCTTCGAGCTTGGCGAGGTCTTGGTCCAGCTCGGCGAGCCGCGCAGGGATGGCATCGAGCTTGCGCTCGAGGGTGATCAGCTGGCGGTCGCGGTGTTGTAGCTCGTACAGCGCAGTGATCTGCGGATTCATGGGTGCTCGACGGGTGCGGTAGGCCCACCTGGGATCGAACCAGGGACCAGCCGGTTATGAGCCGGCCGCTCTGACCGACTGAGCTATGGGCCCGGACGAAAGCGGTGAAACTGCGCGAACCATAGGGACCGGACGCGAAAGCGTCAAATAGCGCGTGGCGCGCGCGGTTCTGGGCCCTCGTCTTGCCGTGCGGCCCACGGCGCGCTGCGGCACACTGCGGGCGCCCCCTTCCGCATCCGCGATGCAGCAAGACGCACGCAAACCAGCGCTCGGTCGCGACGGCATGTGGCTGGGGGTCGCGAAGCTGTGGTTCCTGGTCTCGAGCTACGCGATCACGATCTCGCTGACGCATCTGGTCACGGCGGACGTTTACGGCTCGTACTACGCGATCGCGCGGCTGGTCGCGGTGCCCAACATGGTGATCATCTACACCGTGTTGTTCTCGGTCAGCCGACCGCTGGCCGCCCAGTTCGACGAGGGTTGCCCCGACTATGCCAGCATCCGTGCACGCGGCCTGAAGCTGGCGCTGGTGCTCGGGGTGCCGTCGGTGGCGGTGGTGTTGCTGGCGGCGCCGTGGCTGGCGAGCTGGCTGGCAGACCCGTCGCTCGAGGGGCCGCTGCGGGTGGTCGCACCGATCTCGTTGGTCTACGCGATCTATGCCGTGAACCTCGGCACGCTCAACGCGGTGCGCCGGTTCCGACGGCAGGCGTTGCTCGACATCGCGATGGCTGGCAGCAAGGCGGTGCTGATCATCGCCGCCGCGGCCGCCGGCCTGGGCCTGACCGCGACGCTGGCCGGCTTCACGCTCGCGAGTGTCATCGCGCTGCTGTTGTCGCGCGCGATGGTGGTGGGGGTCGCGCCGCAGCCGCTGGCGGCCGAGCGCGTCGGCGCGTCGATGGCCGCGTTCGCGGGGCAGCTCATCGTGTTCACCGCGGTCACCAACCTGCTGCAATCCGCCGACGTGTTGCTGCTCAAGTCCCACGCGGTCACCGAGCTCCAGGACGTCGCGGTGGGTCACTACGCCAGTGCACAGCAGATCTCGTTGGTGCCCTACAGCCTCATGAACGCGGTCGCGCTGCTGGCGTTCCCGCTGATCGCGGCGATCGACGGCCAGCAGCGCGCGAAGGTCCGCCTGTACGTCACGCAGACCGCCAAGGTCACCGTCGTGCTGCTGGCGTTCATGAGCGCGGTGGGCTCGTGCTGCGCTCGCGAGATCCAGATGCTGCTGTTTCCCTCGGCCTACGCCAGCGTCGCCAGCGAGCTGCGCCTGATGGTGTGGGGCTTCTCGGGCTACTCGCTGGCGGTAACGGTGGCGTGGATCCTGAACAGCGCGAAGCGACCGCGGCTGGCGGTCACGCTGGTGGCGGTGCCGCTGGTGGTGGTGGTCGCGGGCGCGCAGCTGCTGGTGCCGTCGCAGTTCACCGGTGGCGCGGCATGGGCGGTCGCGGCCGCGGGCCTGGCCGCCGCCATCGCGGCGCTGCTGGCCCTGCGCACCAGCTTCGGCGCGCAGCTGTCGTTGGCGCAGCTGCTGCGCATCGGCGTGTGCGTGGCGCTGGTCGAGCTGCTGGCGTGGTTGTGGCCGGTCACCTCGACCGCGGGGCTCGTCGGCAAGCTGGCGATCGTCGCCAAGCTCGTGGTGCTGGCGATCGCCTTCGTGGTCGCGGCCCTGGGCACGCGGGTGATCAGCGTCGCCGAGCTGAGGGGACTTCGCAGTGGCCGCTAGTCCGTCGTGGCTGTTGGTCAGCAAGCCGCTGCGCGCCCCCTTGCGCGACGGCACCACCGTGTTGGCGTCGTCGCTGGTGTCGGCGCTGCCGCCCGGGCGTGAGTGCGCGTACCTGGGCGATCCCGGCGCGCCGCTGCGGGCCGGCCTCGATCGCGTGCTGCCGTCGCCGCCGGTGGGTTACGCACCGGGCCTGGTCGATCGCGCGCGACTGCTGGCGACGCTGGTCGATCCAAGGCTGCGGTCGCTGCACGTGCACCTGTTCTTCTCACCCAACCCGACCAGCCAGGGGGTGCTCGCGGGTCTGCGCCGCGGCGCGTCGCTGCGCCGCTCGGGGGCGGCGCGACGGTGGGTGCAGACCATTCCCGCCGGCGACGGTGCCGAGCGCTGCGTCGGCGCGCTCGCGGTGCTCGACGCGGTGGTCGTGACCTCGGAGCACACCCGCGAGAACCTGCTGCGCGCCGGCTTGGCGCCGGAGCGGCTGCACTGCATCCGTCCCGGCGTGGTGCTGCCCGAGCACCTGACGCCGGTGGCTCGCTCACAGCGCCTGCTCTACGCCGGCGACCTCGACGACGATGTCGCCGCACGGGCCATCGCGCTGGCGGCCCTGCTGCAGCGGCCCGAGCTCTCGCAGTGGCGGCTCACGCTGGCGTGTCGACCCAAGGGCGACGACGACGTGCGTGCGCGCGCCCGCGTGCGACGCGAGCTCGCCGATGCGATCGCCGACGGCCGCGTCGAGGTGCTCGCCGAGGTCGACGACATGGACGCGCTGTTGCACGACACCGCGCTGCAGCTCTACCTGGCCGATCACACGCGGCGGAAGGTCGACCTGCCGTTGGTGCTGCTCGAGGGGCTCGCGCGGGGCATCGGCCTCGTCGCCGTCGACGCGCTGCCGGTCGCGGAGATCTTCGAGGTCGCGGCGCGCCACGGCTGCGAGATCGGCCTACGGGTGCCGTGCGAGGCGACCGCGGCGGCGCGGCGCATCGCCCATGCCCTGCTCGAGCCGGCCCGCGCGGCGCACTGGGGTGCGCAGGCCCGGCGGCTCGCGGGCGTGGCGTTCGACCGTCGGCAGATGGCGGCGGCGTACCACGAGCTGTGGCAGGAGCTGGAGCGGCGATGAACGACAATCGTGCCTACTACGACGCGTTCGCCCAGGGCTACGACCGCGGTCGCGATCGCGGCTACCACAAGCTCATCGACGATCAGGCCGCCGCGCTGGTGCGCCGCGTCGGCGAGGCCCGCGACGTGCTCGAGGTCGGGTGTGGTACCGGGCTCGTGCTCGCGCGCGTGGCCGACTTCGCCCGCAGTGCCCGCGGCATCGACCTGTCGCCCGGCATGCTCGAGCACGCGCGCGCACGCGGCCTCGACGTGCGCGAGGGCTCGGCCACCGCGTTACCGTTCGACGACGCCAGCTTCGACGTCGCCTACAGCTTCAAGGTGCTCTCGCACGTTCCCGAGCTCGACCGCGCGCTGGCGGAGATGCTGCGGGTCGTGCGTCCCGGCGGCCACCTGGTGTTCGACATCTACAACCGCCACTCGCTGCGCTACCTCATCAAGCGCGCGTTCGGCCCGCGTCCGACCTCGAGTCAGTTCGACGAGTCGGCGATCTCGACCGCGTTCCTGACCGCGGACGAGGTGCACGCGCGACTGCCCGCCGGCGCCAAGGTGGTGGCGCAGGCCGGCATCCGGGTGCTGACGCCGCATCCGCGGGCGTTGACGCTGCCGGCCATCGGTCGCGTGCTCGAGGGGCTGGAGTGGGCGTTGATGGACACGCCGGCCCGGCGCTTCGCCGGCTTCAGCGTGTACACGGTGGAGAAGCTGCGATGAGTCGCGTGCTGGTGGTCTCGACCACCTTCCCGCAGTACGAGGGCGACCCCCGCGGCGAGTTCATCCTGCGCCACTGGCAACAGGCCGCCCGCCGCGGCGTGCACGTGCGGGTGCTGGCGCCGCGCACCGCCTGGTGCCGTGACGACGGCCTGCAGGCGGCGAGCGGCCTCGAGATCGTGCGCTTCGACTACGCGCCCGCGCGTTGGTCGACGCTGACCGGCAACTTCGGAATCCTCGAGAACATCCGCGATCGTCCGTGGCGCGCGGCGCTGGTGTGGCCGCTGTGGCGCGGGCTCGCGGCCGCGCTGCGACGCGAGCTCGATCGCGGCGATGTCGAGCGGGTGGTGGCGCACATGCTGTTGCCGGGCGGCTGGATCGTCGCGGAGCAGTGCAGCCGCCGTGGGCTGCCGTTCGAGCTGTTCGGTCACGGCACCGACGTCGACGTGTTACTCGCGCTGCCGCGATCGCTGCGGCGGCGCTTCGCCGCCCATGTCGCGGCCGCCGCGACGATCCGCTTCCCGTCGGCGGAGAAGCGCGCGCGCTTCGAGCGGGCGTGCCCCGGCAGCCTGGCGCCGACGCGGCTGGTGGTGGAGCCGATGGTGCACTGCGTCCCCGATCCACAGCCGTCGCCGGCGCGCGTGCGTGATCCGGCGCGGCCATCGATCCTCTACCTCGGTCGGCTCATCCCGCAGAAGGGCGTCGACGACCTCTTCGCCGCGGTCGCGTCGGCGCTGCCCGCTGCCCGGCTCGACATCGCGGGCGATGGTCCCCATCGCCGCCGACTCGAGCGACACGCGCGGCGCCTGGGCCTGCGACCGCGCTTCCACGGCTTCGTCCACGCCGAGGCCAAGCACGCGCTGCTGGGCGCCGCCGATGTGGTGTGTGTGCCGTCGCGCGAGGTCGCCGGGCTGTCCGAGGGGGCGCCCCTGGTCGTGCGCGAGGCCTTCGCCTACGGCGTGCCCGTGGTCGCCACCGCGGTCGGCGGCATCCCCGAGCTGTCCGGCGGTGGGCGGCTCGAGCTGGTCGCCGCGGGCGACCTCGCGGCGCTCGGACAGGCGCTCGTGCGCGTGCTCGCGGAGCACGACGATGGCGCCGCCTCGTCGCCGCGGCGTCGCCACGCGATGTGATGCGGTCGCGACCGCGGCGCGACGAGCTCGGCTGCTATGCTGGCGGGCAATCGACGATGTGCACGCTGGTGGTTGCGACAGGCCTATGGCGCGACGTCCCCCTGGTGGTGGCGGCGAACCGCGACGAGTTGCTGCGGCGGCCCGCGAGCTCGCCGTCGTGGGTGGTGCAGGGCGGCGTGCGGTTCTTCGCGCCGCGGGACCTGCAGGCCGGCGGCACCTGGATCGGCGTGAACGCCCACGGCCTGTTCGTCGGCATCACCAACCGCTTCACCGGTCATGGCTCGCCCAAGGCCCCGCGCTCGCGCGGGCTGCTCGTGCTCGATGCGTTGTCGGAGGACTCCGCGACCCATGCGGTGCGGCGCATCGCGAGCGAGTCGCCTGCGCGGCACGAGCCGTTCCACCTCGTGATGGCCGACGCCGCCGGTGCGCACCTGGTGTGGAACGACGGCAAGCGCCATCATCACGAGCCGCTCGCGCCCGGCTTCCATGTCGTGACCGAGCGCAGCTTGAATGCCGCGCCGAGCGAGCGGGTCGCGCGCCTGCGTCGCGAGCTGCCGGCGCTGTACGGTAGCGTGCGGCCGAGCGCCGAGCAGTGGATGGAGGTGCTGCGCACCCACGCCGATCCCGGCATGGAGGGCACCTGCGTGCACGTGCCCGAACACGCCTACGGCACCCGCTCGTCGACGATCCTCGAGCTGGGCGCCGCGCCGCGCTGGTGGCACGCCGATGGCCCGCCGTGCACGACCCCCTACCGCGAGCTCGAGGACTTCGCGGCGCGGTTCGCCGACGCCTGAGCGCGGTGCACGACGGCGCGCCCGCGTACTATGCTCCGCCGCGACACGACCATGACCGACCAGGATGCAGGACTCTCCGCCGCGATTCGCGAAGTGTTGTTCGACCAGGCGACCATCGCGGCGCGGGTCGCCGAGCTGGCCTCGGCGATCGCCCACGACTATCGCCGCAAGAAGCCGCTGGTGGTCGGCGTGCTGAGCGGGTGCTTTCCGCTGATGGCCGACCTCGTGCGCGGCATCGACGTGCCGATGGAGGTCGACTTCATGGCGGTGTCGTCGTACGGCAGCGGCACCAGCTCCTCCGGCGTGGTGCGGATCCTGAAGGACCTGAACCAGGCCATCGAGGGCCGCGACGTGCTGCTGGTCGAGGACATCGTCGACACCGGTCTCACGCTGCGCTACCTGCTCGACAACCTGCAGACCCGGCGGCCCGGCAGCCTCGCGGTGTGCACGTTGCTGGACAAGCAGGAGGCTCGCACCGAGCGCATCGACGTGCGCTATGTCGGCTTCCGCTGCCCCAACGAGTTCGTGGTGGGCTACGGCCTCGACTACGCCGGGCTCTACCGCAACCTGCCGTACATCGGTGTGCTCAAGCCGGAGATCTACGCCAAGCCGTGAGCGTCGGCGGGGACATCGTGCTGCGCGGCGGCACCGTGGTCGCGATGAATGCCTCGCGCACCGTCACGGTGGCGGACGTCCACGTGGTCGCGGGCCGCATCGCCGCGATCACGCCGGTCGGCGCGTCGACGCCCGCGGGCGCACGCGTGCTCGACGTCGGCGGGCTGCATGTGCTGCCGGGCTTCGTGCAGGGGCACACCCACCTCGGACAGGCGTTGCTGCGGGGGCTCGCCGAGGGCCGCGATCTGCTGCGATGGCTGCGGGAGCGCGTGTGGCCGCTCGAGGCCGCCCACGACGACGAGAGCGCCTACTGCTCGGGCTTGCTGGGCGCCGCCGACTGCCTGCTGTCGGGCACCACGACGATCCAGGACATCGGCATCGTCACGCACATGGACGCGATCTTCCGCGCCATCGACGACAGCGGCCTGCGGGCGATCGCCGGCAAGTGCCTGATGGACGAGGGCCTCGGGGTCCCGGCGGTGCTCGCCCAGCCAACCGCGCAGGCGCTCGACGAGGTCCGTGCGCTGCACGGGCGCTGGCACGGCGCGGCCGGGGGCCGCATCCACGCGCTGCTGTGCCCGCGCTTCATCCTGTCGTGCTCGAAGGCGATGTGGGAGGGCGTCGTCGCGCTCGCCCACGAGCTCTCGCTGCCGGTGCACACCCACCTGCTCGAGCACGCCAACGAGGAGACCGAGGTCACCGCGCTGCTCGGTGAGGGCCAGCTCGAGTGGCTCGACGCGTTGGGTGTGCTCGACACGCAGCTGTCGATCGCCCACGGCGTACAGTTCGAGGCCCGCCACGCCGCGCGCCTCGCCGGCCGGCCCCTGGGCATCATCCACTGCCCGTCGGCCAACCTGAAGCTCGGGTCGGGCATCGCCGATCTGCCGTACTTGGACGGTGTGCCCGGCGTGCGGCTGGGCATCGGTTGCGACGGTGCGCCGTGCAACAACGACATGGACGTGCTCGAGGAGATGCGGCTGGCGGCGCTGCTGCAGGGCATCAAGTCGGGCCCGGGCCGTGTCGCCAGCGAGCGCGTGATCGCGATGGCGACCATCGACGGCGCGGCGGCGATCGGGCTCGATGCCGAGATCGGCAGCCTCGAGCCGGGCAAGCGCGCCGACCTCGTGGTGCTCGACCTCGACAAGCCCGGCAGCTTCGGCGCCGATGCGGTGTCGGTCTACGATCGCATCGTCTACGGCACCGCGCGCGAGGCGGTGGTGCACGTGTTGGTCGATGGCATCCCACGGGTCGAGCACGGCGCGCTGACCTTCACCGATGCCAAGCAGATGCTCGCGCGCGCACGGGCGGCCATCGGCGCGTTGCTCGGCCGCGCGCAGCTGGCCTGAGCCGCGGGGGCGTCGCTGCTTCGGCCGCGTGCGATCGCCGGGCTCAGCCCGCGGCGGTCGCTTCGATCCATGCCGCGACCGCCTCGGCGCCGTCGGGCGGTGCGGTGGCTCGCAGGCGCTCGTGCAGGTGCGAGCGGCGGGCGTCGTCGCCGAGCAGCTCGATCAGCGTGCGACCCAGCAGCTCGCGGTTGCGCACCGGATCGACGAGGTCGTCGATCACCAACGCACCGCCGGCATCGACCAGCGGCCGCACGTTGGCGCGCTGGTGCCCGTCGGCATGGAAGGGGTTGGGCAAGAACACGCTCGGGGTCGCGTTGGCCCACGCCTCGGCCACGCTGCCCGCACCGGCGCGGCTGATCGCGAGGTCCGCGGCACGCCACGCGGCGCCCATGCGATCGCAGAACGCGACCACCTTCGCCTGCACGCCGGCGTCGTCGTAGGCGCGCTGCAGCGTGGCGACGTCGAAGCTGCCGCACTGGTGGAAGACCTGCCACGACGACAGCGCGGCGGCGCCGTCGCGGTCGCCGACGAAGGCCATCATCGCACGGATGATCGACTCGGCGCCGTGGGTCGCACCGGTCACGAACAGCAGCGGGCGATCGCGATCGAGGCCCAGCGCGGCGCGGGCGTCGGCGCGGCTACCCTCGCCTATCGACGCCCGTCGCAGCGGGAACCCGATGACGCGCGCGCCCTCGAGCGCGGCGGTGGGGTAGGCGCTGAAGACCACCGTGCACTCGCGGCGCAGGTGGAGGTTGGCCTTGCCGGGGATCGCGTCGAGGTTGACCATCGCGCGCGGCAAGCCCAGCTTGCGCGCGGCCACCAGCGCGGGCCCGGACACGAAGCCGCCGGTCGCGACCACGGCCGCGACGCGCTCGCGCTGCAGCACCGCGACCGCTTCGGCCACCGCGCGGCGCCACGACCACAAAAACGGCACGAATCGCCAGGGCCTACGCATCCCCGGCAGCGGCTGCACGCAGCTGGCCACGAACGGCAGCTCCAGGCGACCCAGGGTGGCTGCGTCGCCGGGCCGTGCCGAGACCATGAACAGCGGATCGACGCGATCGCCCCGCTCGCGCAGTCGCTCGACGATCGCGACGTTGGGGAAGATGTGACCACCGGTGCCACCACCGGCAAGGAGCACGCGCGGGCGCTGGGGCACCGCCGCATGCTACCAGCTCGTGAACACGACCGCGCAGGCTCGCGGCCCCCGCGGGATATACTGGGCGGACCCGCGTGGCCACAGCCCGCACCACCCATGTCGCTCGATTCCTCGAGCACCTGCCGAGCGAGCTGCCGGCGGCGCTGCGCGATGGCTACCGGGCGCTGCCGAACCTCGGCGATCTGCTGAGCGACATGCTCGCGCAGGCCCTCGCGACGTGGCCGCAGCTGTCGCTGTCGGCCGAAGACTTCCTCGATTTCACGGCCGCGCGCATGCCCGCCGATCTCGCGCCCGACGAGGCCCTGGGCGGGTTGTTCGTGGCCGATCTGTTCCTCGCGTGCGCGTGTGCCCGCGGTGATCGGCGCGCGCTCGAGGCGTTCGAGCACGAGTACACCGCCGAGATCGCCCGGGGCCTGACCTCGATGGCCGGCGACGCCGTGCGTGGCGACGACTTCAAGCAGGAGGTCCGGCACAAGCTCTTCATCGGCAAGCCGCCGGCCGGCCCCAAGATCGGCGAGTACAGCGGTCGCGGCAGCCTGCGGCGGTGGGTTCGCATCACCGCGCGGCGCACGTACATCGATCTGATGCGCGCCAAGCAGCGCGACCCCGAGATCCTCGTGGGCGACGACGCGGTCTCGGAGCGCACCAGCGAGCAGGACCCGGAGCTCGCGTACATCAAGGACCGCTACAAGCTCGAGTTCCGCACCGCGTTCACCAACGCGCTCGGCACGTTGACCACGCGCCAGCGCAACATCCTGCGCCACCACTTCGTGCACAAGCTGCGCTTCGACGAGATCGCCGGCATCTACCGGGTCCATCGCGCCACCATCGCGCGGTGGATCGCGGATGCCCGCGCCGACCTGCTCGAGCGCACGCGCGCGCTGCTGCGCGAGCAGCTCGCGGTCGAGGGGCCCGAGTTCGACAGCATCATGCGGCTGGTGACGACCGACATGGACTTCACGGTCAGCCGGCTGCTCAAGCGCCCGGGGCCGTGATGGTTGCGAGCGACCTCGGCGACGCATCCATGACGCCGCAAGCAACCTGACATGAGGGGCGGGCTGAATGGGAATTCGATCAAGCGTGTGCTTCGTGTGCTTCAAGGTGTGGATGCGCACGTTCGACTGTGACGCGACGCGCCGAGCGCCGGACACTTGATGCGTGTCCGCTTGCAGTAGCCGTTCGCGCTCGGGCTTGAGGAGCGGCCCAGCGCGAGCGGTTACTCTCGCGGCAGCTGACTCGCGCTCGCGATTTTAGACGCGTTCTCCACCTGGGCGAAGCTGGAGCTCGCCTTCGCGCACAGGGGCTGCCGAGCTGGCGTGGAGCACATCTCGTTTCGCAGGAAGTGGCTTTGGTCCTGACCCGATTTGGTGGACACGCGAGAAGAGGGGACAATGCCAAGGAGAGTCGAGGTCGAGGTGTCCAAAACAAAGAGGCGGAAGCGCCGTTCGTTCACCGCGGAGTTCAAGGCCGAGGTCGTTCGCCTGGTGAACGCGGGCGGCAAGAGCATCGCCCAAGTCGCTGCAGAACTCGACCTCGAGCAAACGGCCGTGCGTGCGTGGGTGAAGCAAGCGGAGGTCGATGCCGGCCAGCAGCCTGCCGGCCAAGGGCCGCTGACGACGGACGAGCGTGACGAGCTGCGCCGCCTTCGCCGCGAGAACAAGCGCCTCGAGATGGAGCGAGAAATCCTAAAAAAAGCGACGGCCTTCTTCGCCAAGGAGAACTCGTGAGGTTCGAGTTCATCCAGGCGGAGAGGGCCAACTTCCCGGTGGCGATGATGTGCCGGCTGCTCGAGGTGTCGCGCAGTGGCTTCTACGCCTCGCGACGTCGACCACCGTCGGCGCGCAGCGCAGAGACGGTCCGGCTCGAGGTCGCGATCGCCGTGGCCCACAGCACGAGCCGCAAGACCTACGGCAGCCCGCGCGTCCACGCCGAGGTACGCGCGGCTGGGTGGGCCGTCGGACGCAAGCGTGTGGCCGCGATCATGCGGCGCAAAGGCCTCGTGGGCCGTGCTCGACGACGGTTTCGCCGAACCACCGAAGTCGACCCGAACTTGGCGATCGCGCCGAACATCCTCGACCGCGAGTTCAGGATGTCGGCGCCCAACCAGACGTGGGCGACCGACATCACGTACGTGCGCACGTGGGAAGGCTGGCTGTACCTCGCCGTCGTCATCGACCTGTTCTCGCGGCGCGTCGTCGGCTGGGCGGTCGCCGACCACATCCGCACCGAGCTCTGCCTCGACGCGCTGAGCATGGCGATCGGTCGACGCCTGCCCGACGCCGGCCTCGTGCATCACTCCGACCGCGGCTGCCAGTACGCCAGCGACGACTACCGACGCATCCTCCGACGACACGGCTTGACCTGCAGCATGAGCCGCAAGGGCAACTGCTGGGACAACGCAGTCGCCGAGAGCTTCTTCTCCGGCCTCAAGACCGAGCTCATCTACCGCCACGCCTACCGCACCCGCGCCGACGCGGCCAAGGCCATCACCGAGTGGATCGAGGTCTTCTACAACCGTCACCGCCGCCACTCCACTCTCGGCATGCTCAGTCCTGCCGACTTCGAAGATTTCCATCGACGCAACGCTGCTCAGGCAGCATAACCAACCTGTCCACGAAATCGGGGCAAGGCCAAGGCCAGATGGAAGATGCGTCAGAGTCGGGGACGCACACCTTCAGCGACATCGACCTCAGTGTGAAGATTCGAAAAGCTGCGGGCGGATTCTGCACCCTTTCGGGAGCGCTGGTGTCAACTGCTACGGATTCGTCTAAGGACGCGAAGTCGATGGTCGCGGTTACGAGCACGACGCTCGCCGGTCAGTGCGTCGAAGTCTTCCTCGACAAGGTGGCCGTGCCGCCCGCCGGCATCACGACCCGGACGTTCTGCTACGCCGCAGCGGTGGTGGACGATGCACCTCAATGACCGAACTGCCGTGGCTCTCGCCGCTTGCTTCGTCGTGTCGATTGGCTGCGGGCGCGAGGGCGGCCCAGCGGGTCAGCAGGGCGAGAATTCCGGTCGCTCAGGCTGCGCGCTCGCAGAGGTTGGCGGCGTTCAGCTGAACTCTGAGCACGCAACAGCGATTCAGGCCGCGATTCAACCCACTCCAACGATGGCTGCGGCCGAAAGACTGCTTGTCGATGCGGCGCTTGCTCATTTGTCGATGGGTGGGTCGCTCACGGACTCAAGCGCGCAAGAATGGCTTGGTACGTATCGGCGTTTTCAAGCTGCCGCCGCGCAGGACGCCAACGAGCGTCGCTCGATAGACGTGGTTCTCGAGCGCCTCGCAAAGGCCAAGTCAACATACGGGTTCAGGGACGGTCGCTGTTTGCTGGAGGAGGACGGAACATGAGGCGCTGGCTTCAGGCAGTCTTGGTGAGTTGCGCGTGCGGCAACGACGACGGTGTGACGTCGATGGGCGGGCACTCCGAGCACGGTGGCACCGGCGCGTCCGGCAGTGGCACCGGCTCGGCCGAAGGGTCCGCAACGAACACGAGCACGATCTCGGACTCCGTCAGTAGCGCTGAGGCGTCTGGCAACGTGGACAGCGAGACGACGTCGGGTGATTCCATGGCGAGTTCAGGGGAATCCACGACGGACGGCGGATCGGCCGTGGACCCGTACGCCCTGTGTGCTGGCGCGCGTTCAGAGGCTGAGTGCGAGGGCGTTGCGATCGAGGCGACGCCGGAGATCGCATCGCCGAGCTGCCAGTGGCGCGAGGTGTACAGCGTGAGCGTAGAGGAGCAGTGCACCCTCCTCGACGCGACTGCGCGGTGCATTCTGTTCTTTGGGAACCTGCAGGGGTGCGGGGGACCAGGGTGTACGTTTCCGAATGACGGCGAGCTCTACGTCCGCGAGGTGGAGGGAATCGCCGAATTGCTGACATACCCACGCAACGACGTGTGCGGGCCGCTGCCGGAGGCACCGGCGGGCGAGCCTGCGTGGGCGGATTGTGCGGGCTCTTCACATTCCGCGTGCGCATGCATCTGCGACCTCTTGTAGCCCTCGGCGAGGGCAGCTGTGCCGAATCACGGATCGCCGTGCACGATGCGGAGCTCGCCATCGGCGAAGGCTCCGACCACCAGCTCGGCCGCGCCGTCGCTGTCGAGATCGGCGATCGCCAGCTGGGCGATCGCGGTCCCGAGTTCGACCTCGGCCGCCGCGGTGAAGCGGCCGCGACCGTCGCCGAGCCATAGCCGCACGCGGGTGTCGTCGGCGGCGAAGAACGCCAGGTCGAGCCGCGCGTCGCCGTCGACGTCGCCGGCGCTGATGACCTGGCCGGCGACCTCGCCGATGTCGGTGCTGCGCAGCGCCTGCAGGCGGCCAAGCTGCCCGCGCCAGGCCTCGAGGCGGGGCGGTGCCGCGTGAACCACCAGCAGCTCGTGGTCGCCGCGGCCGTCGAGGTCGAGCACCGCGACGCCCTGGGCGTCGGGCAGCTCGTCGACGCGCTCGGGGCTGGCGAACCCGCCGGGGCCGCCGCGCGAGAGCAACACGCTGCCGTCCTCGGCGTGGGCCAAGAGCGCGTCGTCGAAGCCGTCGCCGTCGAGGCGCCCGATCGAGAAGCTCGTCGGCTCGAGTGGTGCTCCGACGGTGCCGATCACCGTCGACAGCGGGGGCTCGAACTGGCCCGGGCTGCGGCCGCGGGCCCACGCGAGCTCGACGCGATCGCCGACGGTGCCGAGCGCGACCACGTCGGCGACGCCATCGCGATCGACGTCGACGATCGCCGAGGTGCGGGTCGCGACGCCGACCTCCACGGTGTGCGGTCCCGTGAACGAGCCGGCGCGGTCGGCCAGGTAGATCGACATCGCGGTGTCGCAGCCCGCGACCAGCAGGTCGGTGGCGTCGTCGCCATCGGCAGGGCCCAGGGCAGGGTGCGCGCTGCAGCCGGTGACGCCCGCGTCGCGAAACGGCGCGAGCGTGCCGTCACCGGTGCCCAGGCCCATCGCGGCGACCACCCCGCGCTCGGTGTCGACGCCGAGCACGAGCACGTCGAGGTTGCCGTCGCCGTCGAACTCTGCGACCCGCAGCGCCACGGGGGTGAACGGCACGTCGTAGCGATCGATGTCGTCGCCGAAACACGCCTCGCCGGCGACCACGTGGCCATCGCCGCAGCTGCGGGGATACAGCACCCGGTCGACGCAGCCGGCGGGGCCCATCAGGCTGGCCAGCACGATCGCGATCAATCGCGCCACGCGCTGCACGGATCGTCGCGGGTGCATCCCATCGTCACGCTACCACGGCGCAAAGCGGCCAGGGGCGGACACCCGCAGCCGACAGGGCAGCGCCGACGCGCCCGTGGGATTGCGGCATGCTGTGCCCGCGAGGTGCGGCCGGATGAGCAAGCGCAGCCCCAAGACGAAACCCCCCGGCGGTGAGCAACGGCGGCGGCGGCGGCGACAGCAACCGCCGGGTCTGCACACGCCGCCCGGCACGCTCACCGCCGAGCCCGACGCCGCCGCACCGGTGGTGCACGCGATCGCCTATGGCCCGGTCGGTCAGGCGGCGTTCGAAGCCCATGAGCTCGACCGCTTCGACGCCGGCGAGATCGCACGGCTGCGACGCACCCACGCGGTCACGTGGCTGCACGTGGTCGGCCTGCGCGACGCCGGCCTGGTCGCGCGCATCGGTGAGGCCTTCGGCCTGCATGACCTGGCGCTCGAGGACGTCCTGCATACTAACCAGCGGCCGAAGATCGAGCGCTTCGATGCGGTGCTGCAGATCGTGCTGCGCATCGTCGACGAGCCCGGCTCGCCGGAGACCGAGCAGCTGACGGTGTTCATCGGTGAGGGCTTCGTGGTCTCGTTCGAGGAACGCAAGGGCGACATCTTCGAGGTCGTCCGGCAGCGCATCCGCGACGGCAGCGGGCTGGTCTGCGACCGCACCGCGGACTTCCTCGCCTACGCGCTGCTCGACGTGGCCGTCGATGCGTTCTTCCCGGTGCTGGAGGGCGTCAGCGACGAGCTCGAGGCCATCGAGGACGTGATCCCCACCGGCGACGCGGTCGAGATCGGCCCACGGCTGCGCCGCGTCAAGCACCAGCTGCTGGGGCTGCGTCGCGCGCTGTGGCCGTTGCGCGAGGTGCTGGGCGCACTGACGGCCGACGACTCGCCGCTCATCCACCCCGACACCCGCGCGTACCTGCGCGACTGTCAGAGCCACTGCGCCCAGCTCATCGACATCGTCACCGTCAACCGCGAGCTCGCCACCGACCTCGTCGATCTGCAGCTCTCGGTCGCGGGCCAGCGCATGAACGAGGTCATGAAGGTCCTGACCGTGATGGCCACGCTCTTCATCCCGCTGACGTTCATCAGCAGCGTGTACGGCATGAACTTCGATCCCAACGTCTCGCCGCTCAACATGCCCGAGCTGCGGTGGTTCTACGGCTATCCCTTCGCGCTGTCGCTGATGTTCGGCGCGGCGCTGGTGCTGCTGTGGTGGTTCCGCCGTCGCGGCTGGCTGTGAGGCTCGCCCACGGCTCTTCAGAAGCGCGAGGAGACCTCGAACCACAGCCAGTGCTCGGGGTTGGGGCTGCGCGCCAGCGTGGCGTCGCGGCGATCGAGGCGGAAGATGAGGTCGTAGCGCACGCGTGGCACGAACCACCGGCGCACGCGGTAGGAGACGTCGAAGTAGCCCCACACCGACTGCTCGTAGCGGGCGCGGTTCTGGATGTCGTCGTCGTAGTAGCGCCAGCGCATGCGGATGCGCAAGGGGTCGATGGGATTGGTCGTGATGAGGAAGATGCCCGCGCCGTCGTGGCGCACGCTGCCCGGGTAGTCGGAGTCCTCGGTGAAGTCGTGGCGCCACTGCAGCTGCATCCACACCCGGCGATGGGGATCGAAGCGCATGCGCGCGGTCATCGAGTAGCGTTCGCCGGTGCAGCCGACCACGGTCGCGCCAGGCTCCGTGCTCGGCATCGTGTCCTGCGGATCCTCGGTGACGGTCGAGCCGTTGGCATCGACGTCGTACGCGTTGTCGCCGAGGTCGCAGTACGACTCCACACCGCCGTTGTCGCCGATGTCGCGGTCCTGGACCTGGAACCATAGGCCGGGGCGGAACCAGTCGGTCGCCTGCGCATCGGCGCGGGCGTAGAACTTGATCTGCGGCCGTGGGCGATCGACGTCGCTCCACACGTCGAGGAAGGTCCGCAGGGTCACGCGGTCGGCCAGCTGCGCGCTGTAGCGGACCCGACCGCCGGCCTCGTTGCTCGCCCGCAGGCCGGCGTTCTGGTCGGCGGCGGCGATCGAGCGCGAGAAGGGGTTGTTGAACTTCTTGTCG
The DNA here is from genome assembly GCA_016709225.1 of Deltaproteobacteria bacterium. Classification (NCBI taxonomy): domain Bacteria; kingdom Pseudomonadati; phylum Myxococcota; class Myxococcia; species Deltaproteobacteria bacterium. The sequence continues at coordinate 2,767,749 of JADJEE010000001.1, read as the reverse complement.
TAGTAGCGGGCCGAGACCTCGATCTCGTGGACGTCCCAGGTCGCCGTGTGGCGCACGACCGTGCCCATGCCGCCGCCGCCGGGCTTGGTCTGGTTGTCGAAGCTCCGCGCGACCTCGACGAACAGATCGGCCCAGCGGTAGCCCCACGACGCATCGGCACCGACCGCCCCGAATGCGCCGCCGTACGGGAAGGGCGAGTAGGGGCGGAAGTCGAGGTCGACCCCCTGTGCACGCCAGCGCGGCGCGGCGCCGTAGCCGGTCACGCCGACGTGGGTGCGGCGATCGTGGAACCACGAGAAGTTGCCGCCGCCGAGCATCAGGTCGAAGAGGTTCGGCAGGGTCTGGAACGAGTACTCGCTCGACTCTGCGAGCAGGGGGTCGCGTCGCTTGAACACCGGCGGCGCGCTGCAATCTGGGTTGTCGCTGTCGGTCGGGTCGCTGCAGCGGTCGGTGTCGTAGACCTGGTACTGATAGATGTCGCGGGGCTGGAACGAGAAGAAGCCGTACAGCTGCAGCCAGCCCTTGGGCAGCGAGATGTGCTTGGCGCCGGCGGCGACCCCCAACAGGCCGTAGCGGAAGCGGTAGTCGGGGCTGCCGTACTTCGAGGTGTCGCAGGGCACCCCGTCGAGCTCGCCGGTCGATTCCTTGCAGAGCCGCGTGAGCTTGACGCGCCGCAGGTACGAGTCGTCGAGGAAGAAGCCGTTGGGGGTGTAGCGACCGCTGTTGTCGAAGGTCAGTCGCTGGCCGAAGCCCACGCGATAGCTGCCGAGGATCACGCCGTACTCCGGCGTGTCCCACTGGATGAACGCCTTGGGCAGCCGCACCCGCGGTCGGTCGATCTCGGCGCTGAGCGCATCGCGGTTGGGATCCCACGCCACCGGCCCCAGGCGGTTGTGGGTGAGGAAGCCGGCCATGCCGAGCGTGAGGTGCTGCAGCGTGTTGACGCGGGCCTGCAGCACCATCGGCGGCGCACGGTTGTCGCCGACGGTCCACACCGTCTGGTAGCGGATCGAACCGTTGACCGGCGCCTTGCGCGGGTCGACCTCGCCGACGGTGAGGAACGCGGCGATCGACGACAGTGTGCGCTCGCTGAGGACGCCGGCGGTGACCAGCGCGGCGGGATCGTGGATGTGGCCGGCCTCGGCACGGTAGGCGAGGATGCGGTCGACGTCGACGTAGGTGAGGTTGGGCAGCGCGTAGAGGTCTTCGCGTGCGGCAGTGTCGAGGTCGGTGCCGCGGCGCATCAGATCGACCAGCGTGTCGTAGGTGCCCTCGCTGATCTGGCCGCTGGTGTAGAGCTCGTAGAGGTCGTCGTCGTCGTCGACGTCGATGAAGATCTCGTACTCGATCGCGTGCGCGGGGCCGCCGACGGTCAGCGTCAGGACCGTCGCGAGCGCGACCACCAGTGCCCGCCACAGCCGCTCAGTCACAGGTGACCTCGTCACAGGCACCCCACAAGCCGACCATGCCCTGCTGCGCGGCGTACTCGAGGTCTTCGAATGCGTCGATGCGCTGCTGCCCATTCGGCGGGATCTGCAGCACGCACGCGAAGCCCCGCTCGACCATGAGCGCGTTGACGTCGCGGCCGTCGATCGAGACGTAGGCCAGCAGGCGATCGTAGTCGTCGGTGCAGACCTCGTCGTACGACAGCGAGACGGTGCGGCCTTCGACCAGCTGCTGGTTGAAGTCACTGGCCTCGTGCCCGTAGCAGTCGTTCTTGCCCTGCGTGCTCTCGGGCGTGTCGATGAGCAGGTAGCGCACGCGCTGGCCGTCGTCGAGCTCGACGGTGTCGCCGTCGATGACGCGCGCGACCACGGCCTGCCGAGGGCCGCAGCGGTCGTCGCCGGCCTCGCCGCAGGCCAAGGTGGCGCCGACGCCCGCGGATGCGAGCGTGAGCGTCAGTCTCGCGGTGGCAGCGTTCATCCGCACGCGTCGTTGGTGGCCATCGGCGTGCCGTGGTCGCCGGCGCCGTAGCTCGAGCTCGCGGCGCACCAGTTGGCGTCCAGATCGTTGGCGGCGGCATCGAGCGCGCCCTCGTCGAGGTTGCGCGAGGCACCGCTGGGCACGGTGGCCCAGGTGACGGCGTCGATGATGGTGCCGGCGACCCCGACCGCGAGGCCGTCGTTGCTGTTGACCAGGCCGAAGCCGAACACCAGGCCGCCGTCGGGCAGGCCGCCGTTGGTGGCCATCGTCGCGTCACGCACGAACAGCGCCCGGCTGCCCGCCGCGACCGACAGGCAGTTGGGGCTGGCGAGGGTCTGCTGCAGCGTGGTCGCGACGCCGTCGTCGGTGGTCGAGAGCTCGAGGCCGTTCAAGTCGATGTTCGCGAGCACGGCGAGTTCGAAGTACTCGCCGTTGGCGTCGGCGACCGCCGCCGGGTTGGCCATCACCTCGCTGATCACGAGGTCGCCGGGCCCGGCCATGACGATCGCCCGCATGTTGCCCCCGTCGTTGCACATGCCGGAGCCGCCGCCGCCGCAGTCGTCGCCGATCGCCCCCGGGGTCCCGCGATCACCGTCGCCGTACACCGCCGTCGCAGCGCAGAAGCTGCCTTGGTCGTCGTTGTCGGTGGGGTTCTCGAGGTCGGGATCGAGGCTGCTGGCGGCGCCGGGCGTCGAGCCGCTCCAGGTCACGACATCGAGCGCCTCGCCGCCGTAGCCCACGACCAGCGCGCCGCCGCCGTTGGCGAGGCCGAAGCCGAAGGTGCCGGCGACCGCCGGCAGGCCGCCGTTGGTGGCCATGTCGTCGCTGCGGGCGAACACCACCCGGGTGCCCGCGGTGACCGCGATGCAATCTCCGCCGACCGGCAGCGTGGTGTCGGGGTTGCCGACCTCGGTGCCGAGCTCGACGCCGTTCAAGTCGACGTCCGCGAGCACGAGCACCTCGAACCACTCGCCGTTGGCGTCGCTCACCGCCGATGGGTCGGGCATGAACTCGGTGATGACGAGCTGACCTGCGGTCGGCGGCACTGCGGTGCGATCGGTGCCGCCGTCGTTGCAGGTGCCCGGGTTGACGGTGCCGCAGGCGGGGTTGGTCTCGCCCGGGCTGCCGAGGTCGCCGTCGCCGTAGGGCGTGCTCGCGGTGCACCAGTTCGCGGGGTCGTCGTTGTCGGCCGGGTCCGAGAAGCTCGGGTCGAGCGCCGTGGCGGCGCCAGCGGTGGTGCTCGACCACGTGATGTCGTCGAGCACGGCCCCGCCATGGCCGATGAAGAGGTTGCCGTCGCCGTTGACCAGCGAGAAGTCGAAGGTCGCGGCGACCGCGGGCAGTCCGCCGTTGAGCAGCGGATCGGCCTCGCGCGCGACCACCAGCGCGTCGCCGACCCCGGCGAGGATGCAGTCGGCGGTGTCGATGGTGGACTCCACCGCCGCGTCGCGCCCCAGCTCGAGGCCGTTCAAGTGCACCGGCGCGGTCGCGGTGATCTCGATCCACTCGCCGACGGTGTCGTCGGCCGCAGTGGGGTTGGCGCTGAACTCGGTGATCACCAGATCGCCGACGCCGGGTGCGATCACGTCGACGAAGGCGGTGCCGTCCCAGCACTGACCCTCGGGCGGGGCGATCTGGCACTGCGCGTCGTTGGCCGCGCCCGGGGTCCCGAGGTCGCCGGCGCCGTACGGCGTGATGGCGGCGCAGAAGTGCGTGGGGTCGTCGTTGCCCTCGGCCGTCACGAAGTCGGGATCGAGGCTGCTGGCCGCGCCGGGGTCGCTGCCGGTCCATGCGACCTCGTCGAGCACGTCGTCGCCGTAGCCGAGGAACAGCGAGCCGGTGGAGTTGCCGAGCGAGAAGTCGAACAGGCCCAACGGGCTCTCGAGGCCGCCGTTGGTCGCCGGGTCGTCGCCACGCGCGAGCACCACGTAGCTGCCGGCGGTGATCGAGATGCACTCGCTGCCGTTGATGGTGCCGAGCGGCTCGCCCGCGACCTTGCCGAACGACACGCCGTTGAGGTCGACGGTCTTGCCGACGTAGATCTCGAACCACTCGCCGTCGTCGTCACCGACGGCGCTGGGATCGGCGTGGAACTCGCTCAGCACCAGGTCGCCGAGCCCGGGCGCGACCACGTCGCGTTCGCTGCCGTCCTGCACGCAGGTGGTCGGCACGCCGCTGCCGACGCAGACGTCGTTGCGCGCGCCCGGGGTCCCGACGATGTCGGCGGAGAACATCGTGGTCGCGTCGCACCACAGCGTGAGGTCGTCGTTGCCCGAGGCGTCCGGGCTGCGGCCGCCGTCGAAGCCGCGCGAGGTCGCGTCGCTGGCTCCGTCGTAGAGCACCTCGTCGATGGGGTTGCCGCCGCACAGCACCGCCAGCGAGCCGGCGGTGTTGCGGAGGTCGCCGAGGTCGTCGCCGTAGCCGTAGTCGACGTGGTCGGGGCGGATCGCAGGGTCTTCGATCACGCCGCCGACCACCGCCCAGCTCTTGCCCTCGATGGTGAGCGCGGTGACGACGTGTTCCTTCGGCGAGCCGCCGTCGTCCTTGGCCGAGCGCAGCACCAGACCCGAGACGTCGACCGCGACCTCTCGGGCGTTGTAGATCTCGAACCACTCCTGACCCTTGTCGGTGCCGGCCGGGTTGGCGAAGATCTCGGTGATCACCAGGTCGCCGGGCACGATGCCACCGGCACACTCGCCGCCGCGGTTGGGATCGCCGCCGTGGCAGGCGCAGAGCACCATTGCCAGCGTGACGCCGAGCGTGCCCGTCGCGGCGGTGCCCTGGGCGGAGCCCGGGGCGTCGTTCGTGCGGGGGCGAAGGCGGCGGTGACGTTCGTGCATGGTGGCCTCGTCGGCGGGGCTAGGGTGGCGAAACCGTGTCGTCCTGCGCGGGCGTCACGGGCGTCGGATGGCTCGGCGGGGTCACCGGCGCGAGTTCCTCGGATTCGGGATCGGGCGCGGTCGGATCGCCCGGTGGCGGCGCGTCGGGGCGCGGCATCAACTCCGCTGCGCGCGCCCAGGTGTCCTCGAAGCGCACCTGCTGCGGGCGCTTGATCACCATCTGCAGCTGCTCCTCGCCGGCGCGGCCACGCTTGCCGCGGAACTGGTACTTCGACACCGTCCCGCGCACCCGCACGAACTCGCCCTTGGCGTCGGCGATGTTGGTGCTGGCGAAGACCTCGTCGTCGAAGAACACCAGTGTGAAGTCCGAGAACATGCGGCGGCTCAGCATCACGCGGGTCGGCGCGCCGCCGTTGCCGATGCGGATGTCACCGACGGTCGCGAGCAGCTCGACCTCGTCGCCGACGTGATCCTCGAGGCGCTCGAGCGCGTCCCAGTGCGTCAGTGGCACGAAGTCCTCGCGGCCCGCCGACGCGCGATCGAAGCCGGCCACGAACTCGGCGCGGGCGTCCCACCAGGCCAGCCGCGCGTCGTAGTCGAGGTAGTGCTCGGCGCCCGGCCGCCAGATGCCGCGCTGGGCCGCGCGGGCCTCGTTCTGCGCGGCGACGAACGCTTCGTGGAAGCGGGTCGCGTAGCCGTACTTGGTGAAGTAGGGGCTCATGCCCGCGCGCACGCACTCGACGTTGTAGTTGACCCACTTGCCGTCCTTGCGGGCGAACACGTAGGCGAGGTAGCGGTTGTAGCGATCGCGGAGGTCCTTTGGGTGATCGCGCTCGAGGCGGACCTCGGTGACGCCGGCGAAGAACTCCTGCGCGAAGTGCTTGGCGTCCATGCCCAGCGGGGTCGGGATCTTCACGGGTCGCGGGGTCTTGGCCTGCTCGGTGCGCAGGTACTCCGCGAAGCCGACCTCGTAGGCACGCAGGGCCTTGTCGCTCTTGAAGGTCTCCTCGCAGTCGAGCCCGAGCAGGCGCAGGCTGGCGTCGAGGCCCTCGACCTTGATGGTGTCGCCGTCGACCACGGCCTTGTTGGCGAGCGTGAACACGCCGAGCACGAGGCCCGCCGGGGCCTCGCGATCGGCGAGCGACGCCGCGAGCTCGGTGCGATCGTAGCGACCGTCCTGCAGCGCCTCGGACTCGACCGCGCAGGACGCCGCCGCGACCAGCAGCACGCCAGCGAACCACGCGCGCGCGCCACTCACGGACACGGCGGATTGGCCTCCCCCGGGGTCCCCGGTACGCCGAGCTCGACCATCGCGCCGTCGGGCTCGTGCTCGTCGGCGCACCACGCCGCGTCCATGTCGTTCGCGTCCGCCGATGGCGTTCCGCCCAGGGCCCACGTGCCGTTGGTCGGCAGCTCGGTCCAGTCGAGCTTGTCGATGATCTCGTCGCAGCTCTCGAGCAGGAGCACGCCGCCGCCGTAGAGGTCGCCGTCGTACTCGCCCGCGAGGCCGTAGTCCATGCCGTCCGGGACCTGGTTCTCGGGTACGAAGGCGAACACGAAGTACTCGCCGGCGGCGATGCTCCGCTCGCGCCGTATGACCATGTCCTGCGCGCCCGAGCCGTCGCGATACGACAGCCGCAGGTGCAGCCCGTCGAGCGCGATCGCGTGATCGGAGACGTTGGCGATCTCGATCCACTGCGGCAGCGAGTTGGGTGTGCTCTGGGGGCCGCGCAGCTCGGTGATCACGAGCTCGCCGACCGCCGCGTCGGCGCACACGAACGGCAGCGGCTCGTGCACGCAGCCCACTGCGATGACGGCCCCGATCGCGAATGCGGCGCGCGAGCGCGAGGACGGCGTGCGCGCGGCTGCACGCATGCGCAGCCGCACGTGCGCAGGCGCGGGCAGGCGAGCACGCCGCCGCCGCGTGCCGAAGGTCGAGGCCAGCGTCCGCAAGGCCGCCAGTCTATGGCAAGCGATGGCGGTTGGGGTAGCATCGACGTGACGGTACGGGCCGTCGGCGCACGTGAGCTGCGCCCCTGGTGCACGCGATCGCGTGCGAAAAACGCCCCACCCGCACGAGGTCTTGGGCGTCCTGCCTCATCGTCCTCGCGAGTCCGGTACCCGACCCGCCGCTCGTGGACGGAATCGTTCACACCCGTGTCACCGCGGCGTCGCTTCTGCCGCTCGAGATCCCATGCACGAACCCCTGCCATTCTCGCTCTTCGAGCGCCTCCCCAAGACCGACCTCCACGTGCACCTCGACGGCTCGATGCGCCTGACCACGGTACTCGAGCTCGCGCAGCAGCAGGGCGTCGAGCTGCCCGCGCGCGACCCCGAGGGCCTCTCACGGGCGATGCATGTCGGCGAGAACACCGGCAGCCTGGTGAAGTACCTCGAGGCGTTCGACATCACGCTCGCGGTGCTGCAGACCGCCGACGGTCTCTACCGCGCCGCCTACGAACTCGCGCAGGACGCCGCGGCCGAGAACGTGCGCTACATGGAGGTCCGCTACTCGCCGATGCTGCACACGCGGCAGGGCATGCGGCTCACGCAGGTGGTCGAGACGGTGCTGCGGGCGATGTACGACGCTGGGCAGGCGCACGGCATCGAGGTGCGGCTGATCCTGTGCGGCATCCGCAACATCTCGCCGGAGTCGTCGCTGGAGATGGCCGAGCTGGTGGTCGCGTACAAGAACCGCGGCGTGGTCGGCTTCGACCTCGCGGGCGCCGAGTACGACTACCCGCCCAAGGATCACCAGGAGGCATTCGCGCTGGTGCGGCGTAACAACATCAACGTGACGATCCACGCCGGCGAGGCCTACGGCCCGGCGTCGATCGCTCAGGCGCTGCACCTGTGCGGTGCGCACCGCATCGGCCACGGCTGCCGCCTGCGCGAGGACGGGGATCTCCTCCACTACGTGGTCGACCATCGCATCGCGCTCGAGTGCTGCCCGTCGTCGAACGTCCAGACTGGCGCGGTCCGCTCGCTCGAGAGCCACCCGATCCGGCTCTACTACAACCTCGGCTCGCGGGTGACGGTCAACACCGACAACCGGCTGATCACCGACACGACCATGTCGAAGGAGCTCTACCTGCTGCACACGCGCATGGGTTTCTCCCTGCGCGACATCAAGCAGGTGATCCTGAACGGCTTCAAGAGCTCGTTCCTGCCCTTCCACGAGAAGCGGCGCTACCTCGAGAAGATCAGCCAGGAGCTCGCCCAGTTCGACGACGCCGGTGGCCCCGCCGAGGTGGTGGCGCTGGGCTCGCGCGCGGCCGCCGGGGCGGACGGCCCCCGGGTGGTCGCGGACGCCTGAGAGCATGCGTCACGGCCGGGTCACGGCGAACTGAGGATCGCTCGTGCGCAGGGTCGCTTGACCCCGACATCGGCGCCATCGCGGCGTCGGCGTATGCTGCCTGCCATGCGTTGGTCCCTGCGCTCGTCCCCGTCGCCGCGTCCGTTCGTCCTCGCCAGCCTTTGTGTCGCCCTCGTGCCGGCGGGCTGTGGCGACGACGCGACCGCGACCGACGACGCGTCGTCATCGTCGTCGTCGTCCAGCACCGGCGGCGCGACGGTGGCGGATTCCTCGAGTGGGACGACGCAGGCCGACAGCAGCGGCTCGAGCTCGAGCGCCGGTGAGACCGGCAGCGGTGACTCGAGCAGCAGCGGCGTCGCGGACTCGAGCAGTGGCGGCAGCGACTCCAGCTCGAGTGCGGGCGTGACCACGGCGGAGTCGTCGAGCAGCGATACCGGCATGGTCGCGCTCGAGTGCCCGGTCGCGGTGCTCGGGCCGGCCCTGCCCGCGCTCGCGTTCGGCAACACCATCGGGGTCCAGGACGACGGCAGCGGCAGCTGCGGTGGCAGCGGGGCGCCCGAGGTCGGCTACCACTTCACCGCGCCGGCCGACGGGCTCTACACCTTCGACACCCAGGGCTCGCAGCTCGACAGCGTGTTGTACGTGCTCGACGGCGACTGCGCCGGCACCGAGCTGGCGTGCAGCGACGATGGCGACGGCCACCAGTCGGCCGTGACCGTCTCGCTCACGTCGGGTCAGCTGGTCACCGTGGTGGTCGACGGCCACGGCACCGCCGAGGGGCCGTTCAACCTGCGCGTGCGCGCGGGCGGCTTCACCTGTCCGCTCGACGATCTCGGCAACGCGGTGCCGAACACGATCTCGGGCGACAACACCTCGCTCTACGACGGCTTCGCGTCGAGCTGCGGTGGGCAGGCCGGTCGCGATGCGCCGTACCTCTTCACCGCGCCGAACGACGGCTCGTTCACGTTCGACACCTTCGGCTCGTCGTTCGAGTCGACCATCGCGGTCTACGACGGCCCCTGCGGCGTGAACCAGCTCTCGTGCGGCGACCAGGGCGCGTTGGTGACGCTCGCGCAGGGCCAGCAGGTCACGGTCGTGGTCGACACCCAGTTCCAGACCGGTGCGTTCGACCTCCACGTCGCCGGGCTCGGCGGCGTATGCCCCGACCAGGACGTCGGCAACGCGGTGCCACAGACGGTGGCGGGTGACACGAGCGGGCACGACAACACCGACGCGGGCTCGTGCGGCGGTGCGTTCTCGGGCGACGATCTCTACGAGTTCACCGCGCCGGCCGACGGCCTGTACGCGTTCGACACCTTCGGCTCCGCGCTCGACACCGTGCTGTACGTGCGCGACGGCGGCTGCGGCGGCGTCGAGTTCGACTGCAACGACGACTTCGCGCCCGGGAATCCGCAGTCGCGCGTCGTGATGGGCCTGTCCGCCGGCCAGACCGTGATGATCGGCGTCGACGGCAACGGCACCGGCAGCTACCAGCTCAACATCAGCGAGGTGCCGTGCCCGAACGAGCCCTACCCGGGGACCCTGCCCGGCAGCGTGGCCGGCTCGACCGTCGGCGGCATCGACAAGGTGCGGGGCAGCTGCGCGACCGATCCCGTGACGTTCGAGACCCCCGACTACGTGTACGGCTTCACCGCGCCCGAGGACGGCGAGTACACCTTCACCACCTTCAACTCGAACATGGACACCGTCCTCTACATCCTCGACGGTGCCGCCTGCAACGGCGACGAGATCGCCTGCAGCGACGACTTCCAGTTCAACTGGACCTCGGCGCTCTCGCTGCACCTCGACGCTGGTCAGGCGGTCTCGGTCGTGGTCGACGGCAAGTTCGAGAACGAAGGCGACTTCGTGCTCGACATCGGTCAGCTCGGCGGCGGCCTCTGCCCCGACACCGACCTCGGGAACACGATTCCGGTCGCGACCAGCGGCAACACCTCGGTCGGCGACAACACCGTGGCGGGCACCTGCGGCGGGCTGACCCAGAACGACGACATCTACTTCTTCACCGCGCCGATGGACGGTCTCTACAACTTCAACACCGTCGGCTCGGTGAACGACACCGTGCTCATCATCCGCGACGGCGACTGCACGGGGCCCGAGCTCGGCTGCAGCGACAACACCGGCTTCGTCTCGACGGACTCCAACGTCGCGATCACGCTGGCGCAGGATCAGACCGTGATGGTCGCGGTCGATGGCGCCTTCGGCGACGGCGCGTACAACCTCAACATCGACTTCGTGACGTGCCCCGACGAGAGCATCGGTAGCGACGTGCCGGCCTCCTACGACGGCGCCACGCTCGGCGAGGCCGACAAGCTCGAGAGTCCCGACTGCCCCGACGACGGCTCGCCGGACTACGTGTTCGAGTTCACGGCACCCGCCGACGGCAGCTACACCTTCGATCTGCAGGGCTCGGACTACGACACCGTGCTGTTCGTGCAGGACGCGGCGTGCGGCGGCAGCGAGCTGGCGTGCAACGATGACTTCTTCGGCCTGCAGTCGTCCGTATCGGTCAACCTGACCCAGGATCAGACCGTGATGGTCGTGGTCAGCGGCTTCCAGGGCAACTCGGGCAACTTCACGCTGAACATCAACTAGTCACACCTCGAGGCGGGGCTCGGGCGACGACGGGGTGGCGCTGCTATGCTGGCGCGTCGATGCCGTCGCGCCGTGGCTCCGCCCCATCGTCGTGCCACCGTCGCCGGTGCTCGCCTTCGCTGCTCGTGGGGCTCGCGGCGCTCGCGGGGCTCGTGGCGCCCGCGGCCTGTGGCTCGCAGCCCGAAGGGAGCCCGCGCGCCGGCGGGCCGACGGCCGGTGCCCAGCCCCCGCTTCGTCTCCCGCACGAGGGCGCCGGCGTGCGGGTGCAGCAGCGCAGCAGCGCCGCGGTGCCCGGCTCCGACGGTGCGCTGCAGATCGCGCTCGGCGACATCACGGCCGGCCAGGTGCAGCTGACGCTGGGCAAGACCGATGGCAGCGCGGTGCTGCTGTCGAGGTCCGTGCGCACCGGTGACGAGGTCGCGTTCACGCTGGCGGGCTTCGGCTACCAGCTGGTGGTCGAGGATCTGCACAACGACCTCATCGGCACCGACTGGGCCGACCTGCGCGTCCGACCAGGCTCGGACGATGCCGCCACGCCGGCACCGCCGGCGGTCGATGAGGCCGCGCGCATCGAGGGCCTGCTCGCGAAGCTCGAGGCCAGCGGCGTCACCTTCATCCGCAACGGCAGCGAACACGACGCACGCGAGGCCGCGGAGCACCTGCGCAACAAGTGGGCGCACGCGCCGTCGATCGACACCGCCGAGCGCTTCATCGACGAGCTCGGCACGCGCTCGTCGAGCAGCGGCCAGCCCTACCGCGTGCGACTGCGCGACGGTCGCGAGCAGGACGCGGGCCCGTGGTTGCACTCGCTTCTCTCGCACGACCCGACGCGATGATCCACGGGGGGGTGCCGGTGGATCCACGCCGCGTGATTGCCCGCCCACGACACGGACGGGCGTACGCGGCACGATGGTGCGCGAGTGGCTTCCCCGAGTGTCGCGTTGTGGCTGTGGATCGCAGGGTCCGCGGCGCCTCGCGAGTACGCGGGGCCGGACGCTGTGCGGAGCCCCGGCGCGCCGACGAGTACGGCCGCGCAGCCCGGCGGCGGCGCGGCAGCGCCTGCCCGCACGGCCGCAGTCGGTGAGCGGCCTGCCGACGGGGGACCGCCGACGGTGTCGCCCCGACGCGAGCCCGGCACGGCCCGGCGGGTGGTGGTGCCACGTCGTCGACCCGAGCGCGTCGATCCCGAACGTTCCGGCAGCGTCGTCACACGCGAGGACATCGACGAGCGACTGTCACGCTCGGCCCCCGACGCGCTGACCTTCGAGCCCGGGGCCTACGTGCAGCAGACCGCCCACGGCCAGGCGTCGGTGTACCTGCGCGGGCTCACCGGCCAGCAGACCGTGCTGTACTTCGATGGCGTGCGGCTCAACACCAGCACGTTCCGGCAGGGCCCGAACCAGTACTTCTTCACGGTCGACTCGCGGGGCATCGACACCATCGAGGTCGTGCGGGGCAGTGCGTCCACTCGCTACGGCGCCGACGCGATGGGCGGTGCGATCCTCACGCAGCCGATCGAGCCCACGCTCGCGCGCGGCAAGGGCCCGGTCGTGGTGCACGGTCGCGGCATCGTCAACGCCCGCACCGCCGATGCGGCGCTCGGCGGACGCGCCCAGCTCGACATGTCGGTGAAGGGCAAGCTCGGCGTGCTCGCGGGGGTCGGCTACCGCGATGTCAACCAACTCCGCGCGGGCGGCCGCGTGATCGCGCCGGCGACCGACATGCCGCAGAACGTCCCGCCGCGCTTCGGCCCCGACGGCAAGACCCAGCTCGGCACCGGCTTCCGCGAGCTGACCGACGACGTGCGGCTGGTGTGGCGCCCGAGCGCGCACCACCAGCTGACCGCGGCGTATTACGACTATCGCCAGTACGACGCCCCGCGCACCGACAAGTGTCCGCCACCGACGGCGCCGCAGGACGAGTGCCTGCGCTACCTCGAGCAGTTCCGTACGATGGTGTACGGCAGGTACTCGCTGCTCGACGGTCCCGCGATGGCGGAGCACCTCGACGTGACCCTGAGCTGGAACCGCCAGCACGAGGACCGCGAGCTCCACCGGGGGTCGCCCTCCGTGACGCGCCTCGACGGGCGCGACGACGTCCAGACCTTCGGCACCGCGGTGCGGGTGCGATCGCGGCGCTTCGAGCCCGCGCGGGCCGCCCACTTCACGCTCGACTACGGCGCCGATGTCTACACCGACTACGTCACGAGTCGCGCGTGGCAGACCTTCACGGACGTCGACGTCACGGTCGGCTCGCCGGCCACGCAGTACACCCCGGGCGCCCGCTACTTGACCTCGGGCGCGTGGGCGATCGTCGAGTCGCAGTTCACCCGCTACCTGCGGCTGCGCACCGGCGGTCGGCTGGCGGCCGCGGCCGCGAGCGCCCGTGCGGTGCCCGAGCGCAGCTCGCAGGCGGTCGACCGCTACTGGCTGACCGCGGTTGCCCACGGTGGCCTCGCGGTGATTCCGCTGCGCTGGCTGACGCTGGCGTTCAACGTCGATCAGGGCTTTCGCGCGCCGAACATCGACGACCTCACGAGCCGGCAGCAGATCGGGTCGGGCTTCCAGTGGGAGAACCCACGGCTCCGCCACGAGACCTCCACGATGATCGAGGGCGGCATCCTCATCGAGCACCCGTGGATCGAGCTGCAGGCCTTCGTGTTCCGTAGCGCGATCGACCACATGATCCAGCGAGCGAGCCGCGAGATCGAGGCGTGCCCCGTCAACGATCCCGGCTGCAAGGAGTCGAAGGCGCGCTTCCAGCTGGTCAACCTCGACGGGCAAGCCCACATCGTCGGCGCCGACGGCAGCCTGCGCTTGTACCTGCCGGCGGGCTTCTTCCTCAACGCCTCGATCTCGTACGCGCGCGGGGAGGGGCCCAACCCCGACCATCCGCAAGTGCTGCACCAACCGCCGCGGGCACCGCTCTCGCGCATCCCTCCACTGCACGGCACCGGCGAGCTCGGCTGGCGCAACCGCAGCTTCGGTCCGTATGTCACGTTCGTGACGCGCTGGGCGCAGACGCAGGTGCGGCTGGCGACGCAGGACCGCAAGGACCTGCGCATCCCCGCCGGCGGCACCCCCGGCTACGTCGTGTTCGACGTGCGCGCGGGCTGGCGCTGGCAGCAGCGCGTGCTGCTCTCGCTGGTGCTCGAGAACGTCGCCGACACCGCCTATCGCGTGCACGGATCGAGCGTGAACGGGCCCGGTCGTGGGCTCATGTTCGAGGCTCAGTTCGGCTTCTGAGCAGGTCGAGGCGACTCACCCCTGTGCAAAGCGTGCTTCCACCCGAGCAACGACCCTGGTCGATGAACGGGAAACTCGCCAAGGTGCGTCCGCTCGAATGTGCACCCTTCAGGGAAGCTCGTCGAACCCCGCTTACGCCGGTGGGGCCCCGTCGTCCACGCTCTGCAGCGACCCCGATCGCGACGCCGATCGAAGGAGCTGCGCATGACTTCCCGAACCTTGTGCCTGACCCACCTCTTCACCTTCGCGCTGCTGCTGGGCGCGTGCCCGAGCGACGATCCGGGTGACACCGGTTCGGCCGACAGCAGCGGCGGCTCGGCCGACAGTGGATCGACCGGCGAGTGCATGCCCGAGATGGTGAGCGTCGATCCCCCGGATGAATCCGCCTGCGGGGCGTTGCCCACCGACTTCGTGCCCGGTGCCGACGACGACTACCCCGCGTGCGTGACCGACAACGGCGAGTGGACGCCAGTGCTCGAGGACCCGCCGGGCTCGGCGGCCCGCGTCGACGCCTACGAGATGATGCGGTCGCTGCTGCTCGGCCACACGCCCACGGCCGACGACTTCTTGGCCGCGCGCATGCAGTACGCGCTCGACGAAGGGCTCGAGTCCCGCATCCTGCGTCGCGAGGATCTCCACTTCCCGCGCATCGCCGACGCCGACCAGGACGCCGGCGTCGACTTCGACAAGCAGTGCACCGTGGGCGACAACGTCAGCAAGTACCCCGATCGCTGCGTGGGGCCGGCCAAGATCTCGCCGCTCATCAACGAGTCGTTCGCGGCCGGCATGACCGGCGAGGGTGATCCCAACGTGCACGCCGCCCGCATCGACGCCGCGGTGCTGTGGTTCCTGTTCGTGTCGACATACAAGGAGTCCTCGAGCTGCGTGCAGCTGCCCGAGGACTGTGACGCGCACCGTGGCTACTACGACGGCGCCACGCCCCGCGCGATGCCCAGGGGCCTCGCCGCGCAGATCGACGCCGTGTCCCCGATGGCGCACGACGCCGTCGAGGACGGCATCATGGCGATCGGATGCTGGCGCGACCTCTACCCCGACGCGCTGACCTGGGCGGACTTCGGCGCCGAGGGGCAGCAGGTGTTCTCGAGCGCCCACGAGCAGCTCGACAACGGCCTATGGTACGCCTTCGCGCGGCTCGTACGGGATCGCCTCGAGAAGCACCCGATGGTGTGCGGCTCCGAGGCCGACGCCAGCTGGGCGTGGCTGCAGGTCGCAGGTCCAGTGCTCGACCCCGAGGCGACGCGCCGCGACGCCGCCGCGGGCGCGACGCTCGGCGCGACGTGGACCAACGCCGCGCCAGCGGTCGCCGATCTCGAGGCGGCGATCGCTGCCATCGACGCCGCGTTCCCGTGCCCGCAGTGCGACGGCTGCGAGGTCGCGATCACCTACGGCTACGACTGAGCCGCTGCGCGACCGAAACGACGAAGGGCCATCCGCGGCGCGTGCCGCATGTGGCCCTTCGTTGCGTCCGCGGGTGTCGACGCGACTACGCGCAGGTCAGCGTCACCATGTGCGTGTGATTGTCGATACCGCCGGCACTGCCCATCACGATCACCTGGCCGTTCTCCTGCAGGGCCGCGAAGTCCTCGGCGGAGACGGAGACGGTGTGCATGTGGCCCATGACGCCGACGACGTAGTCTTGATCGACGCCGGCCATGACATCGGCGAGCGGGATGTTCAGCGCGTGCACGTGGAGGTCGAACATCGCGGTCGGGGCCGCGTCGCAGCCGGCCATGCCGCCGGAGCTGCTGCCGCCGTCCGAGCTGCTGCCGCCGGACGAGTCCTGTGCGCCGGAGCTGCCGCTGCCGTCGGTGGTCGGATCTCCGCCGGAGCTGCTGCCGGGATCGGTGGTGCTGCTCGAGTCGGTGGTCGATGCGGTGGTCGACGCCGTCGTGCTGTCGGTGGTCGACGCGGTGGTCGAGTTGGTGGTCGACGCGGTGGTCGAGTCGGTGGTCGATGCGGTGTCGGTGTCCGACGAGCCGGTGCTGCCACCGGTGTCGGCGTCGCCGTCGTCGCCACAGCCGGGGACGAGCGCGGTCGCGGCCGCACCGACGCCGAGCAACAAGAACTGCTTGCGTGTGATGGTCTGTCGCATGGTCAACCTCGGGAGTTCCTAGCGGTCGGACGGTAGCAAGAATCCCGTGGGCTCGCGCCATTTCGCAGCACCGACGCCGCCTGTGGTGACCAGGCGCGGCGACCGCCGCAGTTGCGCCCTCGAGGGTGGCGCCGTGGTAAAGCCTGGCGGGCATGGATCCGCTTCGACTGGTCTCCGCCGCGGGTGCGTTCGCGATGATCGCCATCGCCTACGCGATCGGTCGCGATCGCAGGGCCATCGCCTGGCGACCGGTGGTGTGGGGGATCGCGCTGCAGTGGCTCGCGGGCGTCGTTCTGCTGCGCGTGCCGCTCGGGCGCCGCCTCCTCGAGGGCGCAGCGGCCGGCGTGCAGACCGTGCTCGATCAGAGCTACGCCGGCTCGGCGTTCGTGTTCGGACAGCTCGGCGTGCAGCGCGGCGGCGACAGCGGCCTCGGGGTCGTGTTCGCGTTCCAGGTGCTGCCGACCATCGTGTTCGTGGCTTCGCTGTTCGCGGTGCTCTACCACCTCGGCGTCATGCAGATCATCGTGCGCACGCTGGCGTGGGTGATGATGCGGACGATGGGGGCCAGCGGCGCCGAGTCGCTGGTGGTGGCCGCGAGCATGTTCATGGGCCAGACCGAGGCGCCGCTGACGGTCAAGCCGTTCCTCGAGCGGCTCACCGAGTCCGAGCTGTTCACCATCATGGTCGCGGGCATGGCCAGTGTGTCGGGCGCAATCCTCGGCGCCTACGTGACCATCGGCAACGTCGCGATCGAGCACCTGCTGACGGCGGTCGCCATGACCGCGCCGATCTCGTTGGTGATGGCGAAGCTGGTGGTCCCCGAGCGCGAGCAGCCGGTGACGGCGGGTACCATCGCCGTCGAGATCCCCCGCACCGACGCCAACCTGCTCGACGCGGCGGCAACGGGCGCGAGCGACGGCCTCAAGCTCGCGGCCAACGTCGGTGCCATGCTCATCGCCTTCATCGCCCTGGTTGCACTGCTGGATGCGGCGCTGGGGTGGATCGATGTCGGTGGGGCGCCGCTGTCGATGGCGCGGCTGGTGGGCTGGATCTTCATGCCCATCGCGCTGCTCATGGGCACCCCGCCCGGCGAGGCGGTCGCGGTCGGCAGCGTGCTGGGCACCCGTACGGTGCTCAACGAGTTGGTCGCGTTCGGGCAGCTACATCAGGTCGCGGGCGCGCTGTCGCCCCGCGCCCACGCGATCGCGACCTTCGCGATCTGCGGCTTCGCCAACGTGTCGTCGATCGGCATCCTCATCGGTGGCCTCGGCGGTCTGGTGCCCTCGCGCAAGCACGACATCGCGCGTCTGGGTGTGCGCTGCCTGGTCGCCGCGACGCTGGCCAACTTCGCGTCGGCCTGCGTGGCCGGGGCGCTGATCTAGTACCTCGACACAGCGATAGTGATGGGTCAGAACGCCGTCATGGCCGCGACTCCGCAAGGCGCCGTGCCGCCGGAATACCGGGCGTACTAGTACCTCGACACTAGCCGCGCGCCCGCGGGCGTCGTCGGCGGGCGTGCATGCCCGCTCCGAGCAACCCGAGCATGATCAGGCCGTGCAGGTGCAGCCGGCCGATGCTGCAGCCCTGGCCGCTGCGTCCGTCGTGGGCCTCGTTCCACGCCGCGAGCGCGTCCGCCGATACCCCGTCGTGATCGACGAGCAGCATGGGCGCACCGTTGCCGGGCATGCTCTCGACCCGCAGCGCCGCGGGCACGATGTCGAGCCGTGCGGGCGACCCGTCGTCGTCGTCACGGATGATGCGGCCGTCCTCGAGCTCGATGAAGCTGCGGCCGTCGCAGTTGAACACCTGGGTCGCCAGGAAGCGGTTGCTCACCGGCGGCAGCGCCGGGTTGGCGTGGAACAACGGGTCGGCGGTCATCTCCACCGGCGACAGCGTGGTGAACAGACGCGTGAGCACCGTGTGTGCGCCGAGCAGCTCCACCGCGTGCTCGCCGGGCGCGACGATGCGCTCCTGCATGGCCGCAGCGAAGCCGGCGCCGTCCCACTCGCTCGGCTCCGCGCCGCCGGCTCGGAGGGCGGCCCACCAGTCCTCGTCGTCGTAGCCGCCCGGCGTCGGCAGGTACGTCCGCAGCAGGCCGGCGACGAGCGTGTGCTGTGGGACGCAGCCGTCGTCGCAGCGCATCAGGCCTTGGTCGACCAGCGCGTCGATCACCGCGGTGCCGGGCAGCTCGGCGAACCGGGCGGCATCCCAGCCGGGCGCGCGTACGCCCACCGTGGGCACCAGCGCGGGCGTGCCGGCGTACTCGGTGACGAACGCGTGGCCGTTCGCACCGTCGCCGTCGACGGCCAGCGTGACCAGCTCACCGTAGTTGCTGCCCAGGCTGGCCCATTCGATGCGCAGCGGATTGATGACGACGTGGCGGTAGTTGGTCGGGGCCATGCGGGCCTCGCCGAGGAAGAACACGCGCACGCCCATGTCCGGCTTCGCGGCGATGCGCGTCAGACGGATCGGCACGCACGGCTCGTCGCCCTGGTAGCGCAGCACCACCGGATGGATGGCGTCGACACCCGCGCCTGCGCGCAGCTTGAAGGCCGTGAACACGAAGCCCTCGTCGAGGTACTGCTGGAGGATCGGCGCGGCCTCGTCGTCCTGGGCGTAGCCGTTGTCGTCGAGCCACGCCAGCACGCCCGCCACCGTGCCGCCATCGAGCACCGCATACTCGAACGCGCCGGCGGTGCCGGCGATCACCACGGACGGCGTCTCGCCACCGCTGTCCTCCTCGCCGTCGTCGCCGGCCGCGAGCTCGGCGCCGGCGTCGGACAGCACCATCCCGCACATCGCGACGCCGCGGTCATCGTCGCAGGTGCCCTCGAAGCGCTGCAGCAGCGTGAAGGTGGGCACGGTCGCCGCCAGCAAGGCCTGGAACATCGGCTCCGAGCCAACCTCGACCTCGGGCACCGCCATCATCGGCACCAACCAGGCGAAACTCTCGGCGTCGCCATCGTACTGGATCTGCACGTGGGCCTCGATGGTGTCGCCGTCGACCACGAACAGCACGTTCTCGCCGGTCTGATCGACCGGCATCTCGACCGGCCCGGGATTGGCGTCGCAGAAGGTCCCGCCGCAGGCCGCGGCCGATCGTGCGGCCGTGGTCGTCACGCCGAACACGGTCAGCGCGATCCCGAGACGTGTCAGCAACATCGGGGCATTCGAGCGTTTGGGTCGGCGCATGAAAGGTCGAGCCTCCTTCGCCGGGGGGTAGTGCCGGCTCGGCCCCAGACGATCGAGCGCCCACGCCGATCGTGGTAGTTTGGTCGCAATGGGCAGTCTCGTGGTCGTTCGGCACGGTCAGGCCTCGCTGTTCGCGAGCGACTACGACGTGCTGTCGGAGCGCGGCGAGGCGCAGGCGCGGTTGCTCGGGCGCCACCTCGGCGAGCACGGTCCGCACCCCATGCTGGTCTTCACCGGCCCCGCGCGCCGCCAGCGGGACACCGCGCGACTGTGCGGCGAGGCCTACGCCCGCGCCGACCAGCCGTGGCCGACCCCGACCACGATCCCCGAGCTCGACGAGCACGACGCGTTCGCGATGGTGCGTCGCGCGGTGCCGCTGCTGCAACACGATGCCTCCGTCGCGCAGCTCGCCGCGGCCGCGGCCGCCGGCGATCCCGGCAAGCGTTCGGCGGCGTTCCAGCGGCTGTTCGAGGCCGTGATGGAGCGCTGGCTCCGCGGCGAGATCGACGACCCCACGCTCGAATCGTGGCCGGCCTTCGCCGAGCGCGTGCAGCGGGGCCTGTCGCGGCTGCTGCA
Organism: Deltaproteobacteria bacterium; assembly: GCA_016709225.1. NCBI lineage: Bacteria > Pseudomonadati > Myxococcota > Myxococcia > Deltaproteobacteria bacterium. The sequence goes on along the minus strand of JADJEE010000001.1, from coordinate 2,747,931 downwards.
ACACGACGGCCCGGGCGTCCGCATGATCGCGTTCACCTCGGTCGGACCGCTGGCGGTGATGCTGAAGCGAGCGCTCGGGACCGACGACCTCATCAGCTTCCAGACCGCGTGGCGCATCCGCAACAGCTCGATGACCAGCTTCGTGTTCAGCACCCGCCGCAACGCCACCGACTTCACCCTCGATGCCTTCAACGCGCTGCCGCACCTGCCGGATGCGTCGGCCTGGAGCTTTCGCTAGCCGGAGCGCGCCCGCGCCGACCTGGCGCACGACCCCCAAAAGAGCTCGAAGACCGCCATGGATTTCTCGCCCTCGCCCGTGATGCAAGCGCTGCTGCCGAAGGTCCGCAGCTTCCTCGACGAACACGTGATGCCGCTGGAGGCCGGGCTCGCGCGCGGATTCTGGGCACTGCAGCCCGAGCTCGACCACGTGCGTGCGCGCGCCAAGCAGGTCGGGCTGTGGCAGCCACAGGTCCGCCGCGAAGCCGGCGGCATGGGTCTGTCCGTGCTCGAGCACGGCATGGTTTCCGAGGTCCTCGGCCGCACGCCGCTCGGCCACTATGCGCTGGGATGCCAGGCGCCCGACGCCGGCAACCTCGAGCTGCTGCTCGAGTACGCCACCGACGACCAGCGCGAGAGCTTCCTGCGGCCGCTGCTCGACGGCACCGCCCGCAGCGCCTTCGGCATGACCGAGCCCGAGCACGCCGGCAGCAACCCCGTGTGGCTGTCGACGCGGGCCGACGACGACGGCGACGCGTGGGTCCTGCACGGCCACAAGTGGTTCACCACCGCGGTCGATGGCGCGGCGTTCGTGATCGTCATGGCCGTGACCGACCCCGACGCCGCGCCGCACGAGCGCGCGAGCATGATCGTGGTGCCGACCGACACGCCCGGCTTCGAGCACGTGCGCAACATTCCGATCATGGGCGAGGCCGGCGAGGGCTGGCTCAGCCACGGCGAGATCCGCCTGCACGGCGCCCGGGTGCCCAAGGCCAACCTGCTGGGCCCGCGCGGTCGCGGCTTCGCGCTGGCCCAGGCGCGGCTGGGGCCGGGGCGCATCCACCACTGCATGCGCTGGCTGGGCGTGTGCGAGCGATCGTTCGAGGCCCTGGTCCACCGCGCGGCGACCCGCGAGCTGGCACCGGGCCGCACGTTGGGCGAGCAGCAGACCGTACAGACGTGGATCGCCGACGCCCGCGCCGAGATCGACGCGGCGCGCCTGCTGGTGCTGCGCGCGGCGTGGACCATCGACCACGAGGGCCTCGAGCGCGCGCGCGAGCAGATTTCGCTCATCAAGTACTTCACCGCCGACGTGATGCTGCGGGTCATCGACCGCGCGCTGCAGGCCCACGGCGCCGCCGGCATGACCGACGAGGTGGTGCTGTCGCACTTCTATCGTCATGAACGCGGTGCGCGGATCTACGACGGTCCCGACGAGGTCCACCGCGCGGTGGTCGCCAAGCGCATCCTCTCGAAGGCGCGCCGCGAGGCGGGGCAGCCATGAGCGAGCCCATCGGCACGATCGATGCCGCCGCGGCGGTGCGCGAGGGCGAAGCGCTCGACGTCGCCAAGCTGGACGCGTGGTTGGCCGAGCTGCTGCCACAGCTGCAGGGGCCGCTGTCGGTCGCGCAGTTCCCCGGCGGCTACTCGAATCTCACCTACCTGCTGCGCAAGGGCGAGCACGAGCTGGTGCTGCGGCGCCCGCCGTTCGGTGCGCGCGTGAAGTCGGGCCATGACATGGGTCGGGAGTACCGCGTGCTCGCCGGACTCGCGCCGGTCTATCCCCCGGCCCCGCGCCCGCTGGCGCAGTGCACCGACCCCGCGGTGATCGGCGCGCCGTTCTACGTGATGCAGCGCCGCCGCGGGCTCATCGTCCGCAAGCAGCTGCCCGAGGGCATCACGCCCGAGCTGCTCGGACGCATGTGCGAGTCGCTGGTCGACGAGCTGGTGGCCTTGCACGCCGTCGACCTCGACGCCGCGGGCCTGCGCGACCTCGGTCACCCCGAGGGCTACGTGCGGCGACAGGTCGAGGGCTGGACCGCGCGGTGGCACAAGGCGCGGACCGACGACGTGCCCGACATCGAGGCGCTCGCCGAGTGGCTCGACGCCCATCAGCCCGGCGACGGCGACGTGTGCCTCGTGCACAACGACTACAAGTTCGACAACGTCGTGCTCGACCCGGAGGATCCGACCCGCATCGTCGCCGTGCTCGACTGGGAGATGTGCACGATCGGCGATCCGCTGCTCGACCTCGGCACGACCCTGGGCTATTGGGTGCAGGCCGACGACGCCGGCGCCTGGCGTGCGATGGCGTTCGGGCCGACCGCGATGCCGGGCGCGTGGGGACGGCAGCAGGTCGCACGACGTTACGCCGCGCGCAGCGGTCGCTCGCTCGAGCACGTGCTGTTCGCCTACGTGTTCGGGCTGCTCAAGATCGCCGTGATCGTGCAGCAGATCCATCAGCGCTACCGCCTCGGTCTCACCAAGGACCCCCGCTTCGCGACCCTCGATCGCGTGGTGGCCGTGCTCGGCCGCACGGCGGCCGAGGCGCTCGCACGCGGCACTCTCGGGTGATTGCGGGCGTTCGCGGGCGCCGCGTCGGCCGCTCGGCTTGACGCGGTGGGTGGGCGCACTTAGCTTTCGCCCTACGCCGCGGTCGCTCGAACGAGCGCCGCCTGGAAGGACGCGATTCCCACGTGACGACGACCCACCGCTTCACCGCTCGCATGCTGGCCTCGGCCACCGCAGTGAGCCTCTCGCTCGCGCTGCCCGCCTGCGAGGTCCCGAGCCGCGACCGCTGGGTCACGACCGAGAACGCCAACGTCGACATCGACTGGGACGAGGTCGGCGAGGCCTACAAGGCCGCCGAGGGCCCCGAGGACCTCGAGCGCCGCGTGAACGAGATCTACACCGGCGACGAGGTCATCAGCGTCGCGGTGCAGGACGTCGACGAGAAGACCCAGGTCGTGACCGGCTTCTTCGACAAGGACGAGGACGGCAAGGTCGCCGACGAAGAGAAGATCTTCACGATCCAGCGCGACGTCACCGGCCCTGATCAGGGCCAGTACCAGATCGCCGGCTACGGCCCGTACCACGGCTACCACTCGCCGATGTGGGACATCGCCTCGGGCATGCTGCTGGGCTCGATGATGATGAGCGTGTTCTCGCCGGGCTATCGCCCGCTCTACAGCACGCCGTACACCACGCCGGTCTCGCGACGCGGGCAGCTGGTCACGCAGCGCAACAGCTGGCGGCAGTCGAACCCCGAGGCGTTCAACAAGCGCGCGAGCAAGAGCGGTCGCAGCTACGGCGCCAAGGGCGGTGGCTTCGGCGGCGGCAAGCCGAGCCCGAGCCCGCGCATGCCCAGCCGCGGTGGCGGTCGCTTCGGCCTGCGCCGTGCACCGGCCCACGCACCCACGCGCCTGCTCGCGTAGGCGCGCGGATGATCACGCGACTCGCCGAGCTGCCGCTGCCGCAGCGCGAGAGCGCCGAGCTGCTCGCGCTGACCCACGAGCGGGTCGCGCCCGACGGTGACTACGCCGGCTTCGGGTGGTGTCGGCTCGACGCGGTGGTGCTGGCGGGGCACGATCGACCGCCGCGCACGATTGCGCCGGCGGTGGTGCTGGCGTTGCACGCCGCCGACGCGCAGCCCGACGACGGCGACATCGAGCTGTTGTTCGAGCTGCCCGACCAGAGCGTGTGCGCGCCGCTGTCGGTGGTGCTGCCGCTGCTGCTCGCGCGCCTGCCGACCTCGAGCGACATCGTGCTCGCGCTGTGCAACCCCGGGCAGGTCTCGATCGCGGCGCCCCCAGGTGCGCCGCGGCTGCACTACGGCCTCGGCGATGTCACCTCGTGGCTCGACCACGAGCCCGATGGGCCGCGTGTGCGACTCTCGGCGCGGCGCTGGGAGATCGCGATCGGAGCACCATGACCATGGACGACACCCAGCGCCGGCTCGCCGGCCTGTACCTCATGAAGAAGCTCGACCTCTCGCCCGAAGACGGCGGCATGCCGCTGCCGCTGCCGCTGCCGCGCGAACTCGACCTGCTCGACGAGGTGCTCGATCCGCTGGTGGTCGCGGGCCTCGTCGACATGGACCGTCGCCGCAAGCAGTACGTGCTCACCGAGCGGGGCATCGAGACCATCGGACATCACATCGACGAGGCCGAGCACTACATCGACGAGTTCGACGGCATGGCGGTCGAGCAGCTGGTGCCGCTGCTGCGGCAACGCCGGCTCGATCCGCTGCGCGTGCGGTTCCTGTGGGGCTGGTACCAGGGCGAGTTCGACGACCTGGTGCTGTGGCAGCAGCGACGCGGCCTCGCGGAGATCGACGAGGACTGGGCGAGCTACCTGGTCGGCGACGGCTTCTGGCGCGAGCTGGCGACCGAGCTCGCCGGCGACGCGAACTGAGCCGGCACCCTCGCAGCGCCACCACGCAACGGTACTCGTACCTCGACACAGCGATTGTGACGGGCCATGACACCGCCCTGACCGCGCCTCGCTGCGTTGCCGCACCTTGAAATACGCCCGGTATTCCGGCGGCACGGCGCCTTGCGGAGTCGCGGTCATGACGGCGTTCTGACCCATCACTATCGCTGTGTCGAGGTACTAGCTCGGGCGCGGCGCGGCGACGCGGGCCATGCGATCGATGACCACCGGGCCGACCGCGACGGCGGTGCCGGGCGACGACAGCTCGAAGGCGGCGCGCAGCATGGCCTCGACGCGCTGCGCGTCGTCGTCGCTGCGGGCATGGATGACCGCGAGCGGTCGCGCGGGGCCGACCGCCTCGCCGAGGCCGGCGATGTCGCCGAGGCCGACGCCGAAGTCGATCGCATCGCTGGCGTGGCGACGGCCACCACCGAGCGCCATCACGGCCAGTCCGACCCCGCGCACGTCGATGCGGGAGACCACCGCCTCGCGCTCGGGGTACACGGCGCGCGCCACCGGTGCGAGCGGCAGCAGCAGGTCGGCGCGATCGAGCAGATCGGTCGGGCCACCGAGGGCCGCGACCATCTTCGCGAAGCGCTCGGCGGCGGCGCCCGAGCGCAGCGACTGCTCGGCCCGCTCGCGGCCCTCGTCGACGCCGCGGGTGACCCCGCTGCTCGCGAGCAGCTCGGCCGCCAGCGCGATCGTGACCTCGCGCAGGCGCGGCTCGCCGGCATCGCCGCGCAGCAGCGCGATCGACTCGCGCACCTCGATCGCGTTGCCGGCGGTGCGTCCGAGCACCTGGTTCATGTCGGTCACCAGCGCGACGCAGCCCAGGCCCGCGCCGGCGGCAACGTTGACGATGCTGTCGGCGAGTTCGCGCGCCATGGGCAGGTTGTCGGCGAAGGCACCCGAGCCGAACTTCACGTCCATCACCAGGTGCGAGAGCCCGGCGGCGAGCTTCTTCGAGAGGATCGAGGCGGTGATGAGCGGCACCGACTCGACCGTCGCGGTGACGTCGCGGATGGCGTAGAAGCGGCGGTCGGCGGGCGCGAGGTCGGCGGTCTGACCGATGATGGCGCAGCCGACGTTCTGCAGCACCTCGCGGAAGCGATCGAGCGGCGGCGTCGCAACGTAGCCGGGGATCGACTCCAGCTTGTCGAGCGTGCCGCCGGTGTGGCCCAGCCCGCGGCCCGAGATCATCGGCACCGCGGCGCCGCAGGCCGCGAGCATGGGTGCGAGATGCAGGCTGACCTTGTCGCCCACACCACCGGTCGAGTGCTTGTCGACCACCGGGCCCTGCAGCGACATGCCGCGCCAGTCGAGCACGGTGCCCGAGCGCATCATCGATGAGGTCAGCGCGACGCGCTCGTCCATGTCCATGCCACGGAAGAACACGGCCATCGCGAGCGCGGCGACCTGGCCCTCGGAGAACGAGCCGTCGACCAGGCCGCGCACGAACGCGGCGATGGCCGCGGGCGAAAGCGCTTGGCCGTCGCGCTTGCGGCGGATGATCTCCTGCGGGAACAGCTCGGCGGCGGGGTCGGCGGACATGGGCGGTGGCTCCTTCGGCGTGACGGCGGCGATGGGGCGGCGTCACTCGCCGTAGGGCACCCAGATGTTCTTCACGTGCACGCCGTGGCGCAGGAACTCGCGGCCCTCGCCCTGGCGGCGATCGAACCAGTCGCGGCGACGGCCGTAGTTCACCCACGTGCGCTTCATGTTGCCGATGCTGGCGGCCTCGACCATGCGGCTGCCGGCGGCGGGGCCGAAGTACCACATCGACTCGAGCTCGTCGTGCTCGGCCATGGTCTTGGCGAGGTCGTCGCGCACGCCGGTGACGATGTTGACCACGCCGCCGGGCACGTCGGAGGTGTCGAGCACCTGGTAGAGGTCGGTGGCCGCGAGCGGGAAGCGCTGCGAGGGCACCACGATCACGCGGTTGCCGACCGCGATCGCGGGGGCCACCAGCGAGACGAACGCCAGCAGCGGGCACTCGTCGGGGCAGGCGATGCCCATCACGCCGATGGCCTCGTTCATCGCGATGGCGACCGAGCGTGAGGGCGGGTTGTGGACCACGCCCTCGAACTTGTCGGCCCACGCACCGTAGGTGAACAAGCGCGCGATGGTGGCCTCGACCTCGCGCGCGGCCGCGGCCGCGTCACCCGAGAGCTGCGCGAGCCGATCGCGGAAGTCCTGCGCACGGGCCTGTAGGTTCTCGGCGATGAAGTAGAGCACCTGCGCGCGGCCGTGGGCAGTCGCGCCGGTCCAGCCGGTCGCGTTGCGGGCGGCCTCGACTGCGTCGCGGATGTCCTTGCGGTTTCCGTCGCCGACCTCGCCGCACAGCCGCCCGCCATGGCCGACGATCGCACGGCTGTAGGCGCCGTCCGGGCGCACCTGCTTGCCGCCGATGTAGAGCTTGGGCGTGCGATCGATGCCGACGCCGTCGCTACCCAGCTGCACGCCGCCGCTGACGAAGCCAGGGTAGGGCTCGACCGCCGCGGGCTCGTCGATCTGCGGCAGCGTGTGCTCGAAGTCGGGCTCGAGGTAGGCGTGCATGCCCTCGATGCCGCCCTCGCGGCCGAAGCCCGACTCACGGTAGCCACCGAAGCCGCATGCGGCGTCGAAGGTGTTGGTGCAGTTGACCCACACCACGCCGCAGCGCAGTCGCGGCGCGACGTCGAGCGCGAGGTTGAGGCTCTCGCTCCACACGCTGGCGGCGAGGCCGTAGCGGGTGTTGTTGGCCAGCTCGACCGCCTCGTCCGGGGTCCGGAAGCTCATCGCGACCAGCACCGGCCCGAAGATCTCCTCCTGCGCGATGCTCGAGGCCGGGTGCACGTCGGTGAACAGCGACGGCGGATAGAAGCAGCCCTCGGTCGGCACCGCCCACGACGGCTGCCACAGCGTCGCGCCCTCGGCCACGCCCTGCTTCACCAGCTGGTCGATGCGGGCCAGCTGCACCGGCGCCACGATCGCGCCGATGTCGATGCACTTGTCGAGCGGGTCGCCGACCCGCAGCGTCTCCATGCGGGCGCGCAGCTTGGCGATGAAGCGCGGCGCGATGTCCTCCTGCACCAGCAGGCGCGAGCCGGCGCAGCACACCTGGCCCTGGTTGAACCAGATGGCATCGACCACACCCTCGACCGCGCTGTCGAGGTCGGCGTCGTTGAACACCAGGAACGGCGACTTGCCACCGAGCTCGAGGGTGAGGTGCTTGCCCGAGCCGGCGGTGGCCTTGCGGATGATGCGTCCGACCTCGGTCGAGCCGGTGAACGCGATCTTGTCGATGCCAGGGTGCTCGACCATCTGCGCGCCGGTGCTGCCGTCGCCGGTGATGATGTTGACGACGCCCGCCGGCAGGCCTGCGCGCTCGATGAGCTCGCACAGCAGCAACGCCGACAGCGGCGTGAACTCGGCCGGCTTGAGCACGATGGTGTTACCGGCCGCGAGCGCGGGCGCGATCTTCCACGCGAGCATCAGCAGCGGGAAGTTCCACGGGATGATCTGACCGACAACGCCCACCGCCTTCGAGCCGGCGAGCTCGGTGTCCATCAGCTGCGCCCAGCCGGCGTGGTGGTAGAAGTGGCGGGCGACCAGTGGGATGTCGATGTCGCGGGTCTCGCGGATCGGCTTGCCGTTGTCGAGGGTCTCGATGACGCTCAGCAACCGCGCGTGCCGCTGCACCAGCCGGGCGATCGCGTAGAGGTGGCGCGCGCGGGTGTGCCCGGGCAGCGCGGCCCAGGCCGGCTGGGCGGCGCGGGCCGCCGCGACCGCGGCGTCGACGTCGGCCTTGCCGGCGTGGGCGACCTTGGCGAGCTCGCGGTTCTTGCTGGGATCGAGGGTCGCGAAGTAGGCCCCCGACGCGGGCGCGATCCAGCGGCCGTCGATGAAGAGATCGAACTTGTTGCCGTGCGCCCGCAGCCACGCCAGCGCCGGGCCCGAGCCCTCCGGTGCGGGTCCGTACTCCATGCTCTGATAGATCTCGGCGACGCTGCTCACGGCTGACCTCTCGCAGCCAGCGGCGCCCACGGGCGGCTGGTGCGAGGCAGAGCATGCCGCAATCCGTCGGGCTTGTGGATCCGCCGCGACGGGCCGCGGTGCGTCAGGCCAGCGCGTGGCGATAGCCGGCGGAGTAGCGGCCGGTGACGTGGTGCTCGAGCTGGCGCTCGATGTCGCCGAGCAGGCTCGACGCGCCGAAGCGGAACATCTCGGGCTCGAGCCATGCGCGGCCCAGCTCGTCCTTCATCATCGCGAGGTAGACCAGCGCCTGCTTGGCCTGGCTGATGCCGCCGGCGGGCTTGAAGCCGATCTCGACGCCGGTGCGCTCGAGGTACTCGCGGATCATCCGCACCATCACCAGGCTCACCGGCAGGGTCGCGTTCACGCTCTCCTTGCCGGTCGAGGTCTTGATGAAGTCGGCGCCGGCCATCATGCACACCAAGCTGGCGCGGGCGACGTTGCGGAGCACGCGGAGATCGCCGGTCGCGAGGATGGCCTTGAGGTGGGCGTCGCCGCAGGCCTCGCGGAACGCCTTGACCTCGTCGTACATCGCCTGCCAGTTGCCGGTGAACAGGTGCGCGCGCGTGATGACGATGTCGATCTCGCGGGCACCCGCGGCGACCGAGGCCTCGATCTCGCGGATGCGCTCGGGCAGCGGCGACAGGCCGGCCGGGAAGCCGGCCGAGACCGCGGCGACCGGGATGCCGCTGCCGCCCAGCGCCTCGACCGCGACCGGCACCATCTCGTGGTAGACGCAGACCGCGGCCGTGCGCAGATCGAGCGCGCCGATGCCGAGCGCATCGATGATGTGCTGCTCGAGCGGGCGACGGGCCTTGGCGCACAGCCGCTGCACGCGACCGGGGGTGTCGTCGCCCGACAGCGTGGTGAGGTCCATCAGGCGGATCGCCCGCAGCAGCCATGCGGCCTGCCAGTCCTTCTTCACGCTGCGCCGGGGGCCGATGGTCGCGGCGCGACGCTCGACCGCGCTGCGGTTCACGCGGACGTCGCGGACCCAGTCGAGCTCGAGCGGCATGCCGGGGTTGCGCGCGTGCGTCGTGCTCGGCTCGGGCGCGGGGTTCGGCACCGGACGGATCGCGCTGGGACCTGCGCCACTGCTGCTCTTGTCGCTGGGGCTCATGGGCAATTCCTTCGGGCCTGTCGCACCCTGGCCGTGCGCGAGGCACCGCGCCCTGGGCAGGCGAGTCTGCCGGATCGTTCGCAGCCACGACAAGGCCCACGCGCCGGTCGGGCCCACGCGGTGCCTGGGGCTGCGATCCACCGCGCGAGGGCGCTGGGCGTGCGCCCGCCGAGGTCGCTCGCGGCCGCCCGTCGACACCGTGGGGGCGCCGCGCGTCAACGCGGGGGCGCGTCGCTCGTCGGCGCGCGTTCGGTGTCGAGCACCTCGCGCACCTTGTCGGCCAGCGCGGCGGGGGTGAAGGGCTTGGGCAGGAACGCAACGTCGTCCCGCATCACGCCGTGACGGAGCACCGCGTCGTCGGCGTGGCCGGACATGTACAGCACCCGGAGCTCGGGGCGTCGCGCGCGGAGCAGCTCGGCGAGCTCCCGTCCACCCATGCGGGGCATGACCACGTCGGTGAGCAGCAGATCGATGCGCTCGCCGTCGGTGTCGAAGCGCTCGCACGCGGCGTGGCCGTGTTCGGCGCTCAGGACCTCGTAGCCGAGTCGGCGCAGCAACAGCCCGACCAGCTCGCGCACGCTGGCGTCGTCCTCGACCACCAGCACGGTCTCGCGTCCCCGCGGCGTCGCCCGCACGCCGGCGGTTCGCGGCGCTGGCACGCAGGCGTCGGGCGGCAGCGCAGCGAAGTAGATCGCGAAGCGCGTGCCGACCGCGCGCGTGCTCTCGAGCTCGATGACGCCGCCGCTCTGCTGCACGATGCCGAGCACGGTCGAGAGCCCGAGGCCGGTGCCACGCCCGATCTCCTTGGTGGTGAAGAAGGGTTCGAAGGCGCGGGCTTGCACCTCGGGCTCCATGCCGACGCCGTCGTCGGAGACGGCGAGCAGCACGTGGGCGCCCGGTGACAGGCCGGGGTGCGCGGCACAGAACGCCGCGTCGAGCACGACGTTGCGGACCTCGATGGTGAGCTGGCCGCCGGTCGGCATGGCGTCGCGGGCATTGATCGCGAGGTTCATCAGGACCTGCTCGAGCTGGCCGCGATCGAGCAAGACCAGCGGTAGCTCGCCGTCCTGCGCGACCACCAGATCGATGTCCTCGCCGATCATCCGCCGCAACATGCGATGCAGGCCCTGGACGACCTCGCCCAGCGCGGTCGGGCGCGGCTCGAGCAGCTGACCGCGGCTGAACGCGAGCAGTTGTCGCGTGAGCGACTCGGCGCGATCGGCCGCGCGACGGATCTCCTGCACGTACTCGAGGACGGGATGCTCGCGGGGCAGCTCCGCCATCGACAGCTCGCTGCAGGAGATCACCACGCTCAGCAGGTTGTTGAAGTCGTGGGCCACGCCGCCGGCCAGCCGGCCGACCGCCTCGAGCTTCTGCGACTGGCGCAGCTGCGCCTCGCTGCGTGCGAGCGCGGCCTCGGCCTCGCGACGGGCGGCGCGCGTGCTGGCCTCGGCGACCTCGCGTTCCACCGCCGGGCCCAGGCGCGTCATGTGGCCTTTGAGCACGAAGTCGCGGGCGCCCGCACGCATGGCCTCGACCGCCGTCTCCTCGCCGACGGTGCCGGACATCAAGATGAACGGGATGTCGCGTCCGGTCTCGCGCAGCATCGCGAGCGCCGCGGGCCCGCTGAACCGTGGCATGGCCCAGTCACACACCACCACGTCCCACGGGCCCGCCGCGAGCGCGGCCGCGAACGCGTCGGCGGTGTCGACGATCTGTGCGGTGATCTGGCGGCCGCCGCGTCGCAGCTCGTGCAGCGCGAGCTTGGCATCGCTGGGACTGTCGTCGACCAACAAGACCCGGAGCGCCTCCGTCACGGCGAGCCTCGGGTGGCGGGGGGCGGCTCGTTCAGGCGCAGCCAGAAGTCGCCGAGCGTCTGCGCGGCGGCGACGAACGCGGAGAAGTCGACTTGCTTGCGCACGTAGGCGTTGGCGCCCATCGAGTAGGCCGCGAGTCGGTCTTCGTCGAGCGTGGAGCTGGTCAGCACGATCACCGGCACCAGCTGGGTGCGGATGTCGGCACGGATGCGTCGCAGGACCTCGAGGCCGTCGACGCGCGGCAGCTTGAGGTCGAGCAGCACGATCGCGGGCAGATCGGCGTCGGTCGGCGACGTCGGCCCGTGCAGCCACAGGAACTCGAGCGCCTCCACACCGTCGCGCGCGACCGCGACCTCGCTGGCGACGCCGGCCTTCGATAGGGCGCGCAGCGTGAGTTTCTCGTCGCTGGGGTTGTCTTCGACCAGCAGCACCAGCTTGCGCATCACGGCTCTCCACCGGTTTCGTCGAGCAACGTGAACCAGAACGTCGCGCCTTCGCCCGCGCGGGACTCCGCCCACACGCGGCCGCCGTGGCGCCGGACGATGCGCTGGACGGTCGCCAACCCGATGCCGGTGCCGGGGAATTCGACGGCGCTGTGCAGCCGCGCGAACGGGCTGAACAGCCGCTTGACGTACTCCATCGCGAAGCCGGCCCCGTTGTCGCGCACGTAGAACGCGGGCCCGCCGACCAGCTCGGCCCGTCCGAACTCGATGCGGGGATCCTGGGTGGCCGCGGTGAACTTCCATGCGTTGTCGAACAGGTTCTCGAGCAGCACGCGCGCCAGCACCGGGTCGACCCACGCGACCAGATCGGGCGCCACCTCCACGTCCACGTGGCGCTGCGCGTCGCGGGCCGCGTGGTCGGTCGCGATGCGGGCGACGATCTGGGACAGGTCGACTCGCTCGCGACGCAGCTCGCTGCGGGCCACGCGGGACAGCGACAGCAGGGCGTCGATCAGCGCGCCCATGCGCTCGGCGTTGTCCCGGATCTCGTGCAGGCAATCGAGGCCGTCGGGGCCGAGCTTGTCGGCGTAGTCGGCGAGCAGGATCTGCGCGAAGCCGTTCATGCCGCGCAGCGGCGCGCGCAGGTCGTGGGCGACCGAGTAGCTGAAGGCCTCGAGCTCCTTGTTAGCGAGCGCGAGCGCGAGCTCGGTCTCGCGTCGCGAGGTCACGTCGCGGATGGCACTCGCGACCAGCGTGCCCTCGGGGGTCACCAGCGGGCCCAGGCTGATTTCCACCGGGAACGTCGAGCCGTCCTTGCGCAGCGCGTGCAGACCCTGGCCCGACGCCATCTCGCGCGTGCGGGGGTCGGCCATGAACCGCGCGCGGTGCTTGGCGTGCAGCTCGCGGTGGGCGAGCGGCACCAGCTGCTCGATGCGGAGCCCGACCAGCTCGTCGCGCACGTAGCCGAACATCCGCTCGGCCTGGGCGTTCACGGCGACGATGTGCCCGCTGCCGTCGACCACGACCATCGCGTCGGGCGTGACCTCGAGGATCTCGTTGTAGCGCGGATCGGGGATCGCCCTCGCGGGCATGTCGTCGGTGCCGAGCGTCACGAAGGCCTGGGCTAACCTGAAACGCGCCGGCTGGGCAATCGGGCTCGCCCCGGAGGCTCAGGGGTCGGCGCCGACGAGACCCATCCGTATCGCGCAGCGTACGAGTCCCGCCACGCCCCGAACGCCGATCCGAAGCAACAGCTGCGCACGATGGCTCTCGACGGTCTTCACGCTCACCTGCAGCGCATCGGCAATCTCCCGGGTGGACAACCCCTCGGCGATGAGCCGCAGCACCTCGACTTGCCGCGGGGTGAGCCGCGGCGTCGCCGGGCTCGCGATGCCCTCGGGTGCGGTGGTCGGGGGTTCCGTCGACACTGGCGTCGGCGCCGGATCGATGCCGCGCACGCGGGCGAGCAGGGTCCGCGCGTCCTCGAGCGCACGCTGTCGCACCTCGCCGGTGTGATGCGCAGCGGCGTCGAGCAGCGCGGCCAGGTCGGCCAGCGCGTCCGTCGTCGCGGGCACGGACGCAGCGCTGCCGAGCCCACGCGCGACCGCATGCGCGAGGCGATGCAGGTGATCCTTGCTGACCACGTCGATCGCCCCCAGCGCGAGCGCCTCGGCGGTGGCGGCCTCGCTGATCGATCCCGACACCACGATGAAGGGCACGTCGGGTTGCTGCGCCCGCGTGATGCGGAGCGCCGAGGTGGCGTCGAGCCCCGGCGTGCTGGAGTCCGAGATCACCAACGACCAGCGCTGTCGCGCCAGCGCCTCGCGTAGCTCGTGCTCCTGCTCCACCCGCACGCAGCGCGCGGAGCGGCCCATGCGTCGCAGCTCGTGACCGATGAGCTTCGCATCGGTCTCGGAGTCCTCGACGATGAGGATGTCGTACGTCGCTGAAGTCTCGACCACCGGCGTGCTCCTGCGGCGCGAGTGTAACCCGGAGTCCAAGGCCGGAGACCCGGAAGCACGTTCATACCCGCGCGTACGACGTTGGACCCCCGCGCGTATCAGGGCATCCCCGAGAACATTCGATCGCACGGGCGCCGAGCGCGGCCGCCCGTGTGTGCTCAGGCGACGCGTCGCAGGAATTCGATCACGAGGCGCTGCAGGTCCGCGGCCGCGACGCCGGACATGTGCAGTGTCTGCTCGTGACTGAGCACTTCGTCGGCCAGTCCGGCGCCGAGGTTGGTCAGCACCGAGATCGCGGCCACGCGCATGCCGCAGTGTCGTGCGACGATCACCTCGGGCACGGTCGACATGCCGACTGCGTTGGCGCCCATGGTCGCGAACGCGCGGATCTCGGCGGGGGTCTCGAAGCACGGTCCGAGCAGCGCCATGTACACGCCCTCGCGCAGCGCGATGCCGAGCTCCGCCGCGGTCGATCGCAGCACTGCCTGCAGTGCCTCGTCGTAGGCGCCGCTCATGGCGGGGAAGCGCGGTCCGAAGCCGTCGTCGTTGGCGCCCACCAGGGGGTTCTGGCCCTGCAGGTTGATGTGATCCGTGACGAGCATGAGCGTGCCCGGGGTCGCGTCGCGGTCCAGCGCGCCCGCGGCGTTGGTCACCACCAACGTGTCACATCCGAGCAGCTTCAGCGTGCGGACCAACGGCACCACCGCCGCGGCGGGGTGGCCTTCGTAGAGGTGCACGCGACCCGCCAGGCATGCGACGTCGCGACCACCCAGGCGTCCCATCACGAGCGAGCCGCGATGACCGGCGATGCTCGGTACCGGGAAGCCCGGCAGCTCGCCGTAGTCGATCGCGACCGCGTCTTCGATGCGATCGGCGAGGCCACCGAGGCCCGAGCCGAGGATGATGCCCACGCGGGGCTCGAGCGCGCCCTTGCGGGCACTGGCGATCGCGGCGGCGCGACGGGCTTGTTCGGACATGGGCGGCCAAGCGTAGGGGCTGGGGCTCGCGGTCCGCAAGCGGCCGCGACCGCGCGGCGGCCGGCCTCACACGAACTTGCGCGCGAGCGGCTCCCACACGCTGCGCGGCAGCGCGCTCATCGATCGCATGGCGAAGGCGATCGGCAGCGGGAAGGCGTGCAGCGCCTTGCGAGCGACGATGGCGTCGAAGATCTCCTGCGCGGCCTGCTCGGGCTGCAGCTCGAACGGCAGCTTGCCCGCGCCCTCGTTCATGGCCGTGCGCACGTAGCCGGGGCGGACCTCGGTGACGCCGATCCCGGCGGGACCGAGGTCGACCCGCAGCGCGTCGAGGAACGCGGAGAGGTAGGCCTTGCTGGCGCTGTACACCGCGAGCTTGGGCAGCCCACGCCAGGCCGCGATGCTCGATACGCCGACCAGTGTGCCGCGGCCGCGCTCGATCATCCCCGGGATCGCCGCGACCAGGGTCGCGGTCGCGCCGACGACGTTGACGTCGAGCATGGTGCCGCAGTCGGCCCAGGTGAGCTTCGCGCTGTGTCGCTGGGTCGCGACGCCGGCGTTCGCGACCACGAGGTCGAGCCCACCGAGCTCGCGATCCGCCTGCTGCACCGCGGCGGTGATGGCCGCGGGGTCACCGACGTCGACCGCGACCGTGGTGGCGCGGCCACCCGCGGCGGTGATGCTGGCGGCGACGCGCTGCAGCTCGGCCTCGCGGCGGGCCGCGAGCACGACGTGGACGCCCGCGCGCGCGAGCACGTGGGCGAGGGCGTCACCGATGCCGGCGGAGGCACCGGTGACGAAGGCGTGGTGGAGATCGTGGCCGGGCATCTGCAGCCGCAGCATCGCTCAAATCCGCGAGGTTGCGGCCCATTCGGCGGCGCTACGGGCCGTAGACGCACGCCGAGCCGTCCCAGGCGCAGTGGCCGACGTCGTCGCAGATCGACTCGGGGAGCGGCGCGCAGTCGACCGCGCAGCCGCTCGGGTACAGCGCGCACTGCGGGTTGTCGTCGCACGCGTCACCCATCAACGACGCGCAGTCGACCCAGCCTGCGGTGGTGCCCATGCTGGCACTGGCCGTCGCGCTCGGATCCTCGCCGGTGCTCGAGCTGCTGCCGGTGCTGGTCCCGGCCCCGTCGTCGCCGTTGTCGTCCGGTGCGCAGGCGAAGAGACAGCCGGCGAGCAGGCACAGCAGCGGGACGCGTCGCATCATGGACACCACGTTAGCGGAGCGACGCGCGGCTCGAAAGGTCCCGCCGCGTCGCCTCAGCGTGAACGTGGGGCGATCGACGTCGACAACAACGAGGCGGCGCGCGCGGCCGCCGGCGGTGGCACGCCGAGCAGGTCGGCGAGTGTGGGTGCGAGCTGCAGCATCGATGGCACCGCGTCGCGGACCCCGTGCGCGACGCGGCCGGGCGCCGCCACGAGGATCGGCACCTCGCGATCGTAGGACCAGGGCGAGCCATGGGCGGTACATTCGCCGAGCTCGTCGTCGAGCAGCGCGTACTCGGGCGCGATCATGTAGATGTCGCCCGAGTGCGGCGCGAACACGCTGCGGCAGGCGAGGGTGTCGAGCTCGTCGTTCTCGCCGCAGGGCTCGTGCATCACGTCGATGGCTCCGACCCACGCCAGCCCGGCGTCGCGCAGGGCCGCCAGCGCGCGGGTCATCGCGAGCTCGCGGCGCGGCGCGGGCTGGGTATGGAACGCCGCCGACAGCGTCAGCTCGGTGGTGGTCGCACCGTCGACCCAGCGCCCCTCGCCGAGCTCCGCCGCGATGGTGCGCTCGACCAGCGTCACCAGCGTGTCGGTCAGCAGCAGCGGCGCGGGCCGACCCGCAGCCGCGGCCGCCGCACGGGAGGGCAGCGCGCCGTGATCGCTGGTGAGCACGACGGCGTACTGCTCGCGACCGACCGCGGTGTCGAGCGCCGCGATCAGTCGTGCGAGCCCGCGATCGATGTCGAGCAGGTGCGCGCTGCGTTCCCAGGATTCCTGGCACCACGCGTGGCCGGCGTAGTCGTGCGGCGAGAACGACACCGCCAGCAGATCGGGCACCTCGTCGCGGCCCAGCTGCTCACCGTCGAGGGCCGCGATTGCGGCGTCGACCAGCAGGCCGTTGGCCGCGGGCAGCAGGCCGAGCGCCTCGAGCGGTGCCGGCGAGGCGCTGGGATCGTGGGGGAAGCGGGCGCCGAGACCCGCGGGGTCGCCCTCGCCGTCCTGGTCGTCGCCGCGACCGGTCATGCGCGCCAGTGCTTCGGCATCGTCGGCGTGCCACGGCTGCAGCAACGCCGACGGTGGGTGGGCCGCGGCGAGTGGGGCAACCCAGGCCGGCAGCCGATCGGCATAGGCGGTGCTGGTCGTCATCGCGCCCTGCTCGGCGTCGAACCACAGCGCGAGATCGGGGTGCTGGCCCAGCATCAACACCGCCGCGCGGGGCTTCCACGCGATCGCGACCGCCTTGCCCGCCGGCGCCGCGGCATGCAGCGCATCCGCGATGCCGGGCACTTGCAGGTGGTGGGCCGAGGCGCCGCCGCGGTGACGCGCGCCGTCGACGACGCCGAACTGCGCCACTGCGTCGTCGCGATCGACGCCGACGCGCTGGCCCTCGACGTACCAGCGGTTGGCGATGATGCCGTGCTCCGACGGCGTGGTGCCCGAGCCGATGGTCGCGTGGCCCGGTGCGGTGTTCGTGGTCGCGTACGGGTAGCGGGCCTTGGGCCACAGCGCGCCGCGATCGAGCAGCCCGGCGATGCCGCCCGCGAGGTCGTCGCGATCGCGATCGAACGACCAGCTCGGCAGCTGGTCGATCACCACCAGCACCACCAGCTTGGGCCGCGTTGCCGCGGCGGTGGTCGGCGTGGGCGTGGCCGTGTCGGTGCCACGGGGGCACGCCGCGAGCAGGGTCGCGAGCCCGGCGGCGCACAGGGCGAGTGGGGGGTGAGGACGCATCGGCATGGCCAGTCGCCGCGACCCTACAACGGGCCTGCGACGCCATCGTCGTCGCAGCGGTTTCAGACCGGCGGGTGCGGATCGTACTGGATGTACCGGCGCACCTGTTGGGCGCGCTCGCGGGAGTGCAGTCGCGCGACCAGGTGCAGCGCGAGATCGATGCCGGCCGAGACGCCGGCGGCCGTGAGCACCGCGCCGTTGTCGACGAAGCGCGCCTCGGGCTGCACGTCGATGTCGCGGCCGAGCTCGCGCAGCAGCGCCAGCGAGCCGTGGTGTGTGGTGGCCGGGCGACCGTCGAGCAGGCCGGCCTTCGCCAACACCAGCGCACCGGTGCACACGCTGGCGATGATGGTGCCGCGGGCGGCCTGCTCGCGCACCCACGCCAGCATGGTCGCGTCCTGCAGCATCGGCCGCGTGCCGCGCCCGCCGGGGAACACCAGCAGCTCGGCGTGGGGCGCGTCGGCGAGGGTGTGATCGGCGACCACGCGCAGTCCCTTTGCGCAGCGGATCTCGCCCGCGACCGGCGCCATCGTGAAGGTCTGCACCCGATCGTCGGGGAACTGCTCGGCCCAGGCCGACAGCACCTCCCACGGACCGGCGAAGTCGAGCTCCTCGACACCCTCGAAGACCAGCACTGCGATGCGTCGAACGTCCGTCATGCGAGCCGCCAGCTTAGCGTGCCCGTCGCGCCGCGTGGTAGGCTCCACGGTGAACGATGTCCCCCGAGTTCTATAAGGTCCTGCACGTCTTCGGCGTGGCGCTGTTGTTCTGTTCCCTGGGTGGCATCGCGCTGCACGCACCCCACGCCAAGCGCGGTGACGCGGCCGCAACGTCGGCGCGCAAGCGCCTGGCGGCCGCGCACGGCATCGCGATGCTGCTGGTGCTCGTCGGCGGCTTCGGCTTGATGGCCAAGCTGGGCCTGATGAGCACGTGGCCGCTGTGGATCATCATCAAGCTGGTGGTGTGGGTGGTGCTCGGTGGCGCGAGCGCCTTCGTGGCGCGCAAGCCCGAGGTCGGCGCGGGCTGGGTGTTCGTGCTGCCGCTGCTCGGCACCATCGCGCTGTGGGCGGTGTTCTACAAGCCCGGCTGAGGCCGCCGACCATGCGAACGCCGAGCGACTCGTTCCCGCGTGTGCGGCAGCTGGCGGCCGCGATGATGCTCGCGTCGCTCGCGGCCTGCGACCCGCCGGGGCCCTCGGATGCCCGCATCTCGGTGGTCGCGCCGCGCGACGACGACCCGGTGACCGCGCGGTGGTTGCGGAGCTGGTGTCGAAGCTCGAGCGCATCGGCGACGAGCCGGTCGCCGTCACGCGCACGACCCCACACGATGCCCGGGCGGCAATTGCCAGTGCTGGCACCGACCTGGTGGTGGTGGTCGGTGCCGACGTGCTCGCGCCCGATCGCTTCGACGAGGCCCGCACCGACGCGCTCGGTGAGTCGGGGTTCGTGCTCGAGGTCGACGGCGACGGCGACGAGCGTGCGGTGGCGTGGCTGGCCGGTGGCAGCGCGCTGGCGCGGCAGTACGCCGCCCACGAGCTGCTGCGCCGGCTCGGCGTGCGCTACTTCCATCCCGAGGACACCTACGTGCCCGAGCTGCCGCCGGAGCAGATCGCCGCGAGAGCCCGCACGCCCACGATCCTCACGCGCGCCGGCGAGACCGACCACATGCCCGACTTCGCGTGGCGCAGCTGGTCGTTCCACTCGCAGCACCCGCTCGAGCAGCTCGAGTCCTTCTCCGACGGCAGCTTCCCCATCGACGAGGCCGAGCACGTCAACACCTGGATGATCGCGAACTTCGGCAACCGCTTCCGCGGGGCCGGTCGCGGCGTCGCCGGGCCCGCGGCGAGCGACCTGCGCAAGCTCGAGCTCGAGGACCTGCGCACCGAGCTGGGCTTCCCGCGCGGCGGCGGCATCACGCTGCACAACCAGCAGCAGGGCGCGTCGGCGCAGATCGACCCGACCAGCGCGACGCCGGTGCAGCAGCAGATCGAGGACATCGTCGACGAGCAGCTGCGCGACATGCCCGACGCGCGGTGGTTCGGCATCCACTTCGGCGCCACCGAGTTCACGACCACGCCCGATGTCGAGACCGTGCAGTGGATCGACTGGGCCGCACAGGCGGTGCTGGCCCGCGACCCGTCGATCTCGATCGAGATCAACGACCACACCACCGGCTCGCAGCCGAGCCCCAACTTCGACGACCTCGGGTGCCCCAACGGCACCAACGACGAGGGGCGCATCGACTACTACGATCTGGCGTTCCACACCGATCCCCGCGCGGGCGTGTCGGTGCACACCACGATGTTCTACCCCCTCGAGGGTCCGGCGCGGGTCTATGCGCAGCAGAGCTTCGCCCACAAGCTGTGCCTGATGGGCAAGGCCTCGGCGCAGGGCCGCGACCTGACATGGTTCCCGGAGTCGGCGTGGTGGCTCGCGTTCGACAACGCGGTGCCGGTGTACCTGCCGCTGTACGTGACCGCGCGCGTGCGCGACGTCGAGCTGCTGCGGCCGCTGTTGCCCCGCAACGGCGGCACGCTGCGGGGCCACCGGATGTTCAACACCGGTCAGGAGTGGGGCTACTGGCAGCAGGACTACGCGGTCGCGCTGCTGGGCTGGAACGCCGACCTCACGGCCGGTGACATCTGGGGCGAGATCTTCGATCCGCTGTGCCCGGCGGACACCTGGCCCAACGGCTGCGACGTACGCGACGACGCCGTCGCGATCGTCACGGAACTGGCCGAGCACCAGCGGCGGCTGTTCCTCGAGCAGGTCGACGCGCGCGGCCGGCCGGGCGGGTTGTACACGTACTTCGCCGGCGAGGATCCTGCCGATGCCATTGCGGCCGACGCCGGGCTCGAGTTCCGCCCGGTGCGGCCGTCGTTCTCGACCGTGGCGCGCCATGACGAGGACGAGCTGGCGGCGCTGCGCGACGTCGACCTCGCGGCGCTGACGGACTCGCTCGACACCCATCGCGCGCTCGAGGACCGCGCCTTCGCGTTGCTGGCACGCATCGACGACGCGGACGCCGCGCGGTGGTTCCTCGAGATCGCCGATGGCATCCAGATCGATCGCCTGCGGGTCGAGCAGGCGGTGCACCTCTATCGCGCCGTGATCGACTGGCGGCAGGCACTGCTCGACGGAGTCGAGGCCAGTGCGGCCGCCGACGCGGTCGCCGACGAGCTCGCGCTCGCGAGTGCGGTCACCGACACGGCCGCCGAGGTGATCGCGCGGCGCGAGCTGTTCTACCGCTACCCCGCCGCGCAGGCGTACGGTGGCGGCGTCACGCCCGAGACCGGCGTGCAAAACGGCACCACCTACCCGTATCGCGTCTATACCAAGACGCACCTGCTCAGCTATTGGCGCGGCCGCGACGACGAGGCCCGGCGGGTGATCGCAGGCGAGGACGACGGCGCGGCCACGCGGGTCGACATGCGCGAGGGCATCGCCGCGGTCGGCGAGCCGCTGACGATCACGTGGCCACAGCTGCAAGGCCTGGGCGGCGACGTGAGCGTCGGTGCGGCCGGCGAGGTCGGCCCACCGACGACGACGCTCTCGTTGGGTGACGACGAGGGCTGGTTCCCGATCGCCGGCGAGCTCACCTCGAGCGACGGCGCCGTGCCGGTGGTCGGCGCCGCGGCCCGCAGCGACGTGTTGGCGCGCACGCCGGCGCAGGGCGTCACGCTCATCGAGCCCACCAACCCGACCGCGCAGGGCGTGCTGCAGAGCGTGTTCCCGGCGCTGCAGTGGGCCCGCGTCGGCACCGCGGCGACGCTGGCGTTCGCGCCCGATGCCGACGGCGACGGCTCGACGGTCGCCGCCGATGTCACGGGCACCGCGTACACCGAGGCCGGCACGAGCTTCACGGCGGCCGCGGTCGACTTCGTGCTGCCGATCCAGCTGGCGTCGGGCAACGCGATGTCGCAGGTCCACGTGGTCCACGCCGTGATCGAGGCGCCGCTCGATCTGAGCGCGCCGATCACCATGCGTGGCGAGCTCTCGGTCGACGATCTCGTCGACGCGTTGGTACAGCTGGCGGGGTTCGACCCGGCCGGCTCGCGGACGACGCTGGCCGGCATCTTCGGCTTCGACGCCGACCAGCCGCCCGCGACCGTGCCGTTCGTCGCCGAGCTCGACGCGATGCCGTGGTAGAACCGTCCGCCGCCCCCACGGGCGTGCGCGTCGGGGGATCGGCATGACGTTGCGCATCCTGTGTGGGCTCGCCCTCGTGGTGCTCGGTTGCGACGCCGGGCGAGGCGTCGCTGCCCCGCCGGCGACGCCGTCGAGCGTGGTCGCACCGCCGGCCGCCGCCGCCGCCGCGCCGCCGCCGACGACGGCGCCCGCTGCCACGCCCGAGCCCACGGCACCGACCGCCCCCCGCGAGCTGGCGCCGTGGATCACGGCCCGCGCAATCATCGTCGACGGCCACGTCGATCTGCCGTGGCGGTTGAGCAAGGGCCTCGACGCCGCAGGGCGACCCACCGAGGACCCGTCGCAGCGCACCGCGGCCGGTGACTTCGACTGGGAGCGCGCGCGCGAAGGCGGGCTCGATGCGCCGTTCATGTCGATCTACGTGGCGTCGAGCTTCGAGGGCAAGGGCGCCAAGGCCGAGGCCGAGCGGCTCATCGCGTTGGTCGAGGGGCTGGCCGCCGCGGCGCCCGAGAAGTTCGCGCTGGCGCGCAGCCCCACCGATGTGCGCAGCAATGCGGCCATGGGCCTGGTCTCGCTGCCGATGGGCATGGAGAACGGTGCGCCGCTCGAGCACGAGCTCGCCAATGTGAAGCACTTCCGCGAGCGCGGCATCAGCTACATCACACTCACCCACGCCAAGGACAACCACGTCGCCGACTCCTCGACCGACGCGCGCCACACCAACGGCGGCCTGTCGGCGTTCGGCAAGCAGGTCGTCGACGAGATGAACGCGGTCGGCATCATGATCGACGTCTCACACGTCTCCGACGACACCTTCTGGCAGGTCGTCGAGCGCAGCCGTGTGCCCGTCATCGCCAGCCACTCGTCGTGCCGGCACTTCACCCCGGGCTTCGCGCGGAACATGACCGACGACATGATCGTCGCGCTCGCGAAGCAGGGCGGCGTCGTGATGATCAACTTCGGCTCGGGCTTCCTCGACGCCGAGGTCCGCCGCGGTCGCGAGCGCCACGAGGCGGCCGTGCGCAAGCTGCTGCGCAAGTCCAAGCTCCGCGAGGACGATCCGCGTGCGGCCTCGATCCGCGCCGCCTACGAGGCCGAGCACCCGCAGGTTCGCGCGAGCGTGGAGCACGTCGCCGATCACATCGAGCACGTGATCGGCCTGGTCGGCATCGACCACGTCGGGCTCGGCTCCGACTTCGACGGCGTGGGCGACAGCCTGCCCGAGGGCCTGCGTGACGTGTCGCAGTACCCGAACCTGGTGCGGGTGCTGCTCGAGCGCGGTCACGACCGCGCCGCCGTCGAGAAGCTGCTGGGCGGCAACCTGCTGCGGGTGTGGGACGCGGTGCTGCGGCACGCGCAGCACCGGCCGGCCCCGCGCCAGTCCCCCGCTAGAAGCGGCCCACGAGGCTGAGGCCGCCGCCATCGCGGGCGAAGCTCGGTGCGAGCCGCATCGCGCCGCCGCCGAACCGACGGGCCTGGCGACGATGCGCCGTGCCGTAGCCGAGGATGGCAGCGCCCGCCGCGACCGCGGTGAACGACAGCCAGTGCATCGTGGTCCACGCCGGATAGCGCCGCTTGATGCAGCGATCGCCCGCGAGCGCATCACCCGAGTCGATCTCGGCGCTCACGCAGTGGGAAAGCGACGTGAACTGCAGGGCGATCGCACCGGCGATGCCGCCCGCGCCGACCACGACCAGCGTCACGCCACCGCCGATGATCCTGCGGATCGGTCGCTCACGCCACGCGCGGGCGTCGTGCCAGCCGTGGTTGCGACCGAGCACGACGCCGCCGCCGGCCGCGAGCCCGACCGCCGCCGTCTCGAGCGCGAGCTGGGTGCCGACGAGCGCGGACTCCACGTCGCCGCGTGCGGTGCAGCGGGTGCTGCTGCCGTCGAGTGGACAGCTGCGATCGAGCAGCACGTTGCGCACGATCAGCAGCACCAGCGCGCCGCCGCTGGCGGCCCCGGCCGAGCCCAGCAGCGCAGCGCCGCGATCGGTCGGCTCGTCCGGATCACCCGTGGTCGGGGCTGGCTTCGCGAGCGCGCAAACGGCCGCGGTCAGCAGGGCGGCGAGCTGCATCGTCCAGGGATAGCACGGCGGTGGACGCGTTCGCACCCGTGCGCCGGCGCGCGTCGCCGCCGGTCATCGCTTGGGGCGCGTGCGGGCGCTGCTGCGCGTGCTCGCGGCCGGCGCGTGTCGACCGGTCGCGCCGCCCTTGCGACGCGGCGGCGCGACGGTCAGATCGTCGAGCCCCGGCGCGAGGTCGGGGTTCTTGCCGAGCGCGGCGGCGACCAGCTGCTCGACGGTGATGCCGGCCATCCGCACCAGCTCGGCGACCGTCATGTCGTCGGGGATCGCCGCCGGAGGCACGGCCTCGCGCGCGCCACCGGCCGTGTCGTCGGAGTCGCCGTCATCGTCGTCGTCGTCGTCGTCGTCGTCGGCCGCGTCGTCGTCGTCGTCCGCGTCGATCCCGTCGTCGTCGTCGTCGTCGTCGTCGTCGTCGTCGTCGTCGTCGTCGGTGTCATCGTCGTCGAGCGTCGCGGGTCTGCGGGCGCCGCGTGCCGCGGCCTCGGCCAGCGTCGAGGCGCGGGCACGTGCCCGCGTGCCGCCGTCGATGAGCTCCACGCGATCACACACCCCGCACAGCGCCGCGAGCACGGCCACCGGCGGGAGATCGGGCAGTCCCAGCTCCCGCAGCGCGACGTGCAACGCCGCGATGGGCTGCGGCCCGCGCTCCACCAGCACGCGCTCGATGCCCTGGCGCAGTGGGTTGTCCCGCGCGCTGGGCCGGAAGAACCACGCGCGGTCGTCGTCGAGCCACTGCACGCCCATGCGCGCCTCGAGCACCTCGCGTAGACCCGCCAGCGGGACCGCACCGACGGCGCGGGCCACCGCGCCCACCGACGTGCAACCGCGTCGCTCGAGCAGCTTGCGAGCCTGAGTCTCGATCAGCGCGCGCGTCGGCGGGTCGATGACGTCGTCGTCCTCGAGCACGTCGTCGTCGTCGTCGAGGCCGTCGAGGGTCTCGTCACCGTAGTCACCGGCGTCCTCCGACGCGGTGTACACCCGTGAGCCCAGCTCGTCGGCATGCGAGGGCCGTGCGAACCCTTCGCTCGCGTAGGTGACGACGCGTGGTCGACCCGGCACGTCGCGCGCCATGCCGGCCGAGATCGTCAGGGCGTCGAGGGCCCGTGGCCGTGCGGCGAGGGCCGCCGCGATCGCCGGGCTGCTGGTCGACAGCGGCTTGCCCAGCTGCACGCGCCAGCGCTCGAGATCCTTGAGGTGTTCGGGGCGCCACTGCGGGTCGTCGCGCAGCGCGGCACCGTCGATCGCGAGCACCTGATCGCGGGTGACCACGCCGCGCCGCGACAACAGCTCGCGCGTGCGTGGGGCGACCGACTTCATCCAACGGGTGCGGTCGTGCAGGTGCTTCGCGATGGCGCGCGGGTTCCAGCCCCGCTCGCGCAGCTCGGTGCGCCACGCCAGCAGCGATGGCGCCAGTGTGGCGGCGTGGGTGGCCGACAGGCCCAGCGTGCGTGCCAGCGCGGGCGCGAGGTCCTGCAGCTCCAGCCACTCGCCGAGCAGCAGCGCCGACGCGACGGCCGACAGCGGTGGGTTCTCGAGCAGCGCGGCCGCGAGGGCCTCCGACTCCTCGGCCGAGCCGGGCGAGGTCGCGATCAAGCGCGCACCGGCTTCGGTCACGGCGCCGTCGTCGGCGTTCGCCCAGCCCAGCGCAGCAGCGGCGATGCGCGGCTCGACGGCATCGCTCGGCGCCGCGAGGAACTCGCGCACGGCGGTGAAGACGATCGCCCGCGCCCGGCCCGGCGCCGCTGCGACCACCGGGGCCGCGCTCGCACTCGGGGCCGGTGGGGCCGGCTCCACGGCGGCGCCCGGCCGCGTCGGCACGACGGGCTTGCTCGGCACTCGCTCGGCATCGGGCCGCAACGAGACCTTGAGGGACAAGTCGTCGAGCGCAGAGGCGATGCGCGTGGTCCTATCACGCCGAGCATGGCGCGAACAAGCGTCCGCGCGTGCGCGAACCGGTCGCACCCGCAGGCCTGCGGTGCGCGCGTCGCGAACGCGCGCGGCCGCTCGGCCACGGCGGATTTGTCAGTTCTCGACGAAGGCCTTGAGCCGCTTGCTGCGGCTGGGGTGCCGCAGCTTCCGCAGCGCCTTGGCCTCGATCTGGCGGATGCGCTCGCGCGTGACCGAGAAGTCCTGGCCGACCTCTTCGAGGGTGTGGTCGCTGGCTTCGCCGATGCCGAAGCGCATGCGCAGGACCTTCTCCTCGCGGGGGGTGAGCGTCGCCAGCACGCGGCGGGTCTGGTCGGCGAGGTTCAAGTTGATGACCGCGTCCGACGGCGAGGTCATGTTCTTGTCCTCGATGAAGTCGCCGAGGTGCGAGTCTTCCTCTTCGCCGATCGGGGTCTCGAGGCTGATGGGCTCCTTGGCGATCTTGAGGACCTTGCGGACCTTGTCGAGCGGCAGCTCCATCTTCTCGGCGATCTCTTCGGGCGTGGGCTCGCGACCGAGCTCCTGCACCAGGTAGCGGCTGGTACGGATGAGCTTGTTGATGGTCTCGATCATGTGCACGGGGATGCGGATGGTCCGTGCCTGGTCCGCGATCGCGCGGGTGATGGCCTGTCGGATCCACCACGTCGCGTAGGTCGAGAACTTGTAGCCGCGCTTGTACTCGAACTTGTCCACGGCCTTCATGAGGCCGATGTTGCCTTCCTGGATCAGGTCGAGGAACTGCAGGCCGCGGTTGGTGTACTTCTTGGCGATCGACACCACCAAGCGGAGGTTGGCCTCCACCAGCTCGGCCTTCGCCTTCTCGGCCTGACGACGCGCGGTCATCAGCTTGCCGTGGAGCTCCTGCAGCTCCGGCGCGCGCATGTTGGTCTCCTGCTCGACCTGCTTGATGCGCTTGGTGGCCAGCCGCATGCGGGCCTCGACCTCGTGCAGCTCCGAGGGGTGCAGGCCGAGCCGACGGCACAGCTTGAACTCCTCCTCC
Source organism: Deltaproteobacteria bacterium (assembly GCA_016709225.1). NCBI lineage: Bacteria > Pseudomonadati > Myxococcota > Myxococcia > Deltaproteobacteria bacterium. The sequence goes on along the minus strand of JADJEE010000001.1, from coordinate 2,721,070 downwards.
TCGGACAGGCGCACGTCCTTGAAGAGCTTGCGCAGCTCCTTCAAGTCCATGCCGGCCCGGCGCTCGCACTCGGTGAGGTCGCGCTCGGCTCGCACCACGCGGTCGACCAGCTGGGTCAGCTCCTCGACGATGCCGTCGATCGGGCGACGGCTGAGGTTCATGTCCTGGATGGCCTCGACGCACGCGGTCTCGTGATCGTCGAGCTGGGTCTGCAGCTTGCCGCGACGGGTGTCGCCGGGCTTTTTCTCGCCCAGCGCCTCGACCTGCTCGCGGAGCTTCTCGATCTCCTTCTGATGCCGACGGATGCGCTCGAGCTGCTTCTGCATGTTCTCGATCGCAGCTTCTTGGTTCACCGGGCTCGGCTCCGGTGCGACGGTGCCCGGGGGGCCACCATCGGCGGGGTTGGACACCTGGATGACGTCCTTGACCCGCATCTGACCGCGCTTGATGCGGTCGTACATGTCGAAGATGAACGGGATCGAGACCGGGCTGCGCAGCGCAATCTCGAGCAGGCGACGCTCGCCCTCCTCGATGCGCTTGGCGATCTCGACCTCGCCCTCGCGGGTGAGCAGCGAGACCGAGCCCATCTTGCGCAAGTACATGCGAACGGGGTCGTTCGTGCGGGCCTGCTCGTCCTCTTCGTCCTCACGCTCGTAGCGCTTGGGCATCACCTTGCGGGTCGCGACCTTGGTCTGCGACTTCGCCGACGCGCCCTTGGGCTCGTCCTTGGCGACGATCTGCACGCCCTCGGCGACCAGCATGCTCTCCCACTGGTCGAACTCCGCCGGGTCGATGAGGTCGGGCGGGAGCAGCTCGTGCAGCTCCTCGTAGGTGATGTGCCCCTTCTTCTTGCCGTACGCGATGAGGTTCTTCTTCAGCTTCTCGGCGTCGACGGTACGCGTCGGGGTCTTGCGCTGCATGGTGGAGGCCTCGAGACCTTGGGCGGGGTGAGCCATGGGCTAATGAAATCCGGGGCGGAAGGAAGCGGGTGCGAGGTCGGCGGGGGATCGCCTCGTCACTCGCCTTGGAAGACGTCCGTGGGCGGCGTCAGTGGGCGGGGGGGTCGTACGGACGTCGCAGCTCGTCGATGCGGCGTGCGAGCTGCAAGGAGTAATTCTGCCGCTCGGCGGCCTCGCGGTCGAATCCTTGGCTAGAAAGTCGACGCACGTCGGCCTCGGCCGCGCGCTTGAGGCGGATGAGCTTCTCGCGCTCGCAGCTGCGCAGCAGCTCGACCAGCAGGGTCTGCGGGTCGCGTTCGCCGAGATCGCGGAAGCGCCCGGCGAACACCGCGTCGTGCACCTGCGGCTGTGCGGCGGGCTCGACCAGTGCGAGTAGGTCGGGCATCGTGAGGTCGTCGCCGCGGCGAGCGCCATCGATCACGGCGTGCGCGATGGGGGCCAAGCGCGGGTCTTCGATCCAATCGAGCGCGCCTTGTCGCTCCGCCACGCTCGCCAAATGGGGAACGTCGACCAACAGCATGGCCAGTTGACTCTGGCCCGCTGGAAGCGGCGGCAGGGGCTGCACGGCGGCGGATAGTGTCACAGGTGCCCCGGTTGTCGAGCCAATTTCGCGAGAGTTTTCTTGCGGGCGGCCACGTTGGGGGGCCCGCTCGGGGGCCCTGCGGTTCGATGCCGATGGCCCGCCGGATTCCAAGCGAGCGCCCGACTCGGACTGCGCCAGCCGACGCAGGGTCGCCTCGATGCGGGTGCGCGGGAGCTCGAAGAGCTCGGCTGCGCGGTCTGCGTACAGCTCCCGCTGGCTCTCTCGCGGGGCCTTGAGCACCAGTGGCAAGATGCGATCCAACGCGCGCGCGCGGGCGTCCACCGCGGTGCCGGCCTTCTCCTTCATGCGCTGCATCATCTGCACGAGCGCGGCCTCGGGGCGTGAGAGAAGGGCGGTGAGGCGCTCGCGCCCGACGCTGTCGGGGTCCTGGCCCTCGGGCAGCAGCACCATCCGCACGTCGAGATCGGCCTCGAGCAGCAGGGGCAGCGCCGTCCATGCCGCCTTGCGACCGGCGGCGTCGCCGTCGAACGCCATCACCACCTGATCGCAGAAGCGCGCCAGTAGCTTGGCCTGGTCGGCGGTCAGCGCGGTGCCCAGGGGCGCAACCGCCTCCTTCAGTCCCCACTGATGCATCCGCACCACATCGAGGTTCCCCTCGACCAAGATGGCGCGCCGCGTCGCGGCCAGCGACGCGCGGGCCTGGTGCAGCCCGAAGAGCATCTTGCCCTTGGTGAAGAGCAGCGACTCGGGCGAGTTGTAGTACTTGGGCGGCGGGTTGCCGTCGTGGGCCTCGTCGTGGGGGGGCACCACGCGGGCGGAGAACGCGACGACCTCACCGCCGGGCGCGATCACGGGGAACACCAAGCGGCCGCGGAATCGGTCGTACCAGCCCTGCGACTTCTCGCTGCGGCCGATGAGTCCCAGGCGCTCGGCCAGCGGCAGCGACAGGCGCTTGTTCGCGATCGTGGTCGCGAGTCGATCCCAGCCGGCCTCGGCGGGCGCCGGCGCGTAGCCGAGGCGGAACGCGGCGGCGGTCTCGGCATCCACGCCGCGCGTCGCCACGTAGGCGCGCCCGGCCTCGCCCTCGGGCGCGTGCTCGAGCCAGCTGCGCCACGTGTCCGCGGCGAGCTGGCACAGCGCGTAGGCCTCGTCCTTCTCGTTGCGCGCCGCAGCCGCCTGCGGACTCTCGGCGGGCAGCGTCACGCCGTACATCTCGGCGAGCTTGCGGACCGCCTCCGGGAAGCTCTTGCCGTCGATCTCCATCACGAAGCGGATGGCGTCGCCGCCCTGGCCGCAGCCGAAGCACTTGAAGCCCTTGCGCGCGGGGTTGACGTTGAAGCTCGGGGTCCGCTCGCCGTGGAACGGGCACAGACCTTTGTAGTTGGCGCCCGCGCGACGCAGCTCGACGTAGCGCCCGATGAGGTCGACGATGTCGGCCTTGTCTCGGACTTCCTGGACCTTGTCGTCGGGGATCGCGACCACGGCGGAGGTGGATCCCTACGATCGCGACCGCATCGGCGCAACCTCGCCGAAAACTTGCGGAGCAGGGGCCGAACGTGGCAGCCAACGAGGTGCCATGAGCACGACCGCCGAGCCGACCTGGGAGCGCGCGATGCCCGACGAGGGTGCTGGGTCGCAGCCGCGCGGCGGTGCCGAGCGACGGGCCAGCGGCCGCCGGGCGCGCGCGCGCGATCGCCTGCTCGACCGCGGTAGCCAGCCCCAGCCGGTGCCGGGTGAGCTCGCACGGGTGCGCGACATCGAGAACACGCTGCTGTTCATCGATGACGACCTGCGCGAGACGGCGCTCGCGATGACGCGGATCGAGGACTATCTCACGCTCGCGCTGCGAACCCTCGAGTCGCCCGACGTGCGACGCGAGCACGTGAGCGCGCTGGCCCAGGACGTGCGGGTGCTCGATCACCTCGATGCGCTGTCCGAGACCCTCGAGAGCCTGCGCCGTCGCCTGGCCAAGCTGTCGAGCACGATGAAGTAGCCGCGGTCGCGCCAAGCCGCTGCCGGTTCGCGTTATCCTTCCGGCCGCCGATGCGCGAGCCCCCCGTCGCCTTGCCGCTGCGACCCGAGCTCGCCGGCCAGGCGCTGCTGGTGACCGCGGCGGTGTACGTCGGCTACGCGCTGGTGGGCCTGCTGGGGCTGCCCGGCGATCTGCGCTACCTCGGGTTGGTCGCGGCGTTCTACCTGCTGCCGGGGTTCATGCTGCGCCGCGACCCGGAGCGTGCGCGCGCGTGGCAGGTCGGGCCCGACGGCGTGGTGCCGCGGTGGTCGTGGCGTGGCGCCCGGTGGGCCGCCACGCTGGCGCTGCTGGTGTTCCCGCCGTTCGTGCTGGGCTTCCTGTGGTTCTACGCCCGCGTGTGCCACGGTGATCTCACCCCGGTCGCGCCGGTGCTGTCGATCGAGTCGCTCACGCCGGCGGCCGGCGGGCTCGAGCGTTACCTCGCGCGGCTGTGTCGCCCCTACGAGGGCTCGTTCTGGCCCGGCGCGCTGCGGGTGCCGGCCGAGTGGGCGCGCTGGGGTGGTGCGGGCGCGCTGCTGGCCGTCGCGATCGAGGTGTTCGCGATCGCGTTGCCCGAGGAGGTGTTCCATCGCGGCTACCTCATGAGTGCGCTCGAGCAGCGCTGGCCGGCGTCGCGGCGGGTGCTGGGCGCACCGATCGGCGCGGCGGCGGTGCTGGCGAGCCTGGTGTTCGCGCTCGGGCATTTGGTCGGCATGCTCGAGCTGGCGCGGCTGGCGACGTTCTTTCCGTCGCTGCTGTTCTCGTGGCTGTGGCGGCGCAGCGGCAGCCTGTGGGCACCGGCGCTGTTCCACGCCGCGGCCAACCTGCTGATGGCGATGCTGATCGCCAGCACGTTCCCTTGATCGCCAGCGGGCGCGATCAACGACCGTGCGCGCGCAGCCACGCCTCACAATCACGCGAGGCCTCGGCGCGCTGCGGCAGCCCGCGGAAGATCTCGCAGGCCTGCTGTGCGAGGGTGCGCGCGCGCTCGCGGGAGAAGGGCGGCAGCGCCCTCGCCAGCGCAAAGCGGGTGTCGGCGAGGTCGGCGGGCGGGAGCTCGCCGGCGCTGCGGACCGCCAGCGCCGCCTCGAACTCCGTCACCGCCGCCGCCGCGTCGCCGCGCTCCAACAGCGTCTCGCCGCGGACCTGTCGCAGCCACGCGACCCGCGGATGATCGGGGCCGAGCACCGGCTCGCGCAGCGCGAGCGCGCGATCGAGATCGGCGAGCGCACGATCGTACTGCTTCATGGCGCGCCGCACGTTGCCGCGGTTGCCCAGCGGCGTGGCGTTGTCGACGTGGTCGGCGCCGCGGGCGGCGGTGATGAGCGCCAGTGCACGATCCTGCTGTGCGATGGCTTCCTCGTAGCGGCCCATGTCTTTGTAGACGTTGCCGATGCCGACCAGGGTGTCGGCGAGCTCGACGTGGTCGGGCCCGAGCTTGGCCTCGCGGACCGCGAGCGCGCGGCGGTAGAACCCGAGCGCCTGCTCGTAGTCCTTCATGCGCTCGTAGGCGATGCCGATGTTGGTCAGCGTGAACGCGGTCTCCGGGTGGCCGCTGCCGAAGTTGTGCTCGTCGATCGCGAGCGCGAGTCGGTACTCGTCGAGTGCGGCGGCGTAGTCACCGCGCACGTCGTGCAGCCAGCCGATGTTGTTGTGCAGCTCGGCGGCGGTGCGGTCGTTGGGGCCGCGGGTGGCCTCGATGATCGCGAGCCCGCGTCGATAGACCGCCAGCGCCTGGTCGTAGTCGCCGCGGCGGTTGTAGAGCGTGCCGAGGTTGTTGAGCGAGACCGCGACCTCCTGGTGGACCGGGCCGAACGTGCGCTCGCGGATCGCCATGGCGCGCAGGTGCACGCGCTCGGAGTCGTCGTAGCGCCCGGCCTGCTCGTAGCAGATGCCGAGGTTGTTGAGGGTGTCGGCGATCTCCGGGTGCTCGGGGCCGAACGCGGCCTCGTAGCGCCCGATGGCGTGCTCGAGATCGACGATCGCCGGCTCCATGCGTCCCAGCTGGGCCTCGGCCAGGCCGATGTTGTTGAGGCTGTGGGCGAGGTCGGGGTGGTCGCTCGGCAGCACCTGTTCTTGCAGCGCAAGCGCCTGGCGCTGCTCCTGCAGCGCGAGGTCGTAGTCGCCGCGGATCTCGTGCAGCGTCCCCAGTGCACCGAGCAGCATGTGCTCGAGTCGCGGCGGTGTGCCATTGCGGACCAGCTCCGCACGGGCGTGCACGGCCCACTCGAGCCCTTCGGTGTGGCGACCGAGGCGCGCACCGATCACGTAGACCAGCTGCACGGCGATGCGATACGCGAGCTCGTCGTCGCCGGCCGCGAGCGCGTCGGCCCAGCCGGTGCGCAGCGTGATCTCGGCCTGCGCGAAGCGGCCGAGCGCCCGCTCGACGCGCGCCCGCAGCAGCATCATCTCGCCGTGGACCGGCGCGTAGCTGCTCGCGCGCGCGTCGGCAGCCAGCGCGCCCACCTCGTCGCCGGCCTGCGGGTACTCGCCGGCGGCCAGCAGCGCGTCGACGTGTCGGGCCCGCTCGCGCAAGGCGTCGACCTCGTCGGCGACCGCGTCGCCGGGCGGTTCCACGCGCGCCGCCAGGGGCTCGAGCTCGGCGCATGGCTCCGGGCTCGGCAAGGCTCCGACCGCCATGGTCGCGCGGGCCACCATGGCCTCGCGATGTTCGCCCTGGGCCTGCGCGAAGACGTCGAGCATCGCGGCGAACCGGCGCTGGCGATCGGCGATGCAGCGCAGGTGGGCGGTCTGGAGCGCGTCGGACCAGCTCGACGCGGCGCAGCCCTGCAGCCGCGCGTCGCGGGTGCGCGCGAGCCAGCCGTCGATGCCCTGCTCGACGCGCACCCAGGTGTCCTGCGCGTACGCCAGGCCGGTGCCGGTGATCTGCTCGCGCAGCGCGTCGCGCTGGGGCTCGGTCCATGCGTGCAGGATTGCCTCGGCGTCGTCGCGGCACGACGCGCGCGGGTCGTCGCGCAGCGTCGCGAACGCGGCCACGCCAGCGCCGAGCCCGAGCGTCGCCACCAGCGTGCGGCTACGCCGGGGGCCCGGCCCGATCGCGTCGAGCAGCGCGTCCATCGACGGCCAGCGTGCGCTCGGATCGACCTCGAGCCCGCGCTCGAGCACGCGACGCACGCGGTTGGGCACGGCGCGGGTCGAACGCGGCTCGCGGCGGCGCCCCGAGCGGACGTGCTCGAACAGCGCCGAGATCGTCGCGCCCTCGAACGGGCGCTCGCCGTACAACGCTTCCCACGCCATCACGCACCAGGCGAACTGGTCGGCTCGCGCGTTGACCATGCCGCCGCGCTGCTGCTCGGGGGCCATGTACGCCGGCGTGCCGATGAGCGCGCCGGTGCGGGTGATGATCGGCGACGCCAGCGGATCGTCGCCCTCGCGCTCGAGCCAGTCGTCACTCGAGACGGTGGTGGCGTCGAGCTCGAGGCGCGCGAGCCCGAAGTCCATCAGGCGCACACGGCCCGGGCGGCCCGCTGGGGCGTCGTCGATCATCAGGTTCTCGGGCTTGACGTCGCGGTGCACGAGGCCGGCGGCGTGTACCGCCGCGAGTCCGCGCCCGCCGTGCACGAGCACCTCGACGATGCTGCGCCACGGGTGGGCATCCGCGAGCCACTCGCGCAGGGTCTGACCGCGCACGAACTCCATCGCGATGAACACGAACACGGTGCCGTCGTCGGCGACGTGGTCACCGACCTCGTGCACCGCGACGACGTTGGGATGCGTCACGCGACCGAGCGCCTGCGCCTCGCGACGCACCCGCGACGACACGTGATCGGCATCGTCGCGGCCCGGCTGTGCGACCAGCTTGATGGCCACGCGGCGATCGAGATCCTCGTCATACGCGGCGTACACCACGCCCATGCCGCCGCTGCCGATGCGACGCAACACGGTGTAGCGGCCGATGCGGGTCGGCGCGGTCGCGATCGCGAACAGCCGCGACTCCAGTAGGCGTCGCACATGACCGGTCTCGAAGCCCTCGCGGGGTGGCGAGGAGGGCTCGGTTGCGCCGTCGGGCGGTCGTGGGGGCGCGCTGTCGTCGTCGTTCACGGCTTCGCCCCATCGCTTGCGCCGCGCTCGAACGGCGGCGTCGGCGGAGGATAGCAGGCGACGCACGCCCGCGATCGTGGCGCGACGGTTTGCGCGGGCGCTGCGGCCGTGACAGAACCGCAAGCGAGCATGGTGGCGAACCCTTCTCGCGTCGCGGTGTCCCTCGCCCTCGCGGGCGGCCTCGCCTGTCGCCCCGCAGTCGCGCCGACCTCGACCGCTGCGCTCGTCGACGACGGCGAGCTCGTCACCATGGCGGCGCAGGGCCGCCTGCGCTTCGGCATCGACGCCGCCGCCGCCGCGCGGACCGGCGACGACGCGCTCGCGGTCGCGTCCGAGGGTTGCCACGTCGTGACGCCGGCCGCCGCCGGCACCCCGCCGCGCTTCACGTGGCTGGTCGTCGACGGTGTGGTCACGCGGGTCGACGTCATCGACGCGGCGATCGTCGCCGAAGGTGGCGGACGCGTGGGCATGTCGGCGGACGAGCTGCGCGCGCGCTACCCCGAGGGCATCGTCGAGGGCCCGCACAAGTACGAGCCCGACGGCCACACCTGGCGCATCGGTCCGCCCGACGCGGCGCACTTCGTGTTCGAGCTCGACGGCACCGACCACGTGGTCGCGTGGCGTGCCGGTGTGCCGCCGCAGGTGGACTGGGTCGAGCGCTGCGGTTAGTGCACCGCTCGGGCGCAGCGTCGCCCAGGGCGTCGTCGATGCCGCGCGCGTCGAGTGGGCACGCGGCGACGATCGAGCTTGCCGAAGCTGCGTCGCGGTCGTAGCGTCACGGCCGTGCCGGCGCGCGTGGCCGCGTTCTTCGACATCGACAAGACCGTGCTCGAGATCAACTCGGGCACGAAGTGGATCGCGTACATGCGTCGCACCGGGCAGATGGGCGTGGTCGAGCTGGCGCGCGCGCTCAAGTGGCTGCTGCAGTACCGCTTCGGCCTGCTCGACTACGAGGCGATGGCGACCCGCGTGCTGCAGGCCTACGCCGGCAAGCAGGTCGCGCCGCTGGCCCGCGAGATCGAGCAGTGGTTCCTCGACGAGGTCCGCTGGGCGATCTGCGTCGAGGCCCGCGAGCGCATCGCCCGGCACCGCGACGCCGGCGAGACGGTGGTGCTGCTGACCTCGGCGACGCAGTTCATGACTCAGCCGCTCGCGCGCGAGCTCGACATCGAGCACATGCTGTGCACGACCATCGAGGTCGAGGGTGAGCACTTCACCGGTCGTCACGTGCGACCGGCGTGCTACGGTGCCGGCAAGGTCCACTACGCCGAGGCCTACGCGCGCGCCCACGACGTCGCGCTCGAGCGCAGCTACTTCTACAGTGACAGCTACACCGACCTGCCGATGCTCGAGCGCGTCGGCCACCCGGTGGTCGTCAACCCCGATCCCCGTCTGCGTCGCGTCGCGTCGCAGCGCGGCTGGCCCATCGAGATCTGGCGCGCACCGGTCTCGACCCCGAGCAAGGACACGAACGATGTGGGATTCCGAGCTGGGTGACGTCGACGACGTCATCGACCGAGCACTGCGTGAGGACCTCGCCGCCGGCGACGTGACGGCGCGCGCGATGGTGCCGCGCGACGCCACCGCGAGCGCGCAGCTCGTCGCCAAGGGCGAGACCGTGGTGTGCGGCTTGACGGTCGCCGCCGCGGTGTTCGTGCGGCTCGATCCCGACGCGCGCTGGCGGCCGCTGCGTCGCGACGGCGAGTCCGTCGCGCGGGGCACCGTGCTGGCCGAGGTCGAGGGCAACGCCCGCGCGCTGCTGGCCGCCGAGCGCACCGCGCTGAACCTCGTGCAGCGCATGTGCGGCATCGCTGCGACCGCGCGTCGCTACGCCGAGGCCGCCGGCGGTCGCTGCCGCGTGACCGACACCCGCAAGACCATGCCCGGCCTGCGTGCGCTCGATCGCTACGCCGTGCGAACCGGTGGTGCCCACAACCATCGCAACGATCTCGGCGCGGGTGTGCTGATCAAGGAGAACCACATCCGCTGCGCCGGCGGCATCGCGCCCGCGATCCTGGCCGCGCGTGCCCACGCGCCCCACGGCATGCGCATCGAGTGCGAGGTCACCAACCTGGTCGAGGTCGACCAGGCGCTCGCCGCCGGCTGCGATGCGATCCTGCTCGACAACATGGACGACGCGACCATCGCCGCGGCCGTGGCCCGCATCGCCGGTCGCGCGATCATCGAGGTCTCCGGCAACGTCGAGCTCGAGCGGGTGCCCAAGCTCTCGACGCTCGGCATCGATCTGGTGAGCGTCGGCGCGCTGACCCACTCGGTGCGTGCGGCCGACGTCTCGCTGCTGTTCGAGATCCGCACGTGAGCGACGACGCGCTCGGCTCGCTGTCGCAGCGGCTGCGCACGCGCTGGCTGGGGCGCGCCCACGAGCACCACGGGCGCATCGGCTCGACCAACGATCGCGCGGCCGCATGGTCGGACGCGCCCCACGGCGCGCTCGTGACCGCGGATCGTCAGGACGCGGGGCGCGGTCGCTTCGGTCGGGTGTGGCACTCGCCGCCGGGCGCGAGCCTCTACGCCAGCTTCGTGCTGCGGCCGTCGCAGGCCGATGCGCGCTGGTCGGCGCTGGGGCTGGCGGTGGCGGTCGGGCTGTACGAGGGGCTCGCGGGCACCATCGGCGGCCTCGGCCTGCGTTGGCCCAACGACCTGCTGGTCGGCGATCGCAAGCTCGGCGGCATCCTCTGCGAGGGCCGCTGGGCCGGCACCACGCCACAGTTCGTGGTCGGCTTCGGACTCAACGTGCGCGCGCAGCCGTGGCCACCGGAGCTCACCGCGATCGCGACCTCGATCGAGCAGGCCACCGGCGAGCGCTGCGATCGCGTCGCGCTGCTGGCCGCGGTGCTGCACGCGCTCGAGCCCTGCCTCGAGGCCTTCGCCCGCGACGGCTTCGCGGCCATCCGCGATCGCTACGAGGCCGCGTGCGTCTCGCTCGGCACCGTGGTCGCGGTCTCGGTCGACGGCGGCCGCGCGCGCCGCCAGGTGAGAGCGATCGGCCTCGATCACGACGGCGCGTTGCTCGTGCAGGGCGACGCGGGGCGCGAGCGCGTCGAGGCCGGCGAGCTGTACTAGCGGGTGGCGTGCCCAAGCGCGCGGCGGTCCACGCAGGGCCCGTGGGCCCGCGACGTCGCTGCCATGGCCGCGACGACGATGTCTCGCCACTGGCAGTGGCACATCACCTGTGGCGGCAACGATTCCGGTGCCCCGTGGGCTGGCCCCGGATCTTGCACTGCCACGATGCATGGCTGGTTGGATGGTGGATGGCGTGGTCGGCGCGTGCGCGCTGCTGGCAGTGTTCGGTGCGGTGGAGGGCAGGGCGCAGGCGTGCTCGCCGGTGCCCGATCTGGCGCTCTTTCCCTCGCTGACGGACGGCGCGCGTGCAGGGGTCCCGACCGACGGCGTGATTGCCTTCCGCGCGCAGACCTACGGGCCGATCGACGAGGCCCTGGCGCTCATGACGATCACGGTGACCGCGGGCGACGTCGAGATCCCCGGCACCATCGAGACCGTCGAGATCCACGACGCTGCACCCGACGCCAGCGACCTGTTCGTCGTGTGGCGGCCCGATGCCGGCTTCGCAGCCTCGACCGCGTACGTCGCCACGATCGCGGTGCTCGATCAACCCGATGCGATGGCGCCGAGCGTCGAGATCAATCTCGACGTCACGACCGGTGAGGCGGCCGCCGGCGCGCTGCCGCAGGCGGCGCTCGAGGACGTCGCGCTGTCGGCGGTCGAGACCGCGCAGGGGCGGCAGGTGTGCTGCGACGGGGACATCGGCGCGTGCGGCCCGACCTGTGTCGGGGAGGATCTGCAGGACGTGCCCGTGGTCGACGCGGGGTTGGTGCTGCCCGAGGATCCGATGCTGTCGCAGTCGTTCCTGCGCGCACTGTCGGGGCCCGAGGATGGGGTCGTGCCCTACGCGGTGCTCGACGTCGCCAGTGCGCTCGGTGAGGTCGGACTGCAGGCCTCGTTCGCCGCTGCGGCCGATCGCTACTGCATCGGTGTCGAGGTCGTGAGCCTCATCGATGGCAGCGTCTCGGCGCCGGTGGTCGCGTGTGTCGACCACGGCGATCTCGTGCTCGAGTCAGGCCCCAACCCTGGCGTCGACACGCTCGCGTCGCAGTGCGAGGCCCCGTACTGGGGCGACACCCACGAGCCCTACGTGCCCGGCGGCGACGACGGTGGCAGCGACGGCGGCAGCGACGGCGGCAGCGACGGCGGCAGCGACGGTGGCTCGGCCGATGGCGGCAGCGACGGTGGCTCGGCGGGCGATGACGCGGGGGGTGACGACGCAGGCGCGAGCGACGACGGTGACGGCAAGGGCTGCGCGTGCGAGGTCGATCGCAACGCGTCGCCGCGCGGTGGCTTGCTGCTGCTGCTCACCGCCGGGGCGTGGTGGCGACGCCGACGACGGTCGTGACCGGGTTGCGGTGATCGGCCGCGGCGGCGATCATCGCCGCGGCATGTTCATTCGCGACCGACTCGCGCACAAGCGGCCCGTCTTCAGCTTCGAGTTCTTCCCGCCCCGTACCACGGAGGGGGAGACCGCGCTGCTGCGGAGCCTCGAGCGGCTCGCACCGCTCGAGCCCGACTTCGTGTCGGTGACCTACGGCGCGGGCGGGAGCACGCGCACGCGCACCATCGATCTGGTGGTCCGCATCAAGCGCGAGTTCGGCATCGAAGCGATGGCGCATCTCACCTGCGCCGGCGCCACGCGGGACGAGCTCGCGGGCGTGCTCGACCAGCTCGCCGAGGCCGGCGTCAAGAACCTGCTGGCGCTGCGCGGCGACCCACCCAAGGGCGAGCAGCGGTTCGTGGCCACCCAGGGCGGCTTCGCCCAGGCGGCCGAGCTGGTCGCGTTCGCGCGGGCCCACGGCGAGTTCTCGATCGGTGCGGCGTGCTACCCCGAGACCCATCCCGAGGCCCGCGACGCCGAGGTCGACCTTGCACCTCAAGGCCAAGGTCGACGCGGGGGTCGACTTCCTCGTGACGCAGCTGTTCTTCGACAACGACGCGTTCTTCGACTTCGAGCGCCGCGCGCGGGCAATCGGCATCACGCAGCCGATGCTCGCCGGCATCATGCCGGTGACCAACGTCTCGCAGATCGACCGCTTCTCGCAGATGTGCGGCGCATCGATCCCTGCGCGCCTGCGGGAGCGCCTCGGCGACGTCGAGGGCGATGCGCAGGAGGTGTTCTGGACCGGCGTCAGCTATGCCGCGCACCAGTGCCGCGGGCTGCTGCGGCCCGCCGGCGGTGAGGCGTTCGAGCGCGCGCCGCAGGGCGTCGCGGGCATCCACTTCTACACGCTGAACAAGTCGCCGGCGGCCCGCGCAATCTTCGAGATCCTCCGACTCGCGCGGGTGGGCTTCTGACGCGCGCCCTCCGGTCCGCGGCGACCCGGCTGCTGGTGGCCGCAGCGGTGATGTCGTGCTCGCCGGTCGCCGCCGCGTTCGAGCCGGTCGCGCCATCGCTGGGGGTGTTGACGCTGCTGCGCTGCCAGGCCGCGCTCGGCCTGCGCGCGTTCGAGACTGGCACTGGCCGCTGCGATGCCACGCACGCCTGCGTCGGGTTGTTCGTGCACGTGGTGGTCGAAGACGGCGAGCCCGTGCGACCGCCGCAGTGGTTTGCGGCGCAGGTCGCCGCCGCCAATCGGCTCTACGCCGACATCGGCGTCGCGTTCGAGGTCGCCGGTGTCCGCGAGGCGCCCGCCGATCAGGCCGACATCGACGGCCGCAGCGACCGCGACGCGCTCGGCCGCGATGCGACCCCGGCCGGTGTCGTGCACGTGTTCGTGGTCCGACGCTTGGCGGATGTCGACATCGCCGGCGACGAGATCCGCGGCGTGCACTGGCGCGTGCGCGCCGAGCCGTCGCGTCGCTTCGTGATCCTGTCGTCGATCGCACCCGAGCGGGTGCTCGCGCACGAGCTGGGCCACTTCTTCGGGCTGCCGCACTCGCGCTTCGCGGTCAGCATCATGAACAAGACCCCGCGCGACGAGCCGCCGCCAGAGCTGCGCGGCTTCCACCCCTCGGAGCTCGCGATCATGCGCCGCGAGCGTGACCGGATGTTCGGCGATCGCACGCTGGTGCGGCGCAATCGTCGGTCGCCGCGGCGCTAGTACCTCGACACAGCGATAGTGATGGGTCAGAACGCCGTCATGGCCGCGACTCCGCAAGGCGCCGTGCCGCCGGAATACCGGGCGTATTTCAAGGTGCGGCAACGCGGCGAGGCGCGGTCAGGGCGGTGTTATGGCCCGTCACTCTCGCTGTGTCGAGGTACTAGCAGGCGCAACGCCGGGCCGTGTCAGTTGCACAGGCCGGTCACGGCGTTGCAGCTGAGGCTGCAGCAGATGCTGCCGTCGGCGAGGAGACACGCGAGGCCTGTGGGGACACAGCAGGTTTCGTCGAGCGTGAGCTCGCAGGAGCTCGAACAGGTCGCGGCGCCGTTGCCAGTCCAACCCAGGCTGCCGCACGACTCCGTGCCGGACTTGCCGAAGTCGCAGTGCTCGGGTCCCTCCACGATTCCGTTGCCGCAGGTGTAGCAGTCGGTGGCGTCGAAGGTGCAGTCGTCGTTGCAATGCACCGCGCCCGTGACGTAGCCGAAATCCTCGCAGGTCATCGTGATGGGCACGCCGGGGTCACACTGCTCGTCCCCGAGACGTAGGTAGCCATCACCGCAGGTCGCCAGCACGCACTCGCCGACGCAGTCGTCGTCGTCGTTGGTGTTGCCGTCGTCGCAGAGCTCGTTGCCGAACTGGATGCCGTCGTGGCAGACGTTGAGCGTGCACTTGCGGGTGCAGTTCGCCACGGGGTTCGGTGCGCTCAGGTCACAGGCCTCTTCGGGGTCCACCACGCCGTTGCCGCACGTCGCCGGGACGCACGCGTTGCTGCACGCGTCGTCGTCGATGTCGTTGCCGTCGTCGCAGGGTTGGCCGGGCCCGGGAAAGCCGTCACCGCAGGTGTTGAAGGTGCAGTCGTGGTGGCAGGACGCGAGGTCGCCGTTGTCGGGGCCATCGTCGCAGTCCTCGTTGCCACCGATCTCGCCGTCGCCACACGAACCTGCGCCGGTGTCGGGTGGGCCGGTGTCGAGTGGGCCGGTGTCGAGCACCCCGGTGTCGAGCGATCCGGTGCCGCCCTCGCTCCCCGCCGAGACCGTGAGCGCACCGGTCCCTGGGCTCGACGACGCGCCGCCGTCGCCGTCGCCGTCGAGGCCGGCGTCTTGCCCGAACAGCGGGTTGTCGCGGCTGCACGCGAGCGACCCGGCCGCGATGGCGACGATCGCCGCGGCGCACCGATGAACTCGAAGGCCAAGGAACATGCCCCCATTGTGACGCGCCTGGGTGGTGGTTTGCACGCCGCATCCGCATCCCGCGGGCCGGGGGTAACGCGTCGGCGTCCTCGCCATCCCCTTGGGGGTGGTCAGGGGTGGGCGTCCGCTTGTGGGTCGCTGCGCTCGCGTGCGATCGTGCGCGGCGATGGCATCGGACACGGAACCAGCGCTCGCGGCGGAGCGCTTCGTCGCGATGGTCGAGCAGGGCCTGCGCGTGGCGCCCGAGTTCCGCTGGCGACTGCGCGCGTGGAACCGCGGCCGCGTGGACCTCGAGCTCGACTACGACGACGCGTTCGAGCGGCCAGGCGGGACCATCAGCGGCCCGACCATGTTCACCCTCGCCGACCTGACGCTGTGGGCCGCGGTGTGCTCGATCGTCGGCTACGCACCGCTCGCGGTCACGGCCCACATGGCGATCCACTTCCTGCGGCGGCTGCGACCGGTCGCATTGCTGGCGCGCTGCGAGGTCCTCAAGGCCGGCCGGCGCCTGATCCACGGCGACGTCCGCATGCACTCCGTGGATCGCCCCGGCGAGGTCGTGTGCCACGCGACGGGCGCGTACGCGATTCCCGAGACGTCGACTTCCGTGCCATCCTCGGCGCCATGAAGGACCGCAGGATGTCGGGCACGAGGGGGTACGTCGTCGTCGCGGGGTGGCTCGGGCTGGCCGCGGCGGCGGGCTGCAAGCCCGAGGACGAAGGCAACCCACCACCGATCGACATGTCGGCGGGCTCGATGGCGATCACCGCCGGGAGCATCTTCACCGATGGCGTCGCCGACCCCTCCAGTTCGGGCGGCAGCAGCGGCTCGAGCGGCAGCAGCGGCTCGAGCGGCAGCGGCGACTCGAGCGGCAGCGGGACGTCCGCCGGGATGCCCGCGTGCGTCGACGGCGAGGTCTGCGAGGTCGACGGTACCTGCATCACGATCTTCGTCGACACCACGCCGATGGCGGTGTGCACCCACGGCGCCACCGACGAGCCCTGCCTCGACGGCTCGCAGTGCATGTCGGGCGTCTGCGACACGAGCGGTGTGCCCGACGGCGGCAGCGGCTACTGCGGGTAGCCGCGATCGTCATGGCGCGTCGACGCCGAAGGTGTCGCAGCCGTCGACGTCGCCGGTATCGAAGCCGCGGCGGAACCACTTCATGCGTTGTGCCGACGAGCCGTGGGTCCAGGTCTCGGGCTGGACCTTGCCGGTCGCCATCTTCTGCAGGGTGTCGTCGCCGACCGCACTCGCGGCGCCGAGCCCCTCCTCGAGATCGCCGGCCTCGAGCAGGTCCTTGCGCTGGCTGTGGAACGCCCACACACCGGCGTAGCAATCGGCCTGCAGCTCCTGCCGGATCGACAGCTCCTTCTCGCGGCGCGCGTCGCCGCGGGCCTGCGCCGCGGTGCGCTCGAAGACGCCCTGCAGGTGCTGTACGTGGTGCCCGACCTCGTGCGCGATCACGTAGGCCTGCGCGAAGTCGCCGGGGGCGCCGAACTTCTGATCGAGCAATCGATAGAAGCGCAGGTCGATGTACACCATCTCGTCGCCGCCGCAGTAGAACGGCCCCACACCGCTGTCGGCGTGGCCACAGCGGGTCTGCACGGCGTCGCTGAAGAGCACCATCTTGGCGTCGCGCCAGCGCGGGCCCAGCAGCTTCGACCACGTCGCCTGCGCGTCGTCGAAGACGAACGAGACGAACTCCTTGAGCTCGCGATCGGCGTCTTGGTCGGCGGGGATGGGCTCGCCGCCGCCATCACCACCGCCCCCCAGCAGCGGCGTGATGTCGATGCCGATCCAGCGCGACACCAGCACCGCGATGATGGTGCCGACGACCCCGAGGCCGATCTTGCCGCCCGCGCCACCACCGCGACGGTCGATGACGTTGCTGCTCTGGTGTCCGCGTTCCCACTTCATGGCGTGCCGGGGAGCGTAGCAGCGCCCGTCACCCGTGGCGCACGCAGGACTCGAACGCGACGATGTGATGTTCACGCACGCGTCGGTGCATCGCCCGGAGCTTGCGCTCGACCGCCGGTGAGGAGCCCTGCGCCAGCGCGGTCTCGTAGATCGCCGCGTTGCGCAGCTCCTGGTCGACCGCCCGCGCACAGGCAGCGGTGCGCTCGGGCGGCGACGCCACGGTTGCGGGGTCCCACAGCACGGGCGGGTCACCGTGCCCCCGCGCAACCGACAGCTTCACGAGCCGACGGAGCTGCCGACGCTTGCTCCGCAGCACCCGCGGGAAGGGTTGCCAGCGCTCGATCGTCAGCGCGGCCTGGTAGAGCGCGATGCTCCGTCGCAGGTCATCGATCGCCGTCCACAGCACGGTCCGCTCGTCGTCGAGGCGCCCGGGCTCGGGCGTCGCGGCGAGGCTCGCAGCGAACATGATGGCGGCCAACATGGCGACGCCTGCCATGATGCCCCAACTCTGCGCGCCGGAGTCAGACCGCGCCGGCCCATCGTCGGACGCGCGCCCCTTGGTGTGGTCACGGCCCGACGCGCACGCGCAGGGCCTCGCCGAGCGCCCGGAAGTGCTCGCGCCACTCGATCGCGATCGGGTCGCCGCGCTCGGCCTGCTCGTAGAAGCGGGGATAGACCGCCTCGAGCAGGGCATAGAAGCGGTTCTGCACGTGGTGGAGGTCGAGCTCCAGCGACATCTCGCGGCCGAACTCGGCGGCGCGCCGGAGTCGCCGCAGGCGCCCCAGCTGCTCGGGTTCCTCGGCCCACAGGTTGGCGGCGCGCTCGATCGCCTGACGCAGGGCGAAGCCGATGCCGGCGCTGTCGAGCTCGGTGCCGACGTCCTCGGACTCCGACAGCAGCGCGCGGATGCGGGGGAACTCGAGCTCGTGGCGCTCGAGCTCGCGGCGCAGCGAGCTGTTGTGCACGAAGTCCGCCAGCCCGCGCAGCGACTTGGGCAGCGGCAGGTCGAGCGTGGCGAGGTAGCGCAGCAGCGGCGAGTGGGTCTCGTAGAGCTGGCTGGCGAGCGCCTCGGCGTCGGTCAGCGCCGAGCGGACGATGACGTCGAGCGCGCGCTGCTGCTCGTCGCGGAACAGCGAGCGCAGGGAGTAGGTGAGCTCGAGGAAGTGGCCGTCGAGTAGGCGCAGCACCTCGGGCATGTCGGCGCGCTCGAACGCGCTCGCGACCTCGCGGCACATCGCCTCGTAGTCGGCGGCCTGCTCGAAGTGCCGCACGCCGCCCGAGAGGTTGTGATCGCCGAAGTGCACGAAGCCGAAGCTGCGCACCTGGGTCTCGTAGGTCACGCGCGAGGTGATGCGGATGGTGCCGAGCACCAGCTTCGCACGGCCGAGCGAGTGGCTGCGCATGTCGAGCTGATCGACGAAGTACGCGAACAGCTCGGTGCGCTCTTCGTAGCCGTGGAACAGCGAGCTGACCGCGTAGTGGGCCGCGAGCTTGTCGAGGTCGAGCACGTCGACGTTGCGGCGGTAGACCACCGCGGCGTCGGCGAACTCCGGCAGGTTGCCGACCGCGTGGGCGAGCTGCGCGAGGAACCCCGCCTGCAGCCCGTCCGGGCCGGCCAGCCCGGGGTCGAGGCGCTCGGCCAGCGATGCCGCCCGCGCGGCGTAGCGGATGATCTGTACCGTCTCGATGCCCGAGACCTCGTCGAAGAACCACCCGCAGCTGGTGTACATCAGCAGGGCGTGTCGCTGCAGCTCGAGCAGCTCCAGCGCGCGCGTGCGTGCGGCCGGGTCGAGCTTGCCGGTGGCGTGGCGCAGCAAGAATCGCTCGAGGGCCTCGGGGCTGCGATCGAGGATCGCGTCGATGTAGCCGTCGCGCGCGACCCATGGGTCGCGCAGCAGCGGTGCGCCGGCGGTCTCGAACACCGCGTCGAGCCGCGCCGCGAGCCAGTCCAGCGCGGCGCGCAGCGGCCCGCGCCAGCGCTGCGACCAGCCCGGGTGGCCGCCGCTGTTGCAGCCGCAGTCGGCGCGCCAGCGCTCGATGCCGTGGGCGCAGCTCCACGAGGTCCGCTCGACCACGCGGGCCTCGTAGGTCGGAGGGTGCCGCGCGAGGAACTCGCCATAGTTGACGAGCCGCACGTCCTGGGCCTGCTCGAGGGTGTGCAGCGCGTACGCCAGCGCCATGTCGCCGTAGCGATGGTGGTGACCGTAGGTCTCGCCGTCGGTCGCGACGTGGACCAGCTGGGCCTCCTCGCGGCCGTCGAAGGCTCCGCGCAGGCGGGTGGCGAAGCCGTCGCCGCTCTGCAGCAGCCGCTCGAACGCGATCGCCTGCGACACCGGACCATCGTAGAAGAACACGGCGATCGAGCGGCCACCCGGCAGCTCCACGCGATAGGCCCGCCGCGGATCGATGCGCGCGCCGCCGACGTCGACCCACGGGCTGCCGTCGCTGCGCGCTCGGATCGCGCCGGCCTGGTGGGGTGCCAGCAGCGTGAATGCGATGCCCTCGTCGGCGAGCAGCTCGAGGGTCTCGATGTCGACGGCGGTCTCGGGCAACCACATGCCCTCGGGACGCCGCGCGAAGCGGACCTCGAAGTCGCGCAGCCCCCAGCGGATCTGCGTGCGCTTGTCGCGGGGCCGACACAGCGGGAGGATCGAGTGGTTGTAGGCCTGCGCCATCGCGGAGCCGTGCCCGGCGAAGCGCTTGCGGCTCTGACCATCGGCCGCGATGATCGAGCGATAGACGTCACGTCGCGCGCGCTCGAGCCAGGCCAACAGGGTCGGCCCGAAGTTGAAGCTCATGCGCGCGTAGTTGCTGACGATGCGGGTGATGCAGCCCTGCTCGTCGAGGATGCGCGCGGCCGCGTTGGGCCCGTAGCACTCGGCGGTGATGCGCTCGTTCCAGTCGTGGAACGGGTACGCCGACGGCTGCACCTCGATCGACTCCAGCCACGGGTTCTCCCGCGGCGGCTGGTAGAAGTGGCCGTGGATGCAGATGTACCGCGCGCTCACGTGGGGTCCCCGCAACGCAGCATGATACAGCCGAGCGGCGGGAGCGTGAGCTCGAGCGACCAGCCGCGCCCGTGCGCGCCGACCGGCTCGGCGTCGCGGCCTCCGAAGTTGCCGAGCCCACTGCCGCCATACTCGCCGGCGTCGCTGTTGGCGAGCTCGTACCAGTGCCCGGGGTGCGGCACGCCGATGCGATAGCCCGGTCGCGGCACCGGCGTGAAGTTGCACACCACGAGCACGCTCTGGCCGCTGCGGCTGCGGCGCAGCCACGCGAACACGCTGTTGGTGGCGTCGGTGAAGTCGATCCACTCGAAGCCCGCGGGGTCGTGGTCCTGCTCGTGCAGCGCGGGCTGGTCGCGGTGCAGGCGGTTGAGATCGGCGATCCAGCGCTGCACCCCGGCGTGCATGCCGTCGCCGAGCAGGTGCCAGTCGAGCGAGAGGTCGTGGTTCCACTCGCGCTCCTGCGCGAACTCGCCGCCCATGAACAGCAGCTTCTTGCCGGGCTGGCCCCACATGTAGCCGTACAGCAGGCGCAGGTTGGCGAACTTCTGCCAGCGGTCGCCCGGCATCTTGCCGAGCATCGAGCCCTTGCCGTGCACGACCTCGTCGTGGGACAGCGGCAACACGAAGTTCTCGCCGAACGCGTAGATCATGCGGAAGGTGAGCTCGTGTTGGTGCCAGCCGCGGTGGATCGGATCGCGGCCCATGTAGCGCAGCGTGTCGTGCATCCAACCCATGTCCCACTTGAGCCCGAAGCCGAGCCCGCCGAGCCAGGTCGGACGCGAGACCATCGGCCACGCGGTCGATTCCTCGGCGAAGCTCTGCGCGCCGGGGAAGCGGCGGAACAGGGCCTCGTTGAGCCGCCGCAGGAACGCGATCGCCTCGAGATTCTCGCGTCCGCCGTGGACGTTGGGCACCCATTCGCCGGCCTTGCGCGAGTAGTCGAGGTAGAGCATCGACGCGACCGCATCGACGCGCAAGCCGTCCACGCCGAAGCGCTCGAGCCAGCTGAGCGCGCTCGACACCAGGAATGAACACACCTCGTAGCGGCCGTAGTTGAAGATCGAGCTGTGCCAGTCGGGGTGGTAGCCCTTGCGCGGATCGGCGTGCTCGTAGAGGTGCGTGCCGTCGAAGTTGGCCAGCGCGAACGCGTCGGACGGGAAGTGCGATGGCACCCAGTCGAGGATCACCGTGATGCCGGCGGCGTGCAGCGTGTCGATCATCGCGCGGAAGTCGGCGGGGCTGCCGTGACGCGCGGTGGGGGCGAAGTAGCCGGTGGTCTGGTAGCCCCACGAGCCGTAGAAGGGGTGCTCCATCACCGGCAGCAGCTCGACGTGGGTGAAGCCGGTGCGACCGAGGTACTCGGCCAGCCTCACCCCCAGCTCGCGGTAGCCGAGCATGCGATTGCCCTCCTCGGGCACGCGCATCCACGAGCCCAGGTGGCACTCGTAGATCGTCATCGGCGCGTCGAGGCGGTTGGCGGCGGCGCGGCGCTCGAGCCAGGCCTCGTCGTCGAAGCTCGGCGAGCTGCGGGCCACCAGCGAGGCGGTGCGCGGCGGTGCCTCGGCCCACGCGGCCACCGGGTCGGCCTTCTCGGCGTGGCCGTGCTCGCCGACGATGTCGAACTTGTAGCGGCAGCCGGGCGCCACGCCCGGTACGAAGCCCTCCCAGATGCCGGAGCTGCCGTGCACGTGCAGCGGGTGGGCGCCCGGGCGCCACGCGTTCCAGTCGCCGATGACGCTGACCTCGCGCGCGGACGGGGCCCACACCGCGAACGCGACCCCGTCGACGCCGTCGACGCAGTGCGGGTGCGCGCCGAGCTTGTCGTGCACGCGCTCGTGGGTGCCCTCGTTGAACCAGTGCAGATCGTCGGCGCTGATGCGGCTGGCGTCGTGGCGCACCGCGCCCGCCTGCACGCCGCCGGCGCGGGCCTGCGCGAGCCGGGTCAGCTTGGCGAGCGCGGCCTCGGGCAGCGCGTCGACGCCGAAGCGCGCGCGTCGACGCCAGTTGGGTCGCTCGAGCCAGGTGCCCGGCACGTTGTGGGGGTGCAGCTCGCCCCACAGATCCTCGAGCGCGACCAGGGCCAGCGGCGTTTCGCTGTCGCCCAGATCGACCAAGCACGCGTCGTAGGCCGCGTCGGCATCGGCGTCGGGCGCGAGCGGCGTGCGCTCCGACCAGTGTGCGCGCAGGCTGCCGCGCAGCGCCGCGCGTGCGCGATGATCCGCGGCCGCGGTGGCGTCGTCGATCCAGCCCAGTGCGACGCGGTCGTCGATGTCGTCGCCGCACCAGTAGGCCGCGAACGTCGGCATGTCGTGGGTGTTCACCGAGGCCGCGGTGTCGCTCCCGGCGCGGGGCAGCGCGGGTGGCTGCGGCCGCGCGGCGTACTCGACCACGTGCATGCCCAGCACGCCGTGCTCGCGCATGGCCTCGTGGACCTCTCCGGGCACGGTGCCGAGGTCCTCGCCGACCAGCAGCGTGCCGCTGCGGTGCGACTCGATCGAGAAGATCGCGTAGAACTCGTCGTGGGGATACTCGAGGTAGACGCCCTCGGTCGCGCGGGCGCCCTGCGGGATCACGTACAGGCGATGCAGGCCCATCACGTGATCGATGCGGAGCGCCTTGGCGTACCGCAGGTGGTTGCGGATCATCGCAATGGTGTACGCGTGGCCGCTGCGCCGCAGCGCGTCGGGGTGCAACGGCGGGAAGGCCCAGTTCTGTCCCCCGCCGAACAACAGGTCCGGCGGCGCGCCGGTGGCGAGGCCGTGCACGAAGACCTCGCGATGTCGCCAGGTGTCGAAGCCGAGCCCGTGCACGCCGACCGGCAGGTCGAGGTAGAGCCCGAGTCCGCCGCCGGACATGTGCTGCGAGAGCGCCGTCAGCTGCTCGTGGCAGCAGAACTGCGCGAACAGGTGGTGCCGCATCGCGGCCTGTTCGACGGGGTCGACCGGCGCCGGCAGCACGCCGGCCCTGGCGGTCTCGGGCCAGCGATCCCAGGCCACCCCGAAGCGTTCCTGCGCGGCCCGGAAGCGGGCGTAGTCGACCAGCTCGGGGCGCGCCGCGACGAACGCATCGAAGGCGTCGCGACGCGGGCCGGTGTCGGCGAACAGCGCCTCGGCCAGCGGCGCGAGCACGCGGCGTCGCAGCGCCATCTCGGCGCGGTGCTCGACCAGATCGAGCCCGCGCAGCCGATGGATCTCGGCGGTGGTGTCGGGGTGGGCGAGCACGGCCGCGGCCGCCGGCGTGTGGGCGAGCTCCGGGATCGCACGCAGGTCGAGGTACAGCTCGTTCCACGCCAGCCGCGAGCACGGCACGTAGGGGCTGGCCTCGCACGGGTCGTCGAGGTACGCCGACAGCAACGGCAGCGTCGCGACCGCGCTGCCACCCCGCGCCGCGACGACGTCGTACAGCCGCGCCATGTCGCCGAAGTCGCCGACCCCGAGGCTGCCCTCGGAGTGCAGCGCGAACATCGGCGCGAACACGCCGAAGTGCCGCGGTGGCGGGCTCGCGGGCGGCTGCCACACCCGGCGCGGTGCGGCCAACACCACGGCGGCGGCGTCGGTGCCCGCGACCACCAGGCGGTGGTAGCCGGTCGGTAGTGCGGTCGGCCAGCGCGCCGCGATCGCGATGGTGTCGGCGTCGGTCGCCCGCGCTCGCTCGGCGTCGCTGGCCCGCAGCGGCAACGAGCGCACCTCGCCGTGCTCGAGCGTGAGCGTGAGCGTGAGCGTGGCGTCGATGCGCTCCCGGGGCACGCGCAGCTGCACGTCGAGCCAGCCATCCCATGCGACCAGCACCGGCGGCAGCAGCTCGCGCGCGCGGGCTTCTTCGCGCTCGCGGATCGCGGCCTCGAGGTCGCCCTCGACGGCCGCGCCGAGGGCCGCGAGCACAGCCCGCAGCGAGTCCTCGCGGCTGTCACGGAACGTGCCGGTGAAGTCGTGGAAGCCGACCTGCAGGCCCCATGCACGGGCCAGTCGAACAATCGCGGGGGGATGATCCACCAGTGCCTCGCTTCGGATGTCCAGTCGAACCCTGGTCGTGCGGCTCTACTTGCGCTCGCCGAGCACGATCACCCAGCCGATGCCGTCGCGATCGGACAGCGCCGGCGGCCCGCTGCGGGAGTGGCCCACGCCGATCTCGCGGATCGTGTTGTCGAAGAGCGCATCGCAGTGCTGGGGATCTTCGAGCCATGCCTGCAGCACGGCGCCGGCGCCCTCGTAGTCGCGCGCGAGCAGCTCGTAGCGCGGCGCGCCGTCGTAGCCGGCCTGGGCCGCGCGCGACAGCGGCGTGCTGCCGTCTTGTCCCTCGTGCGAGAGGCCCGTGTGCTCGGCGACGAAGGTCGCATGCAGGCGCGCGGCGCAGTGCAGCTGCGGCTGCAGCTCGAAGGCGGTGACCGGGTTGTGGTGCACGTCGCCGCAGCTACGACCCTGCCGGCGCACGGTCGCGATGCGCTCGAGCAGCGAGGCTTCGAGCTCGGCGTACTCGCGCGGCCAGGTCGCGGCCGGCTCGCAGTACGGGGCCTCGCCGACGTCGTCGACCTGCAGCTCGTCGATGACGCAGCCAGCGGTCGGCGCGAGCACGGCGATCGCCGCGAGCACGGCGCTCGACGGGGTCAGACGGCGTGACGGTGGACGCGGCACGGGCGGCGCGTAGGCTATCACGCCGCCGGCTGGCCCGCGGGATACCGGCTACGGCTGCGGCACGCCGAGCACGACCACCCAGACCGCGCCCCAGCGCGACGCGGGATCGCCGAGCGCAGCGACGCCGACGTCCTGCCAGTCGGGTGCGTGCAGATCGGCACAGTGGGCGGGGCTGCGCTGCCACAGCGGGTCGACGATGCGTGCGGCGTCGACGGTGCCGGCGGCGATCAGCTCGCTGACGATCACCGGCTCGTAGCCGGCCTGTGCGACCCGGGCATCGACGAGCGCCGCGTCGGCGTCTGCGTGGCTCAGGGTCTCCTGACCGACGAGGTACTGCGCATGCCGCCGCGCGGCGCACTGCAGCGCCCCGACCGGCTGCAGTGGATCCGGCGCGGCCGGAAAGCGACCGAGCGCACCGCACTCCGACGCGCTCGCGCGCGCGTTCTCCAAGGCGCGCAACAGCGACGCCTCGGCGCGTTGCTCGGGCTCGCCCCACGTGCGCACGGGATCGCAGTAGGCCGCGTCGGGCAGCGCGCTGCGGTCGGGCTCGTCGGCGGGCGCGGCTTCGCAGGCCCCGAGCAGCGCCGTCACGGCCGCGAGCGCGCGGCGTCGCGTCGCGTCACGGTGCGCCGAAGGTCTGCGTCCACAGGTGTCCATACGCGCCGCCGGGATGGTAGCCGACCCCGATGTCGTCGAAGCCCGGGTTCATGATGTTCGAGCAGTGGCCGTCGCTACCCATCCACTGCGCCATGGTGCCGGCGGCGTCGGGCGAGCCAGCCGCGATGTTCTCGCCGGCGGTCGACCAGGTGTAGCCGGCGTCCTCGATGCGCTCGAACGGCGACCCGCCGTCGGGATCGTCGTGCTCGAAGTAGTCGCGCGCGGCCATGTCGGCCGAGTGCAGGCGTGCTGCACAGCGCAGCGCGGGATCCATGCGCAGCGGCGTGGTGGCGGGGAAGTTGCCAGCCGTGCGGCAGTCGGCCCCGTGCGCGCGCGCGTCGTTCACCCGCGCGAGGATCTGCTCTTCGAGCTCGGTCCACTGCGGATCCCAGTCGGCCGCGCCGACGCAGTAGGGGATGTCGGGCACCGCCTCCCAGGCGTTGGCGTCGTCATCGATGGGATCGCCGTCGCACGCCGACGCCAACACCACGCACGACGCGAGCCCCATCGCGTGCGCGACGAAGCCGGACGCGGACGTGATCGAGCGACGCTTGCGACGATCAGGCGCCATGGCCCCGTCAGTGTCGCGCGATCGTGGTCGGCCCGTCATCCGCGACGACGCTCTCCGAGGACCCGCGCGCTTGCGAAATTGCCGCGTTGGTGCTACCTTGAAGCGGCCCGCAGAGGTTTTTCGGTTTCTCGTCGTGCAGCGCCGATGCGCTCCGCCGCGAGATCCGGACCTGATGGGTCGAGCACGGCGAGTTCGCTCCGCAATGCGGAGGCGAGCGCGTCGGATCACGGCGGCGTGGCGTCATCGCGCGGCCGGGGGCCGCTGATGCACGCGGCTCCGAACCTTCGAACCCGGGTGGACTGCCCGAGGAGCCGCACGTCATGACTACATCCATCGACCCGACCCAGCCCACTCAAGCGCCATCGCGCGCCGAGCATCGCCGGCGCCCGCGAACTGCTGGCGCTCGAGCCCTTGCGCACGCTGGTCGCCCAGGGTGAGTTCGATCGTCTGCGCAATCGTTGGCTCGACGTGATGGCCGCGACCGATCTGGTCTCGACCGCGCAGCTGCGACCGGCGCAATCGCTGAGCTTCGACGAGCCCGCGTCGCGGGCCCTGATCGACGCGCTGCACGGCACCGAGGATCTGGAAGGCACCTTCGATCGCCTGCGCATCGCGCTGGCACGCGCCGGCCTGCGGGGGCCCTCGTGGCAGCTGCTCACCACCGCCCAGGCGCTGCTGCGGCCCGAGCTGCATGCCTACGTGCGACCGTCGGTGGTCGCCCTGCAGGCGCAGAGCCTCGGACGCAAGCTGGTACTGGGCCGCGCCGCGACCGGCCGCGACTACCGGACCGTGCTCGAGATGTACGACGAGATCCGACGGGCGCTGGTGAACGGCGGGACGACCCCGCGTGACCTCCTCGACGTGTTCGACTTCTGCTGCGAGTCGACCACGACCCTGCGGGCCGAGCGGTCGAGCGCCAGCTCGGTGCACTGACGTCGCGTGCCGCCGCCCGCCGCTGCCTCGCGCTTCAGATGACGCCGCGTGACCGCAGCTGCGCGAGCGCGGCGTGGTCGAGCCCGAGCGCGCCCCACACCGCGTCGTTGTCGGCCCCGAGTGCACCGCCGGCGTGGCGGGTCTGCGCCGGCGTGCGCGACAGCAGCGGTGCCAGTCGTGGCACCGCGAGCGTCGAGCCGTCGGGCAGGGTGATGCGCTCGAGCATGCCGCGGGCCGCGTAGTGCGGATCGGCGAAGATGTCGGCGATGCT
Organism: Deltaproteobacteria bacterium; assembly: GCA_016709225.1. NCBI lineage: Bacteria > Pseudomonadati > Myxococcota > Myxococcia > Deltaproteobacteria bacterium. The sequence goes on along the minus strand of JADJEE010000001.1, from coordinate 2,694,182 downwards.
GTAGATCGGCCCGCTCGGCACCTCGGCCAGCGCGAGCTGGGCGAGCGCGTCGGCCAGCGCTCGCGTGCTCGCCCACGCCGCGATGGCTGCGTCGATGCGCTCGGTCTGCGCGACACGGCCGTCGTTGCGGGCGAGCGTGGGATCGCCGCCCAGGTCGTCGCGACCGATGGTGTGCATGAGCCGTTGGAACAGGCTGTCGTTGTTGGCGCCCAACACCAGCCAGCCGTCGGTGCAGCGGTAGGTGTTGCTGGGCACGATGCCCGGCAGCGCGCTGCCGCTGCGCTCGCGCACGAATCCCAGCCGATCGTACTCGGGCACCAGGCTCTCCATCACCTGGAACACCGACTCGTACAGCGCACAGTCGATCACCTGACCGCGACCCGAGCGGCCGCGCTCGTGCACGGCGATCATGGCTCCGAGTGCGGCGTGCAGGCCGGTGAGCGTGTCGCCGAGGCTGATGCCCGCGCGCACCGGCGGTCGATCGGGCTCGCCCGTGGTGTAGCGCAGGCCGCCGAAGGCCTCGGCGACGTTGGCGAAGCCGGGCTCCTGGGCCTTGGGGCCGTGCTGTCCGTAGCCCGAGATGCGCACGACGATGATGCGCGGATCGATGGCCCAGAGATCCGCAGGCCCAAGGCCCCAGCGCTCGAGTCGTCCCGGGCGGAAGTTCTCGATCACGATGTCGATGCCCTGCGCGACCAGCTTGCGCACGAGCGCGCGGCCCTCCTCCTGACGCAGGTCCGCGGTCACGCAGCGCTTGTTGCGGGCCAGTGAGCGCCACCACAGCGAGGTGTCGCCGTCGAGCTTGCGCCACCGTCGCAACGGATCGCCGTCGCCGGGCGGCTCGACTTTGATGACCTCGGCGCCAAAGCCCGCGAGCACGAAGCCGGCGTACGGGCCCGCCAGCAGCTGGCCCAGCTCGAGCACCCGCAGGCCCGCGAGCGCAGCGGGTGTGGCGGCGTCGTCCATCGCCGCCAACGTGCCACGCGCGCGACATCATCGGCAAGCGCAGGCGTGGGCCGGCCCGTGCTTTCGCGCGGGTGCGGCATCGGCTAAGAGTGCCCGTCGGCGCGTCGCGTCGGCGCCAGGCGTCCATGCAGAAGATCGTGATCCATCGCGCAGGCGGCTACGACCGGCTCCGCCTCGAGCAGCATCCGCTGCCGCCGTGCTCGCCGACGGACGTGCACGTCCGTGTGCGCGCGGCCGGCATCAACTACGCCGACTGCATCGTGCGCATGGGCCTCTACGCCTCGGCCAAGGACTACGTCGGTTGGCCCATCACCCCCGGCTTCGAGGTCGCCGGCGAGGTCGCGCGCGTGGGCGCCGAGGTCGATGACGTCGCGGTCGGCGAGCGCGTCATCGCGGTGACCCGCTTCGGCGGCTACACCAGCGATCTGGTGGTGCCGCGGCGGCAGGTGTTCGCGGTCCCGCGCGGCCTGTCGTTCGAGCAGGCCGCGTCGTACCCGGCGGTCTTCCTCACCGCCTACCACGCGATGGTCGAGCTGGCGCGGCCCAAGTTCGGCGCCACCGTGCTGGTGCACTCGGCCGCCGGCGGGGTCGGGGGCGCGTTGGTGCAGATCGCTCGGCTGCTGGGTTGCCACGTGGTCGGGGTCGTCGGCGGCACGCACAAGGTCGACCACGCCCACGCGCTCGGGGCCCACGTGGTGATCGATACCTCGCGCGAGCCGCTGTGGCCGACCGCCGAGCTGCATGCGCCGGCGGGCTACGATGTGGTGCTCGACGCCAACGGCGTGACGACCCTGCGTGGCAGCCTCGCCCACCTGGCGCCGATGGGCCGGTTGGTCGTCTACGGCTTCGCGTCGATGCTGCCCAAGGCCGGACGGCGACTGTCGTGGCTGAAGCTGGCGTGGAACTTCCTCACGACCCCGCGCTTCTCCCCGTTCGCGCTGACGCAGCGCAACCGCAGCGTGATGGGCTTCAACCTCAGCTATCTCTTCGATCACGTGCGACTGATGCAGGACGGCATGACACAGCTGGGCAAGTGGTTCGAAGAGGGCGCGCTGCGGCCGTTGCCCGTGACCAGCTTCGGCCTGCACGAGGCCGCGGCCGCACAGCGCCTGCTCGAGTCGGGCTCGACCATCGGCAAGCTGGTGCTGGTGCCGGAGCCCACGCCATGAGCGAGCGCCGCGAGATCGCGTTCGTGGCCGAGCAGGGCGGTCAGACCCTGGCAGCGCTGGTCCGCGGCGCGATGGACGTGCCGTGGAGTCGCGCGCGCACGCTCGTGCGCGAGGGCAAGGTCTGGCTCGACGACGTCCGCGAGCACGACGACGCCCGTCGCGTGCGGGCGGGGGCCCGCATCCTCGTGCGACCGACCGCGCCGCGGGAGCGGCTCGAGGTCGGCGCGTTCCCGGCCGAGCGCATCATCCACGTCGACGCCGACCTGGTGGTGGTCGACAAGCCTGCGGGCATCTCGAGCGTGCCGTTCGATGACGACGAGCACGACACCGTCGTGCAGCAGGTCTCGGCGCAGCTGCGTCGACGCGAGCGCCGACAGCTGCCGCCGCTGCGGGTCGTGCATCGGCTCGACAAGGACACCACCGGGCTGCTGGTGTTCGCGCGCACCAAGACCGCCGAGCGGGAGCTCGCGCAGCAGTTCCGCGCCCACACCATCCACCGTCGCTACCTCGGGCTGGCCCACGGTCGCGTGCGCGCCGGCGCGATCGAGAGCCTGCTGGTGACCGATCGCGGCGACGGTGTGCGGGGCTCGTGGCACGGCCGAGCGCGCGCACCGAGCTCTGCGCGGCGAGCCGTGACCCACGTCAGTGTCGAGCGGTTCGTCGCGCTGCCGCCCGCGGCCTTCGACGGCGTGGTCGGGGTCGGCGTCAGCTTCGTGCACTGCCGACTCGAGACCGGTCGCACCCACCAGATCCGCATCCACCTCGCCGAGGCCGGGCACGCGCTGGTGTGCGAGCCGGTCTACGTGCGCGCGTGGCCGCCCGGCTCGCGCGATGCGACTCCGCTGCTGCGGCCGCCACCGCGGCTCGACGCCGCTGCGTTGCGCGTCATGCTGCACGCGGCCGAGCTCGGCTTCGTGCACCCCGATCACGGTGAGACGGTGTCGTGGCAGGCCGCGGAGCCCGAAGACTTCACGGCTTGGCGCGAGCATCTCGACCGCCTCGCGCGGCTCGGCAGCGACGGCGATCCGGGCGACGCCATGGTCGATCGCGGCCCGGGCCGCGCCGCGGCGATTGCCGCTCCAGGCCCCGCGCAACCGCGCCCTGCGGGGGTTTCGCGGGCGGAATCGCAGCGCAGCGGTCCGCCGTCGGGCTCGCGCCGCGGGCGCACCCGCGGCCGTTGATCGGGCCGCGCTGCCGCCCGGACGTTCCGCGTGTGGACCGCGTTGGACCGAACAATGATCGACCCGGCCCACACCTCGAAGTTGACGCCGCACTGAACGGATGATACATAGGGGCGTCCGTTCAGTTCGAGCGCGACGATCCGTTCGATGCTAGAGGACCAGTCAGGCTTCTCCCGCGCCAGGATCCTTCTTCAGAGGGCAGGCAACGGTACATCTGCTCGATCCGGCGCGGGAGAAGCTGACGTTTCCTCGGCTGCGGCGACGCGGGGAGATCTCTCGGGCGACCTCGACGACGCGCTGTCGCAGGTTGCCGAGCGACTGCGTGCGCACCACGAAGTGGATCTCGTCGCGGAGCACGTCGTAGCACCGCGTCTGGGCGCGTTCGGGCGTTGGCCGGCGAGCCTCGATCCGCGCCTCGAACAGGCGCTCGCGCGAAGAGATCTCGTCGCACCGTACACGCACCAGGCCGACGCACTCGCAGCGACCTTCGCGGGCGGTGACGTGGTGATCGCGACCGGTACCGCGTCGGGCAAGTCGCTGTGCTACCAGCTGCCGATCCTCCATACGGCGCTGCTCGAGCCCGACGCCCGCGCGTTGTTGCTGTTCCCGACCAAGGCGCTCGCGCGGGATCAGTGCGCGGCGATGCGGGAGCTCGCGCGGCAGCTGCCCGCGCCGGCCCACGTCGGCGTTGCGCCCTACGACGGCGACACACCGCCCGACGAGCGCCGCGCGGCGCGATCGCGGGCCGCCGTGGTCGCGACCAACCCCGACATGCTGCACCGCGGCGTGCTGCCGATGCACGAGGGCTGGGCGCGCTTCCTCGCCGGCCTGCGCTACGTCGTACTCGACGAGCTGCACACCTACCGCGGCGTGTTCGGCTCCCACGTCGGCAACGTGCTGCGCCGGCTGTGGCGGCTGTGCGCCCACTACGGCAGCCGGCCGCAGATCATCGCCGCGTCGGCGACCATCGCCAACCCCGTGCAGCTGGCCCAGCGGCTGTGCGGTCGCGACGCGTTCACCTGCATCGACCGCGATCACGCCCCCGCGGGCCCGCGTCGCGTGATGGTGTTCAACCCCAAGGTGGTCGATCCCGTGGTCGGCGTGCGACGGGACTACCTCAAGGTCACGCGCGTCATCGCCAGCGAGATCCGGCGCGCGGGCATCCAGAGCCTGGTCTTCTGCCGCACCCGCAAGGCGGTCGAGCTGCTCACGCGCTACCTGCAGGACGACGAGCGCGCCGAGGCCGGGCCGCTGGCGCACACGCCCGCGGACACGGCGATCCGCGGCTACCGCGGGGGCTACCTGCCACAGCGGCGCCGGGAGGTCGAGCAGGCGCTGCGCGACGGCGAGGCCCGCATGGTCGCCACCACCAACGCCCTCGAGCTCGGCATCGACATCGGTGGGGTCGATGCGGTGGTGCTGTCGGGCTACCCCGGCTCGCGGGCGGCGACCTTGCAGCGCATCGGCCGGGCGGGCCGACGCGGGCGTGCGTCGCTCGGGGTCATCGTGCTGTCGTCGATGCCGACCGATCAGTTCATCGCGGCCGACCCTGCGTTCCTGTTCGAGCGCCCGGCGGAGCACGCCGCGGTCGATCCGGACAACCCGGAGGTGTGGCTGCCGCACCTGCGCTGCGCTGCGCAGGAGCTGCCGCTGTCGGCCGCCGAGGGCTGGGGGCAGCTGCCGCCCGCGGAGCTGATCGCCGGTGCCGAGTACCTCGCAGACCGCGGCGCATTGCTGCGCCAGGACACCGAGGTGCCGGTATGGCTGGCGCTGGGGGCCGACAGCGCCGCCGATGCGGTCGATCTGCGCGGCCCGATCGAGGAGAACTTCGCGGTCGTCGACGAGGGTGGCGACATCCTCGCGGAGGTCGCCTTCGACGACGCGCCGCTGTACCTGCACCCGGGCGCCATCTATCCCATCGAGGGCCGCACCTACGAGGTCCGCGCGCTCGACTGGGACGGTCGCAAGGCCAGCGTGCGCGCGGTCGCCTCGGACTACTACACCGAGGCAATCCCCAAGCTGCGCGTACGCATCATCGACGACGAGGCGCCGATCGACGACGCCAGCGATCGTGGGGCGCTCGGCGAGGCCCACGTGGTGCGGACCGTGCCGGGCTTCAAGAAGCTGCGCTTCCGTACCCACGAGAACATCGGCTTCGGTCCCATCGAGCTGCCCGACCTCGAGCTGCACACGCGGGCGGCGTTCTGGCCGATGCCGCGGGCGTGGGTCGCTGCGGTCGAGCCCACCGCGCGCGCGAGCGCGACCATCGCTGCGACCCATGCGATCCACCACACCGCCGCGCTGCTGCTCATGTGCGATGCGGCCGACCTCGGCCACGCGTTGACAGCGGGACATCCGGCCGCGTTCGCGGGTGTCGAAGGTGGTGTGGGCCCGGTCGATCCCGCGACCGTGCTGGCCGCAGCCGCGCGGCCGTACCTCGTGCTCTTCGACTGGACGCCGGGCGGGGCGGGGCTCGCGAGCGCGGCGCTCGAGCTGGGCCCGGCGCTGTTCGAGCACGCCGCCGCGGCGGTGCGCGGCTGCAGCTGCGCGCAGGGCTGCCCGACCTGCATGGGCCCGGCCATCGCCGATCGCGAGCGACCGGTCTCTCGGAGCCTGGTGCTCGATCTGCTGGGGGCGCTGGCGGGGGCCGCCGCGGCGGCGCCGTGAGCATGGCGCGGCGGCTGGCCTCGCTCACGGCCGCGAGTCCGTCGTCGCGGGCGTCCGCGCCGATCGCCGCCAGCACCACCGTCACGGCTGCGGTGCCGGGCTTCCATGTCGACGACGGTTGCGCCGGTGACGATGACGCGAACGGTGCTCGCGATGCCCGCGCGGTCGAGGCCGCGCACGTGCGAGCGGCCGTCGCTGCGATCGCGCGGCGCGGCGCCGTGCGTGCGCCGTGCCTGTTCGATCTCGAGACCACCGGGCTGGGTGGGGACGCGGTGCCGTTCGTGGTCGGGCTCGCGTGGGCCCGCGACGATGGTCCGCTGGTGCTGCAGCAGTTCCGCCTCGACGCCGCCGCGAGCGAGCGCGCGATGTGGCTGGCGGTGGTCGACGCCCTCGCGGGCGCCGACGCGATCGTCACGTACAACGGTGCCAGCTTCGATCGCACGATCGTGCGGCTGCGCCTGCGACGACTCGGGCTCTGGCGCGGCGCGGTGGCGCATCGCTTCGAGCACGACCACCTCGACTTGCTGCCGCTGTGCCGTCGCGTGTGGCGGGGGCGCGCGGGCGATGCCCGGCTCGCGACCCTCGAGCGCGTCGTGCTCGGCGCGCATCGGCTCGACGACATCGCCGGCGAGGCGATCGCGAGCTGGGGGCGTGCGTGGATCGACGGCGATCGCTCGCCCGTCGCGAGCGAGGCGGTCGCGAAGATCTGCCGTCACAACGCATGGGATCTGCGGGGTCTGGCCGCGCTGGCGGTGGCGTGCCGCGGGCAGCTCGAAGCGCCCGAGCACCCCGCGGCGGTGCTGGCCGCCGTGCGACACCACCGCGAGGCCGGGGCCGAAGCATGCGCGCATGCGATGGCGGAGGCGGGGGTGCGACGCTGGCCGCTGGTGCCCGCGCGTCGGGCCGGCGCCGACGCGATCGCGCTGGCGCTCGAGCTCGCGGCGTTGCGTCGGCGCGCGGGTGATCGCGACGGCGCGCACGCGCTGCTGTCGGCAATCTGCGAGGTCGCGCCGGGTCACACGGAGGCCGCCACCGCGCTCGCGAAGGACTGCGAGCACCGCCTGCGTCGGCCCGATCTCGCGCTGCAGTGGGCGCTCGCGGCCGCATGGCCGTGCGCGCAGCGGGTGGCTCGGCTGCGGCGCAAGCTCGCGGTCGGCTCGGGCGTCGCGATCGAGTGTCCCGCGATCGAGTGTCCCGCGACCGCCACCGCGGTCGTGCCGCCCGTGGCAGCCACCGACCTGCACGAGATGCCGCCGGGCCCGACGCTCCCGGGCGCACGCACGACGGCGCCGGTGGTGCCGGCGGCCGCCGTCACGCGTGCGGAGGCAGGGGCTGCGGCGATCCCCGGCAGCTGGCGGCGACGCTCGGCCACGGTCGTGGGCTAGCGGGCACCGCAGGCGCTGTAAGCCCGGGTCGCGCGCTGCGTTGGGACCGGCGTCGGCGCTCGCGAATCGCGTGCGGGCCCGTGCTACGTTAGGCCGTCCCCGTGAAGCGCAGCGCATCGACGACCCCCAGGAGCACCCGCGTGGGCATCGCCTCGCTGCTGGCGATCGCAACGGCGTCACCGGGGTGCATGTCGCTCTCGCCCCAGCTCGCGCCGACCGACTTCGCGGCGCTCGAGCAGGTCGACGATCGGGCGGAGCGCGAGCGGCTGTACGCCGAGAACGCGATCTACCGCCACAAGGCCCCACAGGGGATGCGCTACACCAAGGGCACCAGCGAGCGCTCGGAGAAGCGCAGCTGGCAGTCGCTCGACGTCGTGCTGCGCTCGGACGCGGCCGCCTCCGAGGCGCTGCCGTACCGCAAGCTGCGGCTGGCACGGCTGTTCACGGCCCTGGGCATCGTGTCGTCGGTGGTGGCGGTCGCAGGCATCGCCGCGTCGGCGCGCGAGGGCCTCGATCTGCAGCGGCTCGATGGCACCGGTGCGCTGCTGCTCGGTGGCGGCCTCGCGACAGCCGCGTTCGGCATCACCGCGGGCATCCTCTACACCCGCGCGAAGCGGGACTACGACCGCGCGGTCGACATCTACAACGACGATCTCGGGGTCCGGCTCGGCCTGTACACGCCCGAGGGTCGCTACATCGCGCCGCGCGGCACCTTGGTCGACAAGGACGGCTTCATCCTGCTCGATCAGCCCGAGGCGCCGCCGCTCCCCGCCGAGGCGGGGGCCGAGCCACCGCCGGCGCAGCCCGAGGGCCCCGCACCCGAGTCGCCCGCGCCCGAGGTCACCGCACCCGCGGCGGGCACACCCGAGGCGGGCGCGACGACGCCCGCGCAGCCACCCGCAGCTGTGACCCCCGGCGGCGGTGCGGCAGCACCCGCGCCCGTGGTCGGGCTCGACCTGCGCATGCGCCACTGATCCGCCTGCGCATCCGCGCGCGCGGACGCTGCGATGCCCTGGCCGCGGCCGTCGCCCGCGTGCTACGTGTTGCTGCATGCAGCGCATCGTCACGCGCGTCCGGTCCGGCCTCGTCGCCGCGGGCGTCGCCGTGGTGCTCGCCCACGCCACGGGCTGCGCCGAGCAGGCTGGCCCCGTGCACGAGCTCTCGGGGCAGCAGCTCTACGAGCACTACTGCGCCCGCTGCCACGGTGTCGACGGCCGGCCGGTGCCCGAGCAGCCGCAGGCGCGCAACCTCTCGGATCGTCGCATCGTCGACAACCTCAGCGACGAGTCGATCGAGATGACGATCCGCATGGGCCGTGAGCCGGCGATGCCGGCGTTCCGCGATCAGTTCACCGAGGCCTCGCTGCAGGTATTGGTGGCCTACGTGCGCAGCCTGTCGGGCTCGCGTGGCACCCACGCCAAGCCGGCCGGCCGCGCTGCGCCCTGAAGGCCGGCTCGTGGGCGACGGCATCGAGCTGGTGTGGCCCGGCAAGTACGACGCGGACGGGCGACGCGTGGTCGTACCCGTCGCGCCGAGCCCGTGGCGCACGAGCGAGCGACACGGGCCGCGAGCGGCCCCGTGTCGGGGCGAGCTGGTCGCCGGCGATAACCTCGGCATCCTCGATGCGTGGCTGGAGCAGCATCGCGGCCGCGTCGACCTGGTCTACATCGATCTGCCGTTCGCGATCGGCACCTCCTTCGACGTCGTCGCGCGGGTGCACGTGCCCGGCGACGACAAGACGGTGCTACGGATCCCCGCCTTCGATGATCGCTGGCCGACCGGCGGGGGCTATCTGTCGATGCTCGCGCCCCGGCTCGAACGCATCCACGCGCTGCTGGCCGCCCACGGCAGCCTCTACGTCCACGTGGATCCGACCGTCGCCCACGCCGTGAAGCTGCTGCTCGACGAGGTCTTCGGGCCCGCGAGCTTCCAGCGCGAGATCGTGTGGCGCATCGGCTGGGTGTCGGGCTTCAAGACCGTCGCACGCAACTGGATCCGCAATCACGACACCATCTTGTTCTACGTGAAGGACCCCGCGCGCATGCGCTTCAACAAGGTCTACGTGCCGCACCCGCCCGGCTACGCGCGGCGATCGGGCGCGCCCGCCAAGGCGCCGGGCATCGCCGTCGACGACGTGTGGAACGCCGGGCCCGCCGACCTCGCGCTGGTCGGCCGCGACGCGCTCGACTCGATCCAGATCAAGAGCTTCTCCCGGGAGAAGACCGGCTACGCGACACAGAAGAACGAGAGCGTGCTCCGGCGCGTGCTGGCGGCGTCGTCCTCGGAGGGCGATCTGGTGGCGGATCCGTTCTGCGGCGCCGGCACGACCGCCGCGGTCGCGCTCGCGATGGGCCGGCGCTTCCTCGCCTGCGATCGCGGCGACGCGGCGATCCAGCTGGCCCGTGCACGCCTGCTGCGCGAGCACGCGGGGGCGGCGTGGTCGCATGGCCGTGCCGAGCCGGCGCGCCCCGGCGACGTTGCCTCGCGGCAGTGGCCGCTGCAGGTCGTGCGGGTCGGAAGGGGCACGCGCTGGCAGCTGCGTGCGCCGGACCACGACGACGTGCCGCAGCTCGAGCTCGACGTCGAGCTCACCGGCCAGACCCTGGTGCTCACGCTGGTGTCGCTGCGGCCGAGCGCGACAGCGACCGCGCCGGTGCGTTCGCTGCTCGAGCGCGGTGCCGATCCGCTGCTCGAGCTGGCGGTCGATGCCGACGCCGATCCGTCGGTGATGCGGCCGCAGCAGCTACGACAGGCCAGCCCCGAGCGGGCGATCGACCGGCGGGTCGAGCTGCCCGCGGGCGCGCACGGGCAGGTGTGGCTGCAGCTGGTCGACCTCGAGCTGCGTCGCCTCCGCGTGTGGCTGACATGGGCCCGCGACGGTGCGCGGGCGAGCGTCGACGCACGACTCCTGCACGAGCCGTGACGGCGGCGGGCCGTCGGTCAAGGCGGGGCGCTGCGCGGGATCAGGTGCTCGACGCCACCTTGCCGCAGCAGCGGCCGATCGCGTGCGTCGTCCCAGCCGAGCAACGGTGCGAGGTCGGCTTGCGCCCGGTTGGTGAAGCGAGCGGCCAGCGGTCGGCCGTGCGCGCGCGAGGGCACCGTCGCGCGCAGCCCCCGACCCTCGTCTTCGACGAGGGTGCTGGCATCGAGCGCAACGCGGCGACCATCGTCGAGTCGCAGCCACAGACCCGCGGCGTCACCATCGACGGCGAGCACGCGCAGCGGCGTGTCGACGATGGTCACGTAGCACCACTGGGCGCCGAGCGCGACGATGGGCTCACCACCGTCGGAGAGATCGAGCCCCTCGGTGAGCGCGCGCGCGACCCCCGGGTGCGTGACCGGCTCGCCGTCGAACGACCAGGTGCCGCGCTCGCCGAGCGACAGCGGCACACCGCGACGCAGGCGCTCGAGCAGCTCGGGATCCAGCGCGGGCGCCGGCGCGGGCGCGTGCGCTGCAGGGGCCGCAGGCGCGGGTTCGGCTTCGGATTCGCTCATCGCGGGCCACTAGCTTAGCAACGACCGTGCCCGCGGCGGGTTTGACCCCACGCCGCGCGTCATGATAGCTCGCGCAGGCAGAAAGGGTCCTCGGGTCGTCGCGCACGCGCGGCGGCGGCACACGTCGTCATGAGCCTGGTCGTCGTCGAGTCGGTCTCGCTGGCCTTCGGCAAGAAGGAGCTGGTCGCAGGTCTCGACCTGCGCATCGCCGCCGGCGATCGCGTGGGCTTGGTCGGCCCCAATGGCTCGGGCAAGAGCAGCCTCATGCGCCTGCTGGCTGGCGAGATGCGACCCGACGCCGGCGCGGTCCGGATGCGTCGGCAGCTGCGGGTGGGCTACCTGCCCCAGGACCTCGACGTGCAGGGCGGCAAGACGCTGCTCGCGAGCGTGCTGTCGGCGGTGCCGGGGCGCGCGGAGCTCGACGCCGAGTGCCAGCGCGCCGAGCAGGAGTTCGCGGCCGCGGAGGCCGAGGGCGACGAGGCTCGCATCCTCGCCGCGGCGGAGTGGATCGGCGAGGTGCACGGCCGCATCGCCAGCTTCGAGCAGGACTACTCGGAGCACGAGGCCAAGCGCATCCTCGCGGGCCTCGGCTTCAAGGCCCGCGACGAGGCCCGCGACCTCGGCGAGTTCTCGGGCGGATGGAAGATGCGCGGCGCGCTGGCGGGCCTGCTGTTCCAGCGCCCGGAGCTGCTGCTGCTCGACGAGCCCACCAACCACCTCGACCTGCCGACGGTGGCGTGGTTCGGTGAGTTCCTGCGGGCGTACCCCCACGGCTTCGTGCTCATCTGTCACGACCGCGAGTTCCTGAACGAGCAGATCAACCGCGTGGTCTCGCTCGAGCCCGAGGGCGTGCGTCAGTACCGCGGCGACTACGAGTCCTACGTCAAGCAGCGCGCCGAGGAAGAGGTCGTGCTCGCGAACCAGGCCAAGAACCTCGCGCGAGAGCGCGAGAAGGCCGAGCAGTTCATCGAGCGCTTCCGGGCCCAGGCCAACAAGGCCAAGGCGGTGCAGAGCCGCGTCAAGCAGCTCGCGAAGATGGACGAGGTGCAGACGCTACAGCACCGCGAGACCCTGCGATTCGCATTCGCGCCGACCGAGCGCGGCGGCGCGGAGCCGCTGCGCACCGCCGGCTTGCGCAAGGCCTACGGCGAGCACGTGGTGTTGCGCGACGTCGCCGTGCGTGTCGCACGGGGCGATCGCATCGCCATCATCGGTGTCAACGGCGCCGGCAAGACCACGCTGCTCAAGCTGCTGGCGGGCGAGCTGTCGCCCAATGCCGGCGAGATCATCCTCGGACACAAGGCCAAGCTCGGCTACTACGCGCAGCACCACGCCGACACGCTCGATCCGCGGCGCACCGTGCTCGAGACGGTCGCCGAGGGCGGTGAGCTGTCGAACACCCGCGTGCGCACGCTGCTGGGCGCGTTCCTGTTCCACGACGAGGACGTCGACAAGCCCATCGCGGTGCTCTCGGGCGGCGAGCGGGCCCGCGTGGCGCTGGCGCGGCTGCTGGTCGATCCGGGCAACGTGTTGCTGATGGACGAGCCCACCAACCACCTCGATCTCGACTCCAGCGAGGCACTCGCCGCCGCGCTGTCGAGCTTCGACGGCACGCTGGTGTTCGTGAGCCACAACCGCAGCTTCGTGCGCAAGCTGGCGACCAAGATCTGGAACGTCGAGGACGGCCACGTCGAGGTCTATCCCGGCACGCTCGACGAGTATCTCGACGCGCACCGGGGCAGCACCGCAGCGGCTCGCGCGGCCAAGCCGACCCGCGAACCCGAGCCGACCCTCGCGGTCGCGCCCGCGCAGCGCGACGGCGGCGTGACGCGAGCGCCGGCCGCCGCCGCCGTGGCCAAGAACGCCGGCAACGACAAGGCCCGCCGCCGTGCCGAGGCCGAGAGCCGGGCGCAGCGCAGCCGGCTGGTCGCGCCGCTGCGCAAGCGGGTGGCACAGCTCGAGGCCGACATCGAGCGGCTCGAGTCGGCGCAGCGCGAGCGCAACCTGGACCTCGCGCGGCCCGAGACCTACGCCGACGCGGCGCGACGCAACGCCCTGCTCACCGAGTACCAGCGCGACGCCGACGCCCTCGCCAACGCGACGGCGGCCTGGGAGCTCGCGGTCGCGGAGCTCGAGGCCGCCGACGCGCCGTAGCCTTCGCGCGCGCTGCGGCTTGGGCACGCGGTCTACTTCTTCAGGCGCTTCAGCTGCGAGCGCACGTCGCCGGCGTAGCGACCATCGGGCGCGAGCGCGAGGTACTTCTCGTACGCGGTCGCGGCATCGGCCTTCTTGTTGCGGTCCTGCTGCAGCACGCCGATCGTGAGCCAGCAGTCCGCGAGGTCGGGCGCGACCTCGGTGCACTGGGTCGCGGTCGCCAGCGCGGCGTCGGCCTTGCCGAGCTCGAGCTCGATCTGCGCCAGCAGCAGCAACGCGTCGGCCTGCTTCGGCGCCGTGGCGAGGATCTCCTGCAACAGCGTCTTGGCCTCTCCGAGCTTCTTGCGCGAGCTGCCACCCTTGGCCGACTGGTACAGCGCGCGGGCCTCGTCGAGGCGCGCGGAGGTGTCGGCATCGGGGGTCGGACGGGCGACCGTCGGCGGCGCACCGGCGACCGAAGCGGTCGTGCCCGGCGTCGGCGCGACGGTGCCCGCGGTCGCGCCACCGGTGGCGGTCGGCGGCGTGCCTGCGCCCGCCGTCGGGTCGGGCGTCGTGGGATTGGGTTGCGCGGCGACGGGCTCGGGTTGCACCGCCTTGCCGGCCGCAGGGTCGGGCTTGGCCTTGGCGGTCTCCGGCGCGACGCTGCCGGGGCGCACGTCCTCCTTCGCGACGGCGTCGGCGGGCGCAACCTCGGTGGGGCTCGGGAACAGCTGGCCGCGGAAGGCGTACGCACCGATCGCCACCAGCACGCCCGCGGCGATCAAGATCGGTCGCCATGGGATCGGACGCGGTGCCGGTGCGAACGCGCCGGCATCGAAGCCGCCGTCGCCGAAGTCCTCGGTCGAGGCCTCGCCGAAGTCGTCGTCGTCGCCGAGGAAGTCGCGCTCGAGCGCCGACACCGGCGCCGCGGCGGGGGCGGGCGCATCGAAGTCGCCCACGGCGGCGGCCGTGCGCGCGGCCGGCATGCGCGGCGCATCGTTGACGGTCGGCGGATCGGCGAACTCGCCGAAGTCGTCCTCGTCGATCGCAGGCGCGGCTTGCATCGGCGTCGACGCCGGTGCGGCGGCGGCGTGCTCGGCCTCGTGTTCGATCGCCTGCCGGATCGCGGCGGCGCTGGCCTTGATCCGCTCCATCCGCAGCGCGACCTCCTGCAGCGACGCGGCGTGGGCCGGCTCGGCCGACTCACCGGTGGTGATGAAGGTGCCGGTCGCGGTCGTCGGCGCGGCCGCGGGCATGGGCGCGCGGGCGGCAGGGGCCGGCGCCGCGGCGGTCACGATCGTGGGCGCAGGCGCAGGCGCAGGCGCGGGCGCAGGCGCGGGCGCAGACGCAGCTGGGGCCTCCGGCGCGTTGGCGCCGTCGGCGAGCCACGGCGGCGGTGCCCACGATCGCGGCGCGACCTCGTCCTCGCGCGGCCGCGGCTCGTGCAGCGAGCCGTCGACGTGGGTGCGTGCGGCCTGCGACGTCTCGGGCGCGGGCGTCGAGCCGACCGCAGGCGAGACCGCAGGGCGCAGGGCCGCAGGCCCGACGATGGTCGCCGCGCGCGGAGGTTGAGGTGCGCTCGCCGGCGCCGACGATGCGGGGCGCTGGCTCGGGTCGAGCCATTCGCTGCACCATCGGCACTTCACGGCCGCGTCTTGAATCGGTTCCGCGCAGAATGGACAGGGTTTCACGACGATTCGACCTTAGCACACGCACTATCGCCTCGCGCCGTGCCTTGGGCAATCGACGGGGGCCACATCGACCTGCGGCGACACGCGACGCGGCCTGTCCCGTGACGCTGGAACGACCGCCAGCACCGCGACAACCGCTGGCAATCCGTCACGCCCGGCCGTGTTCGGGGCGCTGCGGCCGGCCCGCGCGCGAGCACGCCGTGGCGAGCTCGCGGCGGCGTCGGACGCCGGTCCGGCCCGGCCGCACCCTCGCGTGGGCGCGTGCGGCCGCCACCCCGAGTCCGTGCGTGCGTGCTATGGCTGGCGCCCGCGAACATGACGATTGCTCGACATGCCGCCGGACCCGCAGCGGGGCCGCTCGCGTCGCGCCTCGCCGATGCCGGTGATCTGCGGCGCTACGACTGGGTCGACGCGCCGACGCCGGTCGAGCGCGCAGCGTGGCTCGACGCTCCGGGCACGCGCGTGTGGATCAAGCGCGACGATGCCAGCAGCCCGATCTACGGCGGCGGCAAGGTCCGCAAGCTGCAGTGGGTGCTGGCCAATGCGCCCTACGACGACGGGCGACCGATTCTCTCGGTCGGCGGCACCGGCAGCCATCACCTGCTGGCGCTGGCGTTGTTCCTGCGACCGCTGCAGCGCGAGCTGCATGCGCTGGTGTTCGAGCAGACCTGGACACCGCACGTACGACGCAACTTCGCGGTGCTGGTGTCGAGCGGCACGCGGCTGTGGCCGGTGACGACGCGCGCGCGGCTGCCGTGGGCGTGGTTGGCCTATCGGCTGTGGCGGCGACCGCCGATCCTCGGCGTGCAGATGCCCGCCGGCGCCAGCACGGCGCTCGGTTGCTTCGGATTCGTCGAGGCCGCGCTCGAGCTGCGGGCGCAGATCGACGCCGGGGTGCTGCCGCGTCCCGAGGTGATCTACGTGACGGCGGGCTCGGCCGGGACCTGCGCCGGGCTCGCGCTGGGCTGCGCGCTCGCGGGGCTGCCGGTCACCTTGCAGCTGGTCTCGTCGGTCGAGGCGTGGGCCTTCAACCGCGTGATGTTCGGCCGCATGATCGGTGCCGCCCACGAGGAGCTGCGTCGCCGCGGTCTGCCCGAGGCGCAGCGGGGCTCGGCCGCCGGATGGCTGCGCGAGTGCGGCATCGGCATCGCGATCGATCACCACGAAGTCGGCGGCGGCTATGGCGTGCCGACGCCACAGGCGATCGCCGCGGAGTCGCTGGCGCGCGAGCACGGACTGCGGCTCGAGACCACGTACACCGCGAAGTGCCTCGCCGCGCTGCAGCGCATCGAGGGGGCCCACCGCGGCCGCCCGCGCGACGTCCTGTGGTGGAACACGCACGGCGGTCGCGATCTCTCGGCCGAGGTCGATCCCGACTGGCGCGCACGCAGCCCGATCGCGATTCCCGACGAGGGCTGACCCGCGTCGGGGCGTCGCTGCGCTCAGCCGCCGCCGAGCACGCGCGCGACCACGACCTTGGTGATCTCGCCGTCGAGCTCGTCGCGGTGTTGCTTCATGAGCAGGCCCATCAGCTTGCCGGTGGCCTTGGGGCCCTGCGCGGCGAGCTCGTGCTCGGCGACGATGCGCCGCACGATCGCCTCGGTCTCGGGCTCACCGAGTCGCTTGGGCAGGAACTGCTCGCAGAAGGCGACCTCGAACGCGACCTCTTCGAGCGCCTGCTTGCCGCGGTCGCCGGCCTTCTCGAACTCGGGGATCGACTTGCGCAGCTGCTTGACGTAGCTCGAGATCACCGAGAGCCACAGCTCGTCGGTCTCGCTGGCGCCCGAGCCGGACTTGAGCTCCATCAGCACCTTGTTCTTGAGCATGCCGATGACGTTGAGCGTCTTCTCGTCGCGATCGCGTCGGGCCTGCTTGGTGCGCGCCTCGAACTCGTCCTTGATGGCCATGGTCGGCAAGGGTAGTCCCGTGGCGGCGGCCTTGGGAAGGGTCGCGCGCAGGCGTGCGCCCGCGCGAGCGAAGGCGTTCGCACGGCGCTCGTCGTGGCGCCGGTCGGGGACCACGCTGGTGCCCGCGTGCTGTCGCAGACGGTCGCGATTGCCCCGCAGTGCATCGGGGTCGCTGCGGGTCAGTGCGGCGACCAGCTCGCCGACCGCGTCCGCGAGCTCGTCGGCCGCGACCACGCGATCGACCGCACCGTGTCGAAGCGCCGCGTCGGCGTCGATGCGCGCGCCGAGCAGCACCATCTGTCGGGTCGACGTGGCACCGAACACGTGCTCGAGCAACGCGAGCCCTTCGGCCCGGTAGACCACGCCCAGACGCGCCGCGGGGATCTCGAAGGTCATGCCGCGCCGCGCGATGCGGAAGTCGCATGCGCACGCGAGCTCGACCCCCGCGCCGACGGCGTGGCCGTCGAGCTCGGCGACGAACGTGGCGTCGGCCTCGCGCATCGCTGCGATCGCCGCGCCGAGCGGCGCGTCGGGGAACGCGGTGGCGTGGGCGTGGGCGCTCGCCGCCAGCGCCTCGAGATCGAAGCCGGAGCAGAACACCTCGTGCCCCTGCGCGCGCAGCAGCACGACCTCGCCGCGCAGCGTCGACGCGCGCTCGCAGATCCACGCGAGCGTCGCGGGTCCGACCGGGTTGCGTCGCGCGGGATCGCAGAGCTCCCATGCGAGCACGCCGGACGCGAGCACGTGCTCGCGGATCCCGGGCGCGCTCACGGTGGGGGCGGGGCGTCGGTGCGCGTGCCGGCGGGCGGCGCCGACGGTGGCGTGGCGTCGGCGGTGCGTCGCACCTCGAAGTGCGGACCGGCGCCGGGGGGTTGAATGGTGCCCTCGTCGGCGGCCTTGCGCAGATCCTCGAGGGTGCGTGCAGCCGGCGAGTCGGGGTTCTGCATGATCTTGCGGCGCAGGGCGTAGGCGCGCTTGCGACGATCGTCGGGGCTCAGGTCCTTCGGGTCCGCGGCGATCAAGCGGCGGTCTTCTTCGCTCAGCTCTGGGATCGCCGGGGCCTCGGTCGGCGCCTTGGCCTCGGGGGCCGGTGCCACTGCGGCGGCCTGGGGCTTGGCCGCGTCGGCACTGCCGTCGGGGGTCGAGCACGTGCACGCGCTGGCCCCGAGCAACGATCCCAGCATTGCGATGCACAACCACGAACCACGCGCGACGACCATGACGACGCCCAGCCTAGCAGTCCGCGGTGGAACCCAGCAACACGCGGGGCGGACGGCGCGTGTGCGCCCCTTCAACCCCGCGGGGCCGGCGGCCGTGCGGCCCGCAACGGTCGCAGCAACAACGCCGGGATCGCGACGGCGCACAGCAGCTCGATCGCGAGCCAGCCCACGCCGACACTCGCGGGCTCGAAGGCGTAGCGTCGCGGCAGGCTCGCGATGCCCATGCCGAAGGCGGCGATGGCGGTCACGAACGCCGTGCCCGCGAACACCGTCGCGGCGGTGCTGGCCGCGGCCGCGACCACGCGCAAGGCGACCAGCGCCGCGACCAACAGCGCCCAGCCCAGGTAGGCCAGAGCCGTTGGCCGCAGGACGAGGTCGTCGAGCTCGAGCATCCACAGCGCGAGCCCGACGTGCACGGCGATCCAGCCGCCGAACTCGGCCAGCAACGCGCCGACTGGCACCACGACGCGACCCGCCGGAGCGTTGCCGGTGGGCACGCGAGCCATCAACAACACCATGAACGGCATCGTGACGGCGCCGAGGCTCGCCGCCAGCGCCTTCCAGCCAGCGACGTCGTAGGCCGCCAGCAGCGTCAGGCCCGACAGCACCGCCGCGCCCGCCAGCGCCTCGACGCGGCGCAGCGCCGGCACGAAGCGACCGGGCACGCGACGCTCGGCCGCCAGCATCGCGAGCGCGCCGACCACCAGCATGGCCGCAGCGCCGGCGAGGATGTGCCAGGGCAGGCGCAGCGCGATCACGTGGGAGCGCGGATGGCCGAGGCCGGCGAGCAAGCCCTCGGCGAGCGCGTGGATCATCGCGCCGCTCGGCAGCACCGTCATCGCGGCCAGCTCGCCGCGACCGACGTCGGCGAGCCCCAGCGGCACGCCGACGAACGCCCACGAACCCAGCAGCGCCAGCAGTGCGATGCCGATCGCACCGGGCCCGCGCTTGCGGCCGCCGTGGAGCCCCACCACCAACGCGAGCATCGACAGCGCCCACGCGCTCAACAGCAGCAGCCCGAAGAACACCAGCGTCGACGCGACACTGCCGGTCGCGATGCAAGCGCCCACGGTCACCACCGACAGCGGCAACGCGGTGAGGAGGATCGGCGCCAGCGCGCCCGCGGTGAGGCCCAACGCAATCTCGCGGCTGCGCAGCGCGGTGCCACTGAGCGGCAGGAGGGTGTTCTCGTGCACCTCGGATGCGACCGTGATGCCGACCATCACCGGTCCCACCACCACCAGCAGCAGCATCAACACCAACGCCGCAACCGCGCCGGTCACCGCGATGCTGGCCGCGGCATCGAGTGGTGAGGCGTAGCGGACCACGTTGGGGATCATCTCGGCGTCGAGCACGGCGGTGAGCGCGGCGACGTGGTTGGCGTCGTTCCAGTCGAACGATCGCGCGGCGTGGGCGAAGCTGCCGGCGAGGTGGGGGCCTTCGCGACGCGCCCGCTCGGCGAGCTTGCCGTGGATCGCCGCGCAGTGATCGATGCACGCGGTTCGGCTGGCCCCCACCAGCAGGCGTCCGGCCTGCTCGATGCGCGGCGCGAACAGTGGCAGCCGCGGCCGCTCGGCGCGGGGGTCGTCGAGGGCCTTGAACTCGCGCAGCGCCTCGCGCTCGCGCAGCGCCAGCTCGTAGGTCACGTCGTCGTCGGCGACCAGCGCGAAGCCGGTGAACTCCTGCAGCCCGCGCGGTGCCTCGAGGTCGAGGCCGACGCGGGCGGCACGCTCGAGCGGCCCGGCACCGCGCGCGAGCGCGAGGCCGGCGGCGACGCTCAGCACCGCGAGCACGAGGGCCAGCACCGCCGTGCGGCGGGCTCGCGCGCCGCGGAGGCTGCGGGCGACGAAGGGCAGGGCGGCGGTGCGCAGGCGGGACAGGCGGGTCATGGGGATTCCTCCGGGCGGGGGCTCTGCCTAGTTCACGCGGTCTTCGGACAGGCGATCGTAGACGTCTTCGAGGCGACTGCGAACCCGACTGCAGGTCACCACGCGAACACCGGCGGTGACGAGCTCGGCGAGGACGTCGGCCATGCCGGCCTCGCCGCCGTGGATCTGCACGCTCAAGGCCGGCAGCTCGTCGACCTCGCCCTGCGACTCGATGAGTGCGCGGTGTCGGGCGAGCACCGCGATCGCAGGCTCGACACCGCCGGGCAACACCCGCAGCTGGTACACGAAGCGTGCGACCTCGTAGCGGTCGATGATGTCCGCGACCGGGCCCTTCACGACGATCTTGCCCTGTTGCAGGATCGCGACCTCGTCGCAGAGATCGTCGAGCTCCCGCAGGATGTGGGATGACACCACCACGGTGACGCCGCGTCGGCGGACGTCGTCGAGGATGCGACGCAGGTCGGAGCGGCCGCGCGGGTCGAGCCCGTCGGCGGGCTCGTCGAGGATCAGCAGGTCGGGCGCATGCAGCAAGCAGCGCGCGATCAGCAGCCGCTGGCGCATGCCCTTGGACAGCTCGCCGGCGGGCACGTCGGCCTTGCCGCGCAGCGCGAAGGTCTCGAGCGTGCGATCGATGGCCGGCGCGAGCGCAGCCTCGTCCATGCGGAAGCACTGGCCGAAGAAGCGGAGGTACTCCCGCGGGGTCAGCTGCTTGTAGAGGGGATTGCCGTCGCCGAGGAAGCCGATGCGGCGGCGCAGCGCCTGCTGGCGCTCGGCGTCGTCGGGGCGGATCCCATCGATCTCGATGGTGCCCTCGCTGGGCTCGAGCACGGTCGCGATCATCCGCAGCGCGGTGGACTTGCCGGCGCCGTTGGGGCCGATGAGTCCCAGGATCGAACCCGAGCGCACCTCGAGATCGACGCCGCGCAGCGCCCAGCCGTGGCCGTCGTAGCTCTTGCCCACGCCCGCGAGTCGAATCCGCATCCCTGCAGCCTCCACGCTAACAGGTCCGGGCGAGCTTGCGGGGGACGAAATCGGGCCCCGGGCGATGGCCGCCCGCCGGGCGAGCGCGTGCAGCGGGCGGCGGCGTCGCACGCGACGGCGTGCCACGCGTGACCAAGACCTGCTGACCCAAGACCTGCTGACCACGAAGTGCCGACCACGAAGTGCCGACCAAAAAGTGCATCGACGGTTGGCCCCATCGCCGCGCTCGCACTACCTTGGAGATCGTGGGCAACCCTCGACGACGCGTGGGCGCTGGCGCGACTTCCACTTCGCGGCTGGCGCTGGTCGCGGTCGTCGGGCTCTCGGGATGCGCAGCCTCGCGCGCCCGCAGCTTCGGTGACGTCATCGTGCACGAGGGCTCGACGCGGCCCCGTGGCGGCGCGCCCTCGCAGCTGTCGCGATCGCGTCAGGCGGTGGCGGTGATCGAGACCGACGTCGGCCGCGGCATGGGCTTCGTGGTCGACCCCAACGGCTACCTCATCACCAATCGCCACGTGATCGAGGACGCCGATCACATCGTCTCGGTGAGCTTCCCCGAGATCGAGCCCTCCCGTACCTACGAGGGCGTGTCGGTGGTCTACACCGATCCCGAGCACGACCTCGCGCTCCTGCAGATCGAGACCGACGACGAGCTGCCGTACCTGCCGTTGGCGACGCGCAAGGTCGTGCCGGTGGGGCGCTACCTGCACGAGACCGACGACGTGTTGACCTTCCGCCGCGGCGACGAGGGTGGCGAGTGGCTCTCGCTCGATCGCGGCAAGGTCGATCGCCTCGCGGTCTACAACCCGGTCGCGGGCAAGGGTGCGTTCGTCGGGGTCTCGGCGCCGATCCAGCGCGGCCAGAGCGGCGGCCCGGTGCTCGACGACGCCGGCCGTGCGGTCGGCGTGGTCACGTGGATCTGGCGCGACAAGGAGGGCGGCTTCGCGATCCCGATCGCAGAGGCCAACCGCATGCTCGCCGAGCGTCCCCACCTCGATCGCAACGACGAGAAGGTCGCCCGCGCCGAATCGCGATCGCGCAACTTCCTCACCGCGCTGGGCCGCGGCGACGTCGAGGGCGCGCGACAGCTGACCTCGCCGAGCTTCGCCCGCAAGGTCCGCGGCGAGGCGGTCTCGGCCATCATGGGCGCGATCGAGTCCGACGGCATGCCCGTGATGCAGGGCTTCATCGCGGCGGTGGAGTCGCTGGTCATCAGCGACCACCTCACGCGCGAGGTCGCCTTCGATCGCCTGCGCGAGATGGTCTCGCGCACCGGCACCGAGGCCTTCCGCGGCGAGCTGGGCGTCGCCGACGTGCTGCCGCCGAGCCAGGTGGTCACGTTCTTCTTCGAGTTCGGTCAGGCCTACTTCGCGGCTCGCGAGTTCGGCCAGCAGGAGCCCGAGGCCGCGCTCGCGACCGCGATGCAGCGGCTGCAGACGATCGACGCCGCGCGAACGTTCGCACTCGCCGACGCGATGCAGACCCTGGGCGGCACCTCGGTCGAGATCGACGAGGTCGAGCTGGTGCCGGCCGCCTACGCGCCGCGTGCCCTGGTGACGCTCAAGGGACAGCGCGCCCCCAGTGCCGACGACGAGACCGTCGCCGCCGGTGCGGCGCCGCAACAGATTGCGGTGCACATGCGGCTCGAGTGGGGCGATTGGTACGTCGCCTCGGTCGGGCGCGCCGTGGTCGCCGAGGCCGACGAGGACTGACGCGGGCTCGCCTGCAGTGGACGAGCCGGCCTAGCGCGCAGCCTCGAGCATCGCCTCGTCGTCGGTCTCGAGCTCGTTGCGGCGGTCCGTGACGGCGGCGTCCAGCTTGCGCACGCGCACCACGGTGCCGGGCTCGCGCGCGTGTTCGAAGGCCATCTGCCACCCTGGCAGCGGATCGGGCGTGGTCATCGCGTAGACCAGCGCGGCGTCACGGGCCGACAAGTTGACGCAACCATGGCTGGTGCGGCGGCCGAAGCGGTTGTGCCAGAAGGTGCCGTGCAGACCGTAGCGCTTGTAGAAGAACTGCGCCCACGGCACCGCCTCGACCGCGTAGGCCTCCTCGTCGCCCGGCTGCGAGTCCATCGTCGAGGTCGCCATCTTGGTCTTGATGCGGAAGATGCCCTGGGGCGTGGGGTGCTTGTGGTTGCCGCTGGCGATCATCGTCACGAACAGCGGCGCGTCGCCGAGCATCACCGCCAGGGTCTGCTGCTCGAGCTCGACGTCGATCCACAGCTCTTCGTCGCCGATGCCGTCGGGGCGCGCGGCCTCGAACCACCGCCGGATCTCGCTGGCGTCGACCCAGCCGGCGGTCTCGCCGACGACCGCGACCCACTCGACCCCGCGCCGTCGGACCACGCGATCTTCGACGAACAGCTCGGCCTGCAGCGGCAGGCGCCCGACCACCGCGGCGTCGGGTGAGGCGTCGGCGCGCACCAGCGCGGCCGGCCACGCGATGCTCCACGCCAAGCGACCCTGCTCGGGCAGCGGCGATGCGACCACGTCGCGGCCAGCGAACGCGCTGGGCTCGAGGCGGCGCACGTCGGCCTCGCGCACGACCCGGTGAGCGCCATCGACGAGCACCGCTCCACCGCGGCTCGGTCGCCGGTAGTCGAAGGCGTAGTCGTGATCGGGCACCAGGTGATCGACCGGTGCGGCGCCGGCGTTCATCGCCGTGCGCGAGCTCCAGCGGGGCGCAGCGGGGTGGGCTCCGCTGGCGTCCTTGCGCTTCACGCGGGCGTAATAGAACGGCGTCAGCTGGCCGCGCGCGAGTCGGGGCAGCTCGGTCGGCGGCTTCGCGCGGGCATCGGTGTGCTCGAGGCAGACGAACGCTGCCACGCCGACCCGCGCCCAGCGACCACCGGCACACTCGCGATCACCGTCGACATGCT
This sequence comes from Deltaproteobacteria bacterium, assembly GCA_016709225.1. Classification (NCBI taxonomy): domain Bacteria; kingdom Pseudomonadati; phylum Myxococcota; class Myxococcia; species Deltaproteobacteria bacterium. The sequence goes on along the minus strand of JADJEE010000001.1, from coordinate 2,670,617 downwards.
CGAACACCGCGAAGCTCTGGCCGTGCGGGAGCTTGCCGCGGAACTTCGCGCCGAAGCTCGGCTCTGCGTAGATCATCATCGCCCGCGACGCGCGGCGTAGCTCGAGCGAATCGGCTGCGGTGGCGCCCACGCGGGCCAGCAGCGCGCGCTCGAGCGCGGTCGTGGCACCGCGGGGGTCGAGCGCCGGCCGCGGCACGGTCGCGGTCCGCTGCGCGGGTGCAGCGTCGGCTGGCGTCGGCGCAGGCTCGCCGTCGGCGGGCGTCGGCACGGCGGCATCGATCGCACCGGCGTCGCCACCGTCGGATCCCTCGGGCGATGCGGTCGGCTGGCCATCCGCGGCCGCGGGTTCGCTCGGCGCGGGGTCGCACGCCCACGCGGTCAGTGCGATCGCGCCGGTTGCGATCGCGGTGATCACGGTCGGGCGACGCACGGTGGACGCGAGCACGTGTGCAATACTCCGCTCAAACCCGATGCAACCGCAAGAATCCTGGCGAGGCACGCCCCGCTACATCGTCTCGGAGGAGCTCGGCACCGCGGTCGACGTCGCGGTCCACCTCGGTCGCCCGTTGTTGGTCAAGGGCGAGCCCGGCACCGGCAAGACCCTGCTCGCCGTGAACCTCGCCGCCGCGCGCGGCGTGCCGCTCGAGCGCTGGCAGATCAAGTCGACCACCAAGGCGGTCGAGGGCCTCTACACCTACGACACCGTGCGGCGCCTGCACGACAGCCGCTTCGGCACCGGCGAGGTCGCCGACATCGCGCACTACATCGAGCTGGGCCCGCTGGGCCGGGCCTTCGATCGCGGTGAGCCCTGCGTGGTGCTGATCGACGAGGTCGACAAGGCCGATCTCGAGTTCCCCAACGACCTGCTGCACGAGCTCGACACCATGAGCTTCACGATTCCGGAGACCGGTCGCACGGTCACCGCGAAGCGGCGCCCGATCGTCATCATCACCAGCAACAACGAGAAGGAGCTGCCGGACGCGTTCCTGCGGCGCTGCGTGTTTCATTTCATCGAGTTCCCCGATCGCGAGCTGATGACGCGCATCGTACGGGTGCATCATCCCGATCTCGACGACGCGCTGCTGGCCGGCGCGCTGGAGGCATTCTATCGCCTGCGCGGCACCGATGGCCTGCGCAAGCCGCCGTCCACCAGCGAGCTCATCGACTGGATCTCGGCGCTGCGCTTCGCCGACATCGCGCCGGCCAAGCTGCTCGGCGCTGGGCTGCCGTTCCTCGGCACCCTGCTCAAGAAGGAAACCGACGTCGAGACCGTCAGCCGCACCCGCCGGCGCTGACGCGCGAGGGGCACCGCCGATGTTCATCGACTTCTTCCAGGCTTTGCGTCGCCGTGGCGTCCCCGTCACCACCCACAACTGGTTGGCGCTGGTGCAGGCGGTGATCGACGGCCTGCACGGTCAGCAGCTCGACGGCTTCTACCGGGTCGCGCGCTGCCTGTGCTGCGCCAGCGAGCAGCACTACGACGGCTTCGATCAGGCCTTCGCGGAGGTGTTCCGCGGCGTGGTCGGTGACGGTGCCGCCGTGCTCGCCGAGCTCGACGAATTCCTGCGCGATCCGAAGAAGCTGGCCTTCCTCGATCCGGCGCTGCGCGCCGCGCTGCAGTCGCTCGACCTCGAGACGCTGCGGCGAATGTTCGAGGAGCGCCTCGCCGAGCAACGCAAGCGCCACGAGGGCGGCAACCGCTGGATCGGCACCGGCGGGACATCGCCGTTCGGCCAAGGCGGCGTGCACCCCAGCGGCGTGCGCATGGGCGGCAGCGGCGGTGGTCGCAGCGCGCTGGCGGTCGCCGATGCCCGTCGCTTCCGCGCCTATCGCAGCGACCTGGTGCTCGACACCCGTCAGATCGCCGCCGCGCTGAGACGGCTGCGGAAGATGGCCCGCAAGGGCGACGAGCTCGAGCTCGATGTGCCCGAGACCGTCGATGCCACCGCACGCAACTGCGGCGACCTCGAGATCGCCTGGAAGCCGCCGCGCAAGAACGACGTCCGCGTGCTGCTGATGATGGACGTCGGCGGCAGCATGGACCCGTTCGCGCAGTGGGTCAGCCAGCTGTTCTCGGCGGCCAGTCGCGGCGGTGGGTTCCGCGAACTCAAGGCCTACTACTTCCACAACTGCGTGTACGGGCGCGTCTACGAGGACGCCGCGTTCACGCGCGGCATCGCGACCACCGAGCTGCTGCGGGACCTCGATCACAGCTGGCGCCTGGTGATGGTCGGCGATGCGTACATGCACCCGGGCGAGCTCATGATGTCGTCGTCGGATTGGTGGCAGGGCGGTGGCGGTCCGGTCGGAATCACCTGGCTGGCGCGGCTGGCCGATCGCTTCCCCCACGCGGCGTGGCTCAACCCCGAGAAGCCCGACATCTGGGACGCGCCGACCATCGCCGAGGTGCGCCGGGTGTTCGCGATGTTCCCGTTGACCCTGGACGGGCTCGGCGACATGGTCGCGCACCTGCGACGTCCGCCGTCGCCGGCCCGCTCGCAGCTCGTGCACCAGCTCGCCCACGGCGAGTCGCTGCCCTCGCGGCCGCGCAACGACTACTGACGCCGGCCCGCGCCGCGAAGCACGTTCACAGCCGCCGGGCGTTCGTGCTAAAGCACCCGCATGCGATCGACCCCGTCCGTCACGCTCGTCGCCACCTTGCTCTCGCTGACCCTGTCCGCCTGCGGCGGCGACAAGGGCGACGCGAAGGACGCCAAGGATGCCAAGGGCGCCGACGGCAAGGACGCCAAGGGTGACGCCAAGGGCGATGCGAAGGGCGACGCCAAGGGCGACGACAAGGGCGAGCCGACGCTCGCGGTCAACGAGGGCGACGCCGCGGTGCCGGGCCCGGTGCCGCCCGAGACCAGCGCCGCGTTCTTCGTGATCGAAGGTGCGTTGGTGCCGCTGGGGTGCTTCGACAAGGACAAGAAGAAACTCGAGGGTGGCGACGCGTGCCTCGCGATGGTCCCGGCCGGCACCGATGTGCGGCTCGGATCCAAGTTCGCTTCGTTCAACAAGAAGACCGGCGATCGCGTCGAGCCGTCCTGCATGGGCGGCAGCGGCAAGAAGGTCGCGATTGCGGTCGAAGGCATCACCGAGGGCGCCGACTTCACCCACGCGACCTGGCCACAGTCGGCGCTGAAGATCGTCGGGCGCTCGGGCGACGACACCACCCGTGGCCCCAAGCTGATGCTCGGCGACGACGACAAGTCGAAGCTGACCGCGGCGATCAAGGCCGAGGGCGGCGAGGGTGACTTCATGGTCAACCAGGTCGCCGAGGTCGACGTCGATGGCGACGGCAAGCTCGACAAGCTGGTGGCGGCCTGGATCGCCGACCCGTCGAGCGACGAGAACTATCGCTGGAGCGGCGTGTTCGTGGCCGCCGGCGGCGACTTCGGCAAGATGTCGCTGGTCTTCAAGGTGAAGAACAAGCCCGACGTGTTCGAGGCGCGCGGCTGGCTCGACCTCGACGGCGACAAGAAGCTCGAGCTGTGGCTGCGCCGTCAGTCGCAGGACGGCAGCGCTGGCGACCAGCTGTTCACGGCGCCGTCGGGCAAGTGGTCGGGCATCGGCAAGTGGAGCTGCGGCGCCGAGTGAGTCGCCGCTAGCTGCGGGCCTTGGGCACCAGCCCCAGCCGTGGCGCGCCGGCGGGCGGCTGCTTGGCCACCAGCAGCTGCTTCAGCACCTCGACCACGGCGGCGTCGCTGCACGCGTCCTGCGACCACGACACCAGGCGCACGCGGTCCCAGCCGGGCAGGAACGCCCAGCGGATGCCTTGGTGCGTGCTCCACAGCGCGCCCTCGACCCCCGGCACCGGCTCCGATGCGAACGCGGGGTTCTTGGTGATCCGCTTGAGTCGCGTGTCGTGGCTCTGCGCGGCCTCGGTCGGCGACGCACCGTTCACGAACGAGCCGCGGAACCACAGCGGCTGCGCGCCGGTGCGGTGGAAGTAATAGCCGCAGCTGTTGACGTGGGACTCGCCGAGGTAGAGCTCGAGCCCGCACGCGCGCTGTGCGATGTCGGCGTCGAAGCCGATCTCGGCCGCGCAGCACTGCGGGTCCGCCAGCTCCGGCGCGTAGAGCCGGCACACGCCGTTGCTCTCGTCGGGGCGGCCGGTGCCGGGACTGGTGCCGACCGCGACCTGATCGGTGATGCTGGGCCGCTCGCGCTCCTGCGCGCGCTGTACCGCCTCGACTGGATAGAGGTCCTCACCGTCCCGCACGACCCGGGGGTCGTTCTCGTCGATGACGTTGGCCTTGGGCTTGGGCGCGGTCGCGGTGGGGTCGACCTGGGCGGGGCAACCGGTGGCGAGCACCGTGAGCAACGACAGATGCGGCAGGGGGCGCAGTGCGCGTTCGAGTCGGCGGAGCATTGCGGGTGCCCGAGGTCTACCGCCTCCGGCGCCACGCGGCCAGCAGCAAGGGAACGATTGCCCAGCCGTCGCGCGTGCCGCTGCCGACGCGACAGCCGCGATCGCCGTCGTCGGGGGCCGGTGGTGGATCGACGCCGACCTCGACCTCGAACGCCAGCGCGGCCTCGTTGCCGGCCTCGTCGGCGACCACGACGTGCAAGCGCCACGAACCCGGCGGCAGCGCCTCGACGCGGAACCCGGGCGCGAGCACGCGGGTGGGCTGCGCGGGCCGGGGCTCGCCATCGAGCCACGTCCACATCGCGTACTCCTGGGGATCCTGCGCGTCGTCGATCGCGAGGCGCACCTCGAACGACGCCGGCGCCTGCAGGTACGTGCCGTCCTCGGGCGAGAGCAGCGAGAGCCGCGGCGCGAGGTCGTCGACGAACGCCGGCCCGAACAGCTGGTGGAGCGTTGCCACCGAGTTCTGTCGGCCCGCGTCGTCGCACAGCTCGAGCGCGAGCGCGGGGCATGCGGCCGGGCCAGGCGTGAGGTCGGTGTCCTGCACGACGCCGTGGCACGCATCGTCGAACCACGTCTCGCTGTCGTCACCCTCGGGGTACATGATCTCGCTCGCGAGATCGACGTGATCGAGGCCCCAGGTGTGGGCGGCCTCGTGCAGCGACGTGGTCGCGCCAGCCACGACCCAGTCGACCAGCTCACCGTCGAGGTGCGCGAAGGCGATCTCGTTGGGGTTGGCGTCGCCGCAGTCGCCCGATGGCGCGCTGCCCAGCGCGCCGAACTCGGCCTCGGTGCCGCCGTACACCACCATCGTGTAGTTGCCGAACGAGGGCCGCGTGCCGGTCACGCGCACGCCGAACGGCGCGGCGTGGGCCCGCATCGCCTGCAGGATCGCGACGCGGGTCTGCAGCGAGCCCGAGAACGCGGGGATCGGGTCGTTGTTGTACCAGTGGCAGTCGTGCCGCGCGTCGCTGGGGTTGCAGCTGCGCAGGTGCACGCCGTCGAAGTTCACGAACAACACCGTCGGCGTGCCGAGCACGCGGGCCTCGCGGAACGTCGCGTCGCCGGCGATGCCATCGGGGCCGAATGCGGCCGCCGGTGGCTCGGGCAGCGGCACATCGAGGCGGTGTCGAGGCCCCGCGGGCAGCTCGCCCGCGAGCACGAGGGCGAGCGCGGTGCCGGTCACGGCGTCGATCGTGGACCCGCGGTCCGCCGCCGTGCACGTCGCCGCAGCGCCGCGAGGCACAGCAGCATCGCGGCAGCGGGGCCGCGCGGGTGCGTCGTCGCGACGCTGCAGCCCTGCGTCGGATCGTCCTGCAACACCGCGTCGTCACCCTCGGGCAGCTCGCTGCCCTCGGGCAGGATCTCGAACTTCACCCGCTGGCTGCCGGCGTTGCCGGCCTCGTCGGTGATGACGACCTCGAGGTCGTACTTGCCCGGCGGCGGGTTCTCGAGCAGCAGATCGAGCTCGATGTTGTCGCCCTCGTAGCCGGCTGCGGGGATCTCGATGTGGTAGAACTGCGGATCGAGATCGTCGGTGATCTCGCCGAGCAACGGGATCGTCGTCGGTAGCACGAAGACCTCGCCCGGCAGCGGCGAGACGATCTCGAGCTCGGGCGCGGTGGTGTCGGGGATCGGCGGGCCGAACAGCCACCGCAGCTCCTGCCAGCTGTTCTGGAAGCCCGCATCGCAGAAGCGCGTGTGGACTTGGTTGCACGAGCCAGCGGTGGGCTGCAGGTCGGTGTTGGCGACGATGCGCTCGCAGACGTCGGTGAAGCTCTGGTGCAGCCCGCCGCTCTTGAACGGGTTCATCACGTCGAACTCGGCATCGACGTGCTCGAGCCCCCAGGTGTGGGCGGCCTCCTGCAGGATCACCGTCGAGCCGGTGTTCGAGGTGTCGAACGCGGCCGTGAAGCTGGTGTCGTTGCGGTGCACGTCCTCGCAGTCGATGTACGGCGCGATGCCGGCGAAGTCCTGCGGCCCGAGATCGCCGTAGAGCACCATCGTGTAGGGCGTGTCGTCGGGCGGGCGATCCACCACGACGCGGATGCCGAAGTCGGCGACCGCCTTGCGGGTCGCCTGGAGGATCGAGATCCGCTGGGTGTCGTTGCCCGAGAACGGCCCGACGTAGCCGTCGAAGATGCTCGCGAGCGTGCTGCAGTTGTAGTGGGCCTCGTTGCCGCAGCCGCCGAGCAGCACCGCGCCGTCGAAGTTGACGTAGAGGATCTCCTGCTGCCCGGCCGCCCGCGGTACGTCATCCGCCGAGATCGGCGCGGCGGGCAGGGGTGGGGTCGAGGCCTCGAGGGCGAGCCACGCCAGCGTGCAGAACGACCACATGCGCCCTGGCACCTTAGCAGGCGCGCAGGTGGCCGTGGGCGTCCGCGGGTTGGAATCGCCTACGCGCGCACGCGTCGACGGCGGGGACCCGCGAGCAGCAGGGCGAGCCACCACGGCTGTGGCGCCGCGGTGCCGTGGGCGCTGCGGCACGCACAGCCGCCGGCGTCGTCACCGGACGCGGGCACGCCGCTGTCGCTGCCACCGGACTCGCCGTCGTCGCCCGCACCCGTGGCGTCCGCGGTGGCACCGGTGGTTCCGTCGGCGCCGCCGGTGTCGGCCCCGGCGGTGCCGCCCGTGGTGTCGCCCGGGACCATCGCGTCCGAGCCGACGATGGTGATCGCGATCTCGTCGCTGGCGGGGTTGGCCGACTCGTCCTCGACGTCGACGCGCACGGTGTAGTCGCCGTCGGGCAGCCCGGTGATGGGGAACTTCAGCTCGATCGGGCTCGCGAACGCCCCGTCGTTCTCGAGCGGCTCGGCGAGGTTCGGACCGTCGATCGTGATGGTGGCCTTGATCACCGCCGGGGTCTGATCGTCCTGCAGGCCGACCTCCAGATCGAACTTGCTGCCCTCGATGGTCGCGCCGTCGGCGGGCGCCAGGATCGCGACCGCCGGTGCCGCGGTGTCCGGCACGCTGGGCCCGAAGATGAGCAGCAGCTCGGCGTGGCTGCTCTGGTGGCTGTTGTCGCCGCAGGCCTGTTGATGGTGGCTGCAGAAGCCCTGCGTGGGGTTCAGATCGGTGTTGCTGACGATCTGATAGCACTCCTCGCGGAAGGTCTTGTTGCTGCCCTCGGTGGTCGGGTAGAGCAGGTCCTGCTTCTCGTCGACGTGGTCGAGGCCCCAGGTGTGCGCGAGCTCCTGCAGCATGATCTCGGCGACGCCGTCCGCGGAGGTGCTGGCCTCGAGCGTGAACGAGACCTCGCCGCCATAGTTGTCCCAGCAGTCGCCAGCAGGGGCGATGCCGGCGAAGTCGGGGTTGCTACCGGCCCAGTTGCCGACCATCTCCATGTCGTAGTCGCCTGCGCCCGGCCGCTGGTCGGTCACCGTGATGCCGAAGTCCGCGACCCGCTTGCGCACCACTTGGATGATCGCCGCGCGGTTGGCCACGTCGCCGGAGTACGGCTCCACCGTGCCGGGAAAGATGGTCGTGCAGTTCTGCTGCGGATCATTGTTGCCGCACGCGTTCAGCTCGCCACCGTCGAAGTTGACGTAGAGGATCTTCGAGCCGAGCCGCTGCGGTCGCGCATCGTCGACGATCGACGGCTGCTCGCTCGGGCGCGGCGCGGTGGCGATCGCTCGGCGCACCGGCGCCGTGGCGGGCTGCGGCTCGACGCGCGCGTCGTCGGCGGGCACCGGCGTGGCGGTGGCGACGGTGGGGAGCAAGAGGCCGAGGGCGAACAGCAGGGGCGACGGACGCATGGGATCCTCGATCGAGCGCGCGCGGGGGGAGCGGGCGGGCGCGGAGGTGGTTGGAGCCAGGTGGGCTTGGGCCCACTCTACGCCACGGGGCAATGCGGCGGAACGGCAGGCTTGCAAGCCTCGGTCGATCCGCCGCACCCCGAGCGGGTCGGTGTGTCGCGTCGGTTCCAGCGGGACGTGAGTCCCAGCACGAAGATACGTGGACCGCGGATCAACCCGCGGGCACGGTCGCGCAGCCGAACTGGATCGAGACCTGGGCCCCTTGGAAACCCTGGATCGTGTCGCAGGTCTGCGGGCACAGCAGGATCGTCGTGGGGTCCGCGGGGTCGTCGTAGTACCAGCCATCGGTCACGCCACCGCAGTCCGCGGGGCCCTCGACGTAGCCGATGTCGAGCGTGCCGACGCCGTCGAAGAACTCGACGTTCACCTCCATGGGATCGAACGTCTCGCCCTCGGGCGGCGGCGGGATCGTGAACTCGCACGCCAGCGTGGAGCCCTCGATCACCTGCGCGGCGACGGCATCGAAGATCGGCTGGAACTCCTGGTCGCACAGGTTACCGAAGATGCCGCCGGTCGCCATGGTCAGCTGCATGTACACCGCGCCCGCGGCCGCCGAGGTGATGCAGCAGCTGGTCGAGTTGAGGCAGCCCGCGACCGGCCCCTCGGGGGCCGCGATCGCGTGCAACTTGTACGGCACATAGGTCGGGTCGAGCGCGGCCCACATGGTCTGGAAGTCGTTCGCCGACAGGTCCGAGTTGTCGTCGGTGACGACGATGACGTGCTTGCTGGCGGTCGCGCGCATGGCCGGCGCCCACTCGGCGTGGTGCTCGATGAGCTTCTGCAGCGCGTTGTTGCTGTCGACCCCGTCGACGATGTGGGTCAGCCCGGGCGGGTTGTTGTCGTCGGTCGGGCACATGCCGGAGCCCAGCGGTGGGTCGACGCAGACGCCGGTGTCGCCATCGATCTGCGAGATGAGCACCACGTGCGCGTCGATGTTCGCCAGGAAGATCTGCGATGAGAACGCGTTCATGTTGGCCTGCACGGCCTGCGCCTCGAAGTCCATGCTGCCGGAGTTGTCGACCACGATGATGATGTCGGCCGGCTGCAGGCCGATCGACGACATCATGTCGATCGACTGACAGGCACCGCCGCCGCTGCTGTCCGAGCCGCCGGGGCCGGCGACGTCGAGCTTGCCGAGCGTGTCGTTGGTGTCGGTCGCGTCGCCGGTGCTGTCGGAGCCCGCGCTCGTGATTGTGGTCGCCGTGGTCAGCGTCACGCCGCTGCCCGACTGGTTGCCCTCGTCGCGGTCGCTGCCGCAGCCCGCGAGCGAGCCCGCGACGATGGTCGAGATCATCAAGTTGCGCATAGGCCAAGCACCCCCGTCGCCGCATCATGCCGAGCGACCGGGCCTTGGACAACGCGGGTCGCCGGTTTGCCGACCGGTGCCGTCGGCTTTGCGCACACGCGGACGTGGGAACCAGCACGAACGCCGCGGACCCGGCTGCGAACGGCGATCACGGGGGATCGCGGTGCGCAGTCGGGTCCGTCGCGGCTGGGCCCCCCTCATCCGGTCGGGGGGCGCACGGGGTGCGGCCCTGGCGGGCGTTCGGGGGCACCGAACCTCGCCTTGGGGCCCAGGGCTCAGTGCAGCCAGCGCTCCGGCTCTTCGCCTTCGCCCTCGCCCTCGCCCGGTTCGGCGTCGGCACTCGAGGCGTCGACCCCCTCGGTGCGATCACGCTCGCGCAGCAGTGCGGCGATCACCAGGCCGAGGCCAGCGGCCCACAGCACCACCATGAATGCGATCCAGTAGGCCGAGGCGTCCATACCGACCAGCAGAGGGTGCGCCGACGACTGGGTCATCGCCACGAACTCGACCTCGAGGTTGTAGACCGCACCGGTGAACGCCAGCTGCAGCATCACCACGACCGCACCGACGATGAGCACGCGATGTCGTCCGTCGCGCTTGCGCGAGGCCAGCAACAGGGTCGCGACCGCGGTCTCGGCCACCAGCAGGCCCTGCGCGATGGTGGCCCACATGATCTCGGACTTCTCGTTGCCGAGGCCCGAGCGATCGAGCACGAGGGCGTACGCCGAGGCCAGCGCCGCCGCGGTGAGCACCACCGCCAGCTGGAAGCGGCCGAACGCGCGCCGCACCTCCTGGTAGCTGGCGACCGCCGCGGCACGGGCCGGCCGCACGAGGCTCGACACCAGCAGCCATCCCAGCACCGGCATGAGGAAGCCGGTCGCCACGAAGGTGACGAGGTTGACCTGGTCGTAGGTCTGCACGTGGATCTGCTCGCTGAGGTCGAGCAGCGTCAGCGCGCTGCAGCCGACGCTGGCGAGCCCGAGCGCCGCGCCCTCGATGGGGCGGAACAGCGGCGCCCATGGCTGCTCGACGCGGCGTCGCCACGAGGTCAGGCACATCACGCCCAGCATGAACTGGGTCACGAAGGCGTAGCCCATCATCGGCATCACGAGCTCGCCGGGGTGGCGGAGCATGCCCCCGTACGGCAGGCCCGAGTGCGCCACGGTGCTGGCGAGTGCGGCGGGCAGGGGCCCGAGCAGCAGGCCGGTCGCCGCCATGTCGCCGACCAGCATGGTGGTGCCGATGAGCCCCGGCACCAGCACGGCGAAGCCGAGCAGGCCGCCGACCACCAGCGCGTTGACCCGCTGGCCGAGCGCGTCGCCGAGGCCGATCGCCGTCAGGTAGGTGACCGCGGCGAAGCCGAGCACGCAGCCCATCAACGACAAGGTTGCGAACAGGCCGATCGTCGACGCCAACATGCCGCCCGCGACGGTGACCAGGCCGAGGCCCGCCACCAGCGCGTAGACGTTGGGCCCGATGGTCATCGCCATCGCGAGGTCACCGGCCGAGAGCCCGGTCATGCGCAGCACCGGCAGCGTGCCGGCTTCGCGCTCACGGGCGGTCGTGGTCGCGGTGACGGTCGGCCCGACCACCACCAGCAACAGCGTGCCGAGCATCATGAGGACGCTGCCGAACAGTCGCACGCGGGTGTCGTCGCTGACCGGCGCGCGGTAGCGGATCGACGGCTTCGTGAGGGCCATGGACTCGCTGCCCTGCAGCAGCCAGCCGCCGTACCACACCGCAGCGCCCGAGTCCTGCACCGCGCGGGCGAGCTCGTCGACGTGGTTGCGGGCCATGGTCGCGACGCCGTCGCCGACCTCACCCACGCCGGAACGACGGGCCAGACCGGTGAGGCTGCTGGTGCCCTCGTCGCCCCACTCGTCCTCGACGCCACCGATCGCCAGCCAGGTCGCGACCGCCATGCGCTCGGCGTAGTCGGTCGGCGTGGTGCGCTGGGGCAGCAGCTCGGCGATCAACTCGACGCGGCCGCCGGTGCCTCCGCCCTGCTCGCCGCCGTCGCGCTGGGTCAGCGCGTCGACGCGGCGGGCGACATCGGTCAGCGTGGCGCGCTCGATGGCGATCTGCTCGAGCAGCAGGCGCCGCTGATCGCTGCGCGGCTGGGGCATGCCGTCGCGGGTGAGATCACAGCCGCCGACCCAACCCACGCCGTCGAAATCGATCGCGCGGCAGTCACCCGGGAGCTCGGGCATCTCCACGTCGAGCGCCCACAACAGTCGCTCGCGTCGCCCCTCGACCGAGGTCACCGTGGCCGGCCGCAGATCCACCGCCGCCATCGAGAGCGCCCGCCGCAGCGCGACGGTGTCGCCCTGTAGCGCGCCCGTGCGCGGGCTGAGCTTGGCGCCGTTGGCCAGCTCGGCGGCCTCGTCGAGCCGCGCGTTGGCGCTGGCGATCCGGCGCGAGAGCTCCTCGAGCACGGCCAGTCGCAGACGTCGCTCGTGCTCGAACTTGGCGTCGACCCGCGCCTGCTCGCGATCCTCGTAGGCGCAGGCCGGACCGCCCGGCGCACCGCAGACCGCAGACGCGGACTCGATGCCGAGCGAGACCCGCAGCATGTGGGCCTCGCGGCTGTCGATACCGGTCAGTGCCGATATGCCCAGCCACGCCAGCCCGGACAACACGAGGATCGTGACCACCGCGGAGACCAGCTTGGCGCGCAGCTCTCGGCGAAGGAACGGTCGCAGACGGAGATACAGTGGTTGACGCATGATGGCTCCTTCGCTCCCCGGATGGGGGCCGTCACTCGGGGGGCGGTCGAGATGACGACGAGGGACAGCGAGCTTCCCTCATTGTTCCACAGAACGACGCGTGTGGCTCTGTGATTCGGTCCCCTCGTCGACGTGGTCTTCGGTGCAACGCGCGGGGGTGGTTCGTCGCGTTGGCCACGTCGTGATGGGCTCGACGTGGGGGTCCGCGTTGGGGTGACTCGAGTGGGTTGGCCGGGGCGCGCGTCCGCCGGCTCGGCTGCGAACGCACGAGTACCCCGACGGATTTCACCCGTGCGCGTGGTCGCGATGTCGGCGAGGGCACCACCGGCGCGTGGTCGCGGTTGCACCACGTGCAGCGCGCCGGTGCTCTGCGCGCCCACGTCGCGTTGCGATGGGTCTCCCCCAAGGCGTGGGCGCGCCGCTAAGATGCGGCCCACGATGACGCAGCGACCTCCCGGAGTGCATCCGGCCATCGAGCCCGACGACGCGACCCTCGTGGTCCCGGCCAGCCTGGCCGCACGTGGTACCGCCGACGGCGACGCCGGCGCGGGGTGGTTGGGACGCCTGCGCGCGTGGTTCGAGGATCCGCGGCACGCCGACGACCGTGCGATCCTCCGTGCACGCCTCGCCGCCGCCGGCTCCGGGGACGCGGCCGCACTGGCCGATCTCGAGGACGCGTTCGCGGGGCCGCTGCCGATCGGCACCGGCGGCCGTCGCGGTGAGGTCGGGCCTGGCCCCAACCGGATGAACGAGACCGTGATCCGCGAGACCGCGCAGGGCGTCGCCGATCTCGTCGCCCAAGAGGCCGCGCCCCGTCGCGTCGTGATCGCCTACGACACGCGGACCCACAGCCGCACGTTCGCCCACGCGGCCGCGCAGCAGCTCGCGGCGTGCGGCCTCGAGGTGATCCTGCTCGACGAAGCCCGACCGACGCCGCAGCTCTCGTACTGGGTGCGCGCGCGGGAGTGCGGCGCGGGGGTGGTGATCTCGGCCAGTCACAACCCGCCGGGCGACAACGGCATCAAGATCTATGGAAGCGACGGCGCACAGGTGTTGGGCGCCCGCGATCGCGCGCTCATGACCGCCATCACCGCGGCCATGGCCCGACCGTTGCAGCCCTCGGGCCCCGACGACGCGTCGCGGGTGCAGATCGCCGTCGGCGACGGCATCGCAGCCTTCGACGGGCCCTACCACGACTCGGTGTGGTCGCAGGGCGTCTGGCGCGAGGCCGCCGCGGCCGCGGCGGTGTCGATCGCCTTCACACCGCTGCACGGGGTCGGCCACACCGCCGTGCTGCCGCTGCTGCGACGCGCCGGTGTGGCGGTCGCGGTGGTGCCCGCGCAGCTGCCCGACGGCGGAGCGTTCGGCACCGTCGCGAGCGCCAACCCCGAGGTCCCCGACGCGCTGGCGCTGGTGATCGCCCAGGCGCAGCGCGACGGCGCCGATCTGGCGCTCGCGACCGACCCCGATGCCGATCGCCTCGGCGCCGCGGCGCGCAACTCGAGCGGCGACTTCGAGTTCATCGACGGCAACCGCCTGGGCGCGCTCATGCTCGATCACGTGCTGCGCCACGCGAGCCTGCCGGCCGACGGCTGGGTGCTGTGCACGCTGGTGACCTCGCCGATCATCGCGACGATGGCGAAGGCCGCCGGCGTCGACGTGGTCGACGACTTGCTGGTCGGCTTCAAGCACCACGCCGGCATGCTCGACGAGTTCCCCAGCCGGCCGCTGGTGTTCGCGTGCGAGGAGTCCCACGGCTACATGCGCGGCAACGACGTCCACGACAAGGACGGTGCCGTCGCAGCGTTGTTGCTGGCGGAGTGCGCGGCGTGGGCGAAGCAGCAGGGGCGCACGCTGCACGGCCAGCTCGACGCCATTTTCATGCAGCACGGCTATCACCGCGAGCGCACCGCGAACCTCTACGCCTACGGCGCGCGCGGGCGCGAGGCGATTTCCGGGCTCATGCAGCGCTGGCGTGACGAGCCGCCGCGGAGCATCGGGGGGCTCGACGTGATCGGCGTCGAGGATCGCAGCCGCCCCCGCGCGACCGGCAGTCGCGTGCGCGACCTCCCCGGCAACGTGCTCGTGTTCGAGCTGCAGAGCCGCGGTGCGCTGGCCTGTCGCCTGGTGGTGCGACCCAGCGGCACCGAGCCCAAGGCCAAGGTCTACGCGCTCGGACGCGGGCCCGCGACCGCCGACGCGGCCGGGTTGTCGCGGGTGGCGGCGGAGGTCGACGCGATGGTCGACGCCGTGCTCGCCGATGCCCGTGAGCGCGCCGATGCGATCATGCGCGGGGGCGACGGCAGTTGAGGTGGCGCGCGGTCGCGGCGGCGGCGGTGGTCGTGGTCGTGGCCGCGCTGGCGTGGTCGTGGCTGCGCGCCCGTGCCGAGCGTTCGCGACGCGCCGCGATCGACGAGGCGCTCGCTGTCGGTGACAGCGAGGGCGAGCCGGTCGACGGTCGCACCGGCGTCGGCGCGCGCAGCAATGACTCCGCGAGCCGGCGCGTACTCGGGCAGGTCGTCGACGAGTTCGGCGAGCCGGTCGACGACGGCCGCATCTCGCTGCGGTGCCTGGTCGAGGACGAGGTCGTCGCGATCCCGCGCTCGAGCGTGGCGCTCGACGACGAGGGGCGCTTCGCCGCGCCGGGCTGCTTCGGTGTGATCTGTGCCGAGCTCCACCATCCCGCGCTGCGGCCGGCGCAGCCGTGGGTGCTGCGCATCGGCGAGCCCACGGTGCTGCAGGCGGTCGGCTTGGCGCGGCTGCACGGCGAGGTCGTCGATCGCGGCGGTGCACCGATCGCGGGGGCCCGGGTGTCGCTGCGGCCCGGCGACGACGCCGACCCCGAGGGCATGATGCCGACGGTCTCGCGCTCGACCACCACCGATGCCGACGGTCAGTGGTCGATCGCGCTGGTCGAGCGGGCGCCGTGCGATCCCTGCACCGAGGTGAGTGGCGGCTGCGACGACAGTGTGTTGCCGTTGCACGACCATCTGTGGGTGGCCGCCAGCGCCGAGGGCTTCGCGCCGGCCCAGCTCGAGCTCGAGCTGACGCCCGGCCTCGATCGCGAGGCCCCCGCGCTGCGGCTGGGAGCCCCGGCCGACACCTTGAGTGGCCGCTTGATCGGCGCCGACGGGCACACCTACCCGCGTGCCCACGTGATCGCTCGGCCGACGGGAGCGGGTGAGGATGGCGTCGTGCTCGAGCAGCACGAGGCGGACGTGCAGGGCGACAGCTTCGCGTTCGAGTCGCTCGGTGCGGGGCCCTACGACCTGCGGGTGCTGCAGGACGGGGTCGAGATCGCGACCGCGAGTGCCGTGCGACCGGGCGACGACGTCGAGCTGGTGGGCCAGACGCCGGCGGCGGGCCCCGACGTGGAGGTTCGCGTGCTGCTCGCGGGCGTGCCCGCGCCGGGCGTGCGCGTGGACGGAGGCCCGTTCCGCGGCGCCGTGACCGATGCGCAGGGGCGGGTGCGGGTCGAGCAGGCCATGCCCGGCGACTACGTCCTGCGCGTTCGACGTTCGGGATCGCCCTCGGTGACCCATCCGCTGCACGTCGATGCCACGCACCACGACGACCCGGACCCGGCGGCGCGCGGCGTGCCGTCGCCGCGTCCGGCCGCCATGGCGCCCGGGCAACCCGAGCCCCTGCGCGTCGACATCGAGCTTCCCGCCTGACTTAGTTGCTATAGTCCCCCAGTCGTGAGTGTCCCGAGCCAGTCGCGGGCGGGGTCGGGCTCGTCGGCCGACGGCTTCCCCCAGCTCTTCGGCAAGTACGTGCTCGTGCGGCAGATGGCGCGCGGCGGCATGGGCGAGCTGTTCCTCGCCGCCGCCGGTGAGCGTGGCTTCGAGAAGCCGTGCGTCGTCAAGAAGGTGCTGCACAACCTCGACGACGCTGGCGTGCACCGCCGCTTCCTCGACGAGGCCAAGGTGGTGGTGCGGCTCAACCACGCCAACTTGGTGCAGGTGTTCGACGCCGGCCGCGTCAACGACGAGTACTACCTCGCGATGGAGCTGGTCGAGGGCAAGGACCTGCGCGCGGTGTGGAACCGCTGCGCCCAGCTCCACCGTCGCATCCCCGTCGACGTCGCGATGCACGTCGTGCGCGAGGTGTTGCGCGGGCTGAGCTACGTGCACGACGCGATGGGGCTCGACCTCGTGCATCGCGACATCTCGCCGCCCAACCTCCTGATGGGCTACCGCGGCGAGGTGAAGCTGACCGACTTCGGCCTGGCCAAGAGCGCCATCAAGCGCGAGATGACCAGCCCCGGCGTGGTGTTCGGGCGCTACAGCTACCTCTCGCCCGAGCAGGCCAAGGGCCTGCCGGCCGATCGTCGCACGGACATCTACGCCTGCGGCATCGTGCTGTGGGAGCTGCTGACGGGGCGGCAGCTGTTCCCCTCGAACAACCGCACCCACCAAGAGGCGCTGGCCGCCGTGCGCAACCCCAGCGTGCGCGCGCCCTCGGAGCTGGTGCCCGGCATCCCGGTCGGACTCGACGACGTGCTGCTGCAGGCACTCGCCGCCGACCCGGCCGAGCGCTATCAGACCGCGGGCGAGTTCCGCGTCGCGTTGTCGGAGATCCTCGCGCGCGACTTCCCCTCGTGCGACGCCGATCGCATCTCCGAGTTCATGCGCGAGATCTTCGCGCGCGAGTACAAGGTCGAGGGGCGTGACTACGCCCAGCTGGCGCAGCAGGACTTCAAGGACCTGCGGGCCCGCGCCAGCGACAGCGAGGCCATCAGCATCAGCGACGTCATCGCGCTCGAGGGCGGACCGCCGGCGACCCGCACCGCGAACTCGACCATCACCCTCGGCGAGTCCGACATCGTCGAGCTCGATGCCCCCGGCGCCCGGCCGGCCCAGGTGCCCAACGCCAAGTCGCTGCGCGAGTCGGCCCAGAGCTGGGTCGGGCAGGTGGTCGCGCAGCGCTACCGGGTCGAGGGGCTGATCGGCATCGGGGGCATGGGCGCGGTGTTCCGCGTGACCCACCTGGCGCTGGGCAAGACCTTCGCGCTCAAGGTGCTGCACTCGATCTACACGCGTGACGCCGACATCATCACGCGCTTCATGCGAGAGGCCCGCGCGGCCACGCAGACCGGTCACCCCAACATCATCGACGTCACCGACATCGGCACCACCGAGTCGGGCGACGTCTATCTGGTGATGGAGCTGCTCGAGGGCCAGCACCTCGGCGCGACCATCCGCCAGCAGGGCCCGCTGGCGATCCGCCGCGCGGTCCACATCGCGCGACAGATCTGCCGCGCGCTGTCGGCTGCCCACGAAGTCGGCATCATCCACCGCGATCTCAAGTCGGAGAACGTCATCCTCACGCCGCGCGGCAAGGACCCCGACTTCGTGAAGGTGCTCGACTTCGGCATCTGCAAGCACGTCAACGCCGACGCCTCCACCACCTCGCCGGGCCTCGTGATGGGCTCGCCCGACTACATGGCGCCGGAGCAGGGCGCTGGGCTCGACGCGACGGTGGCGTCCGACGTCTACGCGGTCGGCTGCATCCTCTTCGAGATGGTCACCGGGCGGCTGCCGTTCGAGGGCCGCAACGCGATCGACGTGCTGATGCAGAAGGGCGCCCGCGAGGCCGTGCGGGCGACCGCGTACCGGCCCGAGCTGCCGGAGCCGCTCGCCGACGTGATCGCCCGTTGCCTCGCGCGGGCCTCCGCGCTGCGTCCACCGTCGATGCGCGCGCTGGAGTACGAGCTCACGCGTGCGGTCGACGGCCGCGCGAGCGCAGTCGCCAACGTGCTAGGCCTGCAGGCCGCAGGCGACTCGCTCGACGGCGTGCGCATGAACGACGATCCCTCGCCGGCGGCATCGGCGAGCTTCCACCGCGCTGCGATCGCAGCGATCGACGCACCGCCGTCGGGGTACGTGCAGCCCGAGCGCACGGTCATCGCTCCGCCCCCGCGCGCGCCCGTGGCCGCGCCGCCGTCGGGGCGCGAGGACGCCGAGGCGCACCGACGCCCGTCGGCTGCCGCCGCCGCAGGCAAGGCGTTGTTGTTCGTCGCGTTGGGCGGGCTCGTGGCCGCGGCTGCATTGCTCGCGGTCGCACCCGAGTTGCTCGACCGTGTCCGCGGCGAGCCGTCGCCCGCGGTGGACGAACACCCCGCGACGCTCGATGAGCGCACGCATGCACCCGACGATCGCAAGCCGGGCGAGGCGCCCGTGGTCGAGGACGCCAGCGGCGGCGACACGAAGCACGGGCGCGGGCCGCAGCCCACCGAGCGCGAGGACGCCACGCCCCCGCGGGTCTCGCCCGGGCCCGACGATGCGGCCAAGGTGCCGACGCCGTCGATCGAGCCGCCGGCACCGACGCCCCACGAAGACTGGCTCGGCCTGGCCCAGGCGGCCGTGGTCGGCAAGCACTGGCGCGAGCCGGCCGAGGGCAGCCTCGCGGTTGCGCTCACCAACCTCGCCATCGCCGAGCCCGGCAACGCTGCGATCGCCAAGCTGCGGCAGCAAGCCGCCGACGACATCCTCCCCGGCGCGATCGCGAGTCTCGAGCGTCGCCAGTGGACCGAGGCGGCCGAAGGCTTTCGCGATCTCGTGGCGGTGTGGCCCGAGCACCCCGAGGCTCGCACGGGCCTGGCCGACGCGTTGTTCGGGCAGGCGCGCATCCTCAAGCGCCACAAGGATCACGCGGCCGTGCTCGCGACCGCCGACGAGCTGCTCAACGTCGCGCCCGGCGACTTCCGGGCGCTGATGCTGCGGGCCGAGTCGTTGATGGCGCTGCGTCGCTACGGCGAGGCCAAGGACGCCTACGGCGAGGCCCGCAAGCAGAAGCCGCGCAACAAGGACGTCGCGAAGGGCTTCTGGAAGGCCGCCGCGCTGGCCCGCAAGGACGGCTGAAGCCACGGCCCCGGCCGCGCTCGAGCTGCTACGCTCTGGCGGTCGTGACGTCGTCTCGCCTGCGCTCGATCCTCTCGCTCGCGCTCGTGTCCGCTTGCCACCGCGGCGCGGTCGCGAACCCGACCTCGCCGACCGAGCCCAAGGCCGCACCGAGCAAGCCGGTCACGGCCACGACGGCGACGCCGCGCACCCCCGAGCAGCTGCAGGCAGCCGCGTTCGACGCGACCGTGCTCATCACCACCGAGTGGGGCGCGGGTACCGGCGTGTTCATCGACCCGCGCGGCTATCTGCTGACGAACTACCACGTGGTCGCATCCGGGCGAAACGAGGACTTCGGAATCGGTGTGGGCGTGACACTGCCGCTGCGCCACGACGACGGCAGCATCACGGCGGGCGAGCGGCTCACCGCGGTCGCGGTGGCGATCGACGAGAAGCGTGACCTGGCGCTGCTCAAGGTCGGCGGCGACGGTCGCGAGTTCCCGGCGCTGAGCATCGCCGCCACCGATCCGCGCCCTGGCACCCGCGTGTTCGCGCTCGGCAATGCTGGGGTCGGTCTCGGCTGGGCGATCAAGCGCTGCGCGATCAATGCCATCGGCACGCTCGACGATCAGGTCAGTGCGATCGTGCAGATGCAGCGCGACGTCTCCGCCGAGGAGAAGACACGCATCGAGGAGGGCATCCGCAAGGCCGCCACCGATGCGGGCCGACAGATCCAGACCGACTGCTCGATCCTCCCCGGCGACAGCGGCGGGCCGCTGGTCGACGAGTCGACCGGCGAGTTGGTCGGCCTCAACGTCGCCGTCCGCACCGCGTTCAGTCAGTTCGTCTCGCTGGGCTCGCTGGCCTTCCACATCCACGCCCAGGAGCTGCGCGACTTCGCCAAGGACCGCCCCGAGGCCGCCAAGACCTTCCTGCCCGATCCCTGGACCAGCGCGGGCACGCTCGGGCAGCTCATCGACTTCGATCAGGACGGTGAGGTCGACGCGCTGACCTTCGCCGGCACCTGCGGCGAGAACCTCACCTGTCAGGTCGCCTTCGGCGATCTCGATCAGAACAGCTTCCGTCGCGTGAAGACGCTGCCGACCCCCGCCGAGGTGCAGGGCTCGCGGGCGTTCGACGCCGAGCTGGCGATGCTGCGGAACTCGCGACTGCCCCGCAAGCCCCAGGCGTTTGCGATGCCGGTCGCCGACACCCTCGCGTACCTCGACACCAACGACGATGGGGCCTTCGACACCGTCGTGGTGCAGGACGGCGAGAGCGGCAAGACCCGCGGCTACACCCTCGCCGGCGGGGTGCCGACCCGCGAGCCGGCGCTGGACGGCGTGCTGCTGCGGGATCTGGCGCAGCGCTTCGAGAAGGCGCCGCTGCGTCCGGGGGTCGAGCGCTTCGTCGACGCGCTGACGACCGGCCAGTCCGAGCTCACCGGTCTCGATCGCGTGCATGCCATCACCGCACGCACCGACGACCGCTCGAAGGACGGCGTGCCCGACACCCTCGACGTGCAGACGCGGCTCGACAAGCGCGTGCTGTTCGACGTCGATCAACAGGTGCTCCCGAAGCTGGCCGCCATCGCCGCGCGGAGCAAGGCGCGCACGCGGGGCGGTCCGCGCCCCGGCGGCGACTTGGCCGTGCTGCGTGCCCTCCGCGCGGGTAGCCTCCACGCCGACGTGATGGTCGTGCAGTCGTCGCCGACCCGGGTCTTCTACGACACGAACGACGACGGGGCCTACGATCTCATGCTCGAGGGCGCCTCCATCGACAGCGGCGTCGCGCTGCGTGCCGCCTCGATCGACGCCGGCGGCAAGCTGGCGATCGCCACCGAGCACCTCGGTCGCCTGCTGCTGCGCCCGGCGCTGCTCCACGACAAGGCGCGCGGCGAGCGGCTCGCGACGATGCTCGCCAACAGCTTCCCGACCGCACCGCGGGCGGCGCTTGCGGACGACGCCAGCTCGTTCCCGCCGCCGCTGCCGACCGCCGCGGTCGGGGTCTCGCCGATCGGCAGCTTCGGGAACCGCGTGTTGTCGGTGTTCGATCGCGACGCCGTGGTGGTGCTCATCGATCTCGACGACGACACCTTCAAGGGCAAGCGCGCCAAGCAGAGCCCGCTGGCGGTGGTCCAGGCCGGCAAGTTCGATGCCGAGGTGACGCTTCGCTTCGCCAACGGCGCGGTGTGGGCCTACTACGACGCCGACGACGACGGCCGCTTCGAGCACATCTTCGTGGCCGGCAGCGGCGAGCCCGGCAAGGTCGCGATCGGCTACAAGTCCGGCAAGCGCGGGGTGGAGCGCGATGCGGCACGCGCAGGCACCCGGCTCATCGATCCGGCGCTCTTCCGCGACAGCGCGCGGCGCAAGCTGCTCGAGGAGATCGCCAAGCAGTTGCTACCGGGCTGAGCGGTGCACGTGCGCCGCTGCACCGCGCTCGGCTAGCCGCGGCGCGGGCCGCCGCCGCGACGGCCACCGCCGCCGCGACGTCCACCACCACCACCACCACCGCCACCACCACCGCGCCGGCGGGGGGCCGGCGCGGACGCGGCCGGGCGACGCTGGCTACGGTCGAGGTCGGTCATGGGCGGCGGCGCGACCGACCACGCGTGCTGCTCGACGCGGTCGATGTGGCGCTGCATGAGCCGCTCGATGTCGACCAAGAACTCGCGCTCTTCGTCGTCGCACAGCGACAGCGCGATGCCCGAGGCGCCGGCCCGCGCGGTGCGCCCGATGCGGTGCACGTAGGTCTCCGGCACGTTCGGCAGGTCGTAGTTGATCACGTGCGTGACGCCGTCGATGTCGAGTCCACGCGCGGCGATGTCGGTCGCCACCAGCACCTCGAGATCGCCGCGTCGAAAACCTTCGAGCGCGCGGGTGCGGGCGTTCTGCGACTTGTTGCCATGGATGGCCGCCGAGCGGATGCCGGCCTTCTCGAGCGCCTGCGCGATGCGGTTGGCGCCGTGCTTGGTCCGACTGAACACCAGCGTCGATCGCACGCCCTCGCCCCGCAGGAGGCTGACCAGCAGCCTGGGCTTGTCGCCGCGGCCGACGAAGTAGATCTGCTGCTCGACGCGCTCGGCCACCGAAGACGGCGGCGCGACCGCGACCGTGACCGGGTCGTGCAGCATGGTGTCGGCGAGCGTGCGAATCTCGTCGGGCATCGTCGCCGAGAACAGCAGGTTCTGACGCTTGGCCGGCAGTGCCGCGATCACGCGGCGGACGTCGGGGAGGAAGCCCTGCTCGAGCATGCGGTCGGCCTCGTCGAGCACGAACACCTCCACGCCGCGGAGGTCCACGCGACCACGGCCGTGCAGGTCGAGCAGGCGCCCTGGCGTCGCCACCAGGATGTCGACGCCGCGATCGAGCTCGGCGATCTGCGGGGTGTCGTTGACGCCACCGAAGATCACCGCGTGCCACAGCTCGAGGTGCTTGCCGTAGGTCGCAAAGCTGTCGCCGATCTGCGCGGCGAGCTCACGCGTTGGCGTGAGCACGAGGCCGCGGATCTTGGGATCATCGCCGGCGCGCGCATCGACGCGCTGCAGCATGGGCAGCGCGAAGGCTGCGGTCTTGCCGGTGCCGGTCTGTGCGCAGCCGATCAGATCACGGCCTTCGAGCACGGGCCGGATCGCCTGCTGTTGGATGGGCGTTGGCTCGCGGTAACCGGCCTCGTCGACCGCGCGAAGGATCGGGGCTGCGAGCCCCAGCTCGTCGAAAGTCACGTGGGGCAGGTCGTCGCACGCTTTGGGTGCCGAAGCAAGTCCGGCGGGCCCGGTGGGCGCGATTGTGCCGCTAGAAGAAGATCAGCGTCACCAGCACGAACGACGGGATGAGGATCGCCACGCTCCACTTCATGTAGCCGAAGAAGCTCGGCATCACGACCTTCGACTCCTCGGCGATGGCCTTGACCATGAAGTTCGGCCCGTTGCCGATGTACGAGTTGGCGCCCATGAAGACCGATCCGCACGAGATGGCGACGAGGATCACCTCGGGGACGTTGGTGCCGGGCACCAGCGCGCCGCTCAGCAACCCGCGCTCCGTCATGCCGCCGGCGGTCTCGAAGAACACCAGGTAGGTGGGGGCATTGTCGAGGAAGCTCGACAGCACGCCCGAGGCCCAGAAGAACTTCGCTGGCGTGTCGACGCCGAGCTGATCGCCGCTCGACTGCAGGATCAGCAGCGCCGGGATCATCGTCAGGAAGATGCCGATGAACAACGCGGCGACCTCGAGGATCGGGAACCACGAGAACGAGTTCTTCACGCGGGTCTCGGCCGGCGAGGTGAACCGGGAGCCCAGCATGCAGCCCACCATCGCGGCCTCGCGCACGAAGATGCCGTGCTCGTCGCGGATGAAGGCCGCGCAGGCCACGATGCCGAGCAGCCACACGACGTTGATCGCACCCTCGATCTTGAGCGGCGTGGCGTGGGCGAGGTCGGAGCGACGGGCCTCGGCGCTCTCACGGCCGTAGAAGTGGCGATCGACCACGAAGTACAGCACCAGCAGCATGCCGGCGACGACCGACATCTCTTTCCACAGTCCCGTGGTCCACAGGAACGGCACGCCTTGCAGGTAGCCGAGGAACAGCGGCGGGTCGCCCAGTGGCAGCAGCGAGCCGCCGACGTTCGAGACCAGGAAGATGAAGAAGACCACCGTGTGCACCACGAAGCGGCGCTCGCGGTTTGCCCGCAGCACCGGGCGGATGAGCAGCATGGATGCGCCGGTGGTGCCGATGAGCGAAGCGATGACGGTGCCGAACGCGAGGAACGCGGTGTTCGACTGCGGCGTGCACTTGAGGTCGCCGGCCAGGTAGATGCCGCCCGAGATGTAGAACAGCGCGCCCAGCAGCGTGATGAAGCTGGCGTACTCGTGGAGCTTGAGGCCGAGCTCGCCGAAGTTCGGCTCGATCATCGTGAGCCACACGACCGGGTACAGCGAGAGCGCGAGGCCAAGCAGCAGCTTGTTGAGGTTGCTGTGCCACCAGTGCTCGAGCTTGGTCAGCGGGATGATCGCGATCGACAGCAGCATCACCACGAAGAACACGACCATCCACGTCGGCGGCGGGTGGTGGTGGGCGCCGCCCGCCTCGTTGGCGAGCGCGGTCGCCGGCGCCGCCGCCAACGCGAGCGCGCCGATCGACAGCAGGGGGGTGAGGCGAGGGCGGGCGAGCGGGCGAGGGCGAGACGCGTGCATGCGCTTGGTCTTTCGAGGGCGGTGCGCCGTGGGAGCGGCGTCGTCGAGCGGGAGCGCGGAGGGGGAGGGGTGCCTCGTGCGGGCGGCCGGATGCCAGCCAAGCCCAGCAAAGCCGCATCTTACGTCCCGAACTCATGTGAGGGCTAGTGCATTATCCTCTCGGGGCTCGCGTGGGCGGCGGTCGTCGCGGGCGTACGGGTCTCATGTCCGACGTGTTGGCGATGGCCGATGCCGTCCACCTCGAGTGGCCGGCGCTGCAGCAGGCACTGGCGCAGGCGCTCGGTAGCCCGGCGGCGCGGGCTCGGCTCGAGCAGGAGCGTACACAGGCGGCCGGCGGCGACGAATCTGCGTCGTCGTTGTTCTCGCTGCAGGGCGATCTCGCGGCATGCGCGTCACGACTGGTCGAGCTCGACGAGCTCGAGTCGCTGCAGCAGCGCAACCCCGACCTCGCGCACGCGAGCCTCATGGCGCGCGTCGAGCCGATCGCCGCGGTGCTGCAGCGCGCGGCGCGGGGACTACCGCTCGACGTTGCGGAGCTGCTGGCGGTCGGCGACGCACTGGTGGCAGCGGTCGCGTGGGCGGACGCGCTGCAGCATGATCCCAGCAAGGACCGCGAGCCGCCGTTGCCGGCGTTGCGTGCCGCGCTGAGCTCGCTGCAGCCGCCGCGTCCGCTGACGGCACGTCTGCAGCGGTCGATCGAGCCCGATGGTGTCGACGGCGAGCCCGCGCTGGCCGACGGCGCGAGCGAGACCCTCGCCCGGCTGCGCGAGCAGGTGCGCCGCGCCAAGGCTGCGCTGCGCACCGCCGCCGAGCGGCTGCTGCGGCGCCCCGCGCTGGCCGACGCCTTCGGCGACGCCTACGTCACCGAGCGCGAGGGCCGGGTGGTGCTGCCGGTGCGGGCCAGCGCGTTCTCGGCGAGCGGTGGCCCGGGCACCATCGGTGGCATCATCCACGACGCCAGCCAGAGCGGGCAGACGCTCTTCGTCGAGCCCCACGAGCTGGTCGACGAGAACAACGCCGTGCGCCACGCCCAGGTCGCGGTCCGCAGCGAGGAGCAGCGCGTGCTGGCCGAGCTGTCGCGCGAGGTCCAGCGCAGCGCGGACGTCATCGGCGACTGCGTGGAGGCGCTGGTGCGCGTCGACGCGATGGCGGCCCGTCTCGCGCTGTCGCGGGCGCTGGGCGGCATCACGCCGGTGCTGCTCGAGCCCGCCGCCGACGCCGTGCTCGAGCTGCCCGACGCGCGACATCCGTTGATGTTGCTGCGCGGGCGCGAGGTCGTGCCCAACCTGCTCCGCGTCGCCCACGGCACCGCGCTCGTGATCAGTGGCCCGAACGCGGGCGGCAAGACCGTCGCGCTCAAGACCATCGGGTTGTGCGTGCTGCTGGCGCGGGTGGGCGTGCGGCTGCCGACCGCCAGCCCCGCCCGCGTGCCGCTCTTCCGCGGCATCGTCACCGACGTCGGCGACGACCAGTCGATCGCCCGGGATCTGAGCACGTTCTCGGCCCACATCGGCCACGTGCGCCGGGCCTGCGAGCGCGCGCGCGACGATGGCGAAGGTACGCTGGTGCTGCTCGACGAGGTCGCGGTCGGCACCGATCCGGATCAAGGCGCGGCGTTGGCCGAGGCGATCGTGCGCGAGCTCGTCGAGCGCCGTGCGACCGCGGTGGTCACCACGCACTACGAGCGCCTCAAGCTGCTGAGCCACGGTGATGCGCGCTTCGTCAACGCGGCGGTGGGCTTCGAGCTCGCGACGTTGTCGTCGACCTTCCGCATCCATCTCGGCATCCCCGGCAACTCGAGCGCGCTGGCGGTGGCGCGCCGGCTGGGCTTGCCCACCGCGGTGCTCGACGCCGCGGCCGCGCTCGTCGACGGTGGCCGCGCCGACCTCGACGCGGTGCTGGTCGAGCTGGCCGAGCTGCGCGAGGAGCTGCGCGACCGAAGCCTCGAGCTGCGCCGCGAGAGCGATGCGATGACGGCCGCACGGCTGCGGCTCGAGGCGCTCGAGCGCGACGAGTCCGAGCGCGCCTCGGCCAAGCTCGCCAAGGCCCACCAGGCCGCGGCCGCCGAGCTGCGGGGGCTCTCGGCCGAGCTGCGCGACGCCCGGCGGGCGCTGCGTCGCGGCGCCGACGAGGCCGCGATCGCGCGGGTCGCCGGGCAGATCGGCGACGCCGCGTCGCGTCTCGACGCTTCGCGACCCGCGGCGCCCAGCGGCCCGTCGGCACCGAAGGTGGTGAGCACGGCGGTCGGCGATCGCGTCCGCGTCGAGCGACTCGGGCTCGACGGCGAGGTGGTCGCGATCAAGGGCGATCGCGTGACCGTGCAGCTCGGCAGCGGTCGCACCACCGTCGCGCGTGACGAGCTGACGGTGCCGAGCGGTGGGCGACCCAAGCCCGGCCCGACCCGCACGGGACCGGCCGCGGTCACGCTCGAGAGCGACGGTGCGCGCTACTTCGGTGCCGAGGCCCGCGCGGTCGAGCCGGGCGTCGACAACGTCGTCGACCTGCGCGGCGTCCGGGCCGACGAGGCCCTGGCACTGCTCGAGTCGCAGCTCGCACGGGCGATCGAGGACGACACCGAGCTCGTGATCGTGCGCCATGGCCACGGCTCCGGCGCGCTGCGCAAGGCGGTGCGCGAGCACCTGCCGTCGTTGCCCCACGTCGCGCGCCATCGGCCTGGGCTGCCGGCCGAGGGCGGTGACGCAGTGACCGTGGTATGGGTGCGGGGATGAGGTCGTCGTTCGCTCCGCAGGCGGCGACGCTCGCCGCAGCGATCGCCATGCTGCCCGGTGATGCGTCGGCGGGCCCCAACGAGGGCGAGGCGCGACCGATCGCGCGCGACGCCGATCGCGTCTACACGACCGTCGCGGGCGAGGCCGATGGTGCCGCAACCGTCACCAACCCCGCCAACCTCGGCTTCCTCCGCGGTTTCGGCGGCGTCCTCGATCTCTCGTGGACCCGTGGCGCTGCGCTGCGCCGCGGCAACGGCGTGGGCCTGTTGCTGGGCCTCCCGCTGCCGCTCCAGATCGCATCGATCGGTCTCGCCTACCAATACCTCAACCCGCTCACGCCCGGCGTGGTCGACAGCGGGGTCGCGCAGCCGCAGAACCCCGACGACCCCTACAGCAAGATCACACTCGCGGCCGCGTTCCCGCTCGAGCGCTGGCTGTCTCGACGCGCCAGCACCCCGCGCGCGCTGCGACGGTTGTCGCTCGGCATCTCGTACTCGCGGCTGGCGTCGGCACAGAACTTCCACGCCGCAGGGACCAACTCGGTCGATCTGGCGCTGGCGTGGTGGCCGACGCGATTCCTCGCCTTCGGCTTCGTCGCGCGCAGCATCAACATCCCGCGCACCGGGCCCGAGCCACCGGTATCGCAGTCGTACGTGCTCGACCCCGAGCTCGCGCTGCGTCCGCTCGGCACCAACGCGCTCGAGCTCGCGGTCGGCCTGCGCTATGCGCCGCGGGTCCCGGGGGACGTGCGCTGGAGGACCCACTACGTCGATCCGCGTGGGCGCGTGCTGCTCAACCTCCGCGGCGTGCGGCTGTTCGCCGAGGCCGAGCGCTTCCAGTATTGGCCGGCGAGCTCCAACGGCGAACAGAGCGACGCTCCCCGCGACGCCGTGCGCATCAACGCCGGCTTCGGCATCGACTTCGGTCACTTCGGCTTCATGGCCGGCGCGACCAGCTCAGCCGGCGGCACGTCGTCGTTCGCGGCCGACGGCGGCGTGCTGCGCCTGCGGGCCTCGCAGGAGCGCTACCGCAGCGTCGTCGGGGCGCGGCCCCGCGTCGTCACCAAGTTCGAGCTCGATCGCTACGCCGGCGACCGCGGCATGTGGCGGTTGATCGGCGAGCTCGACGATCTCGCCGACCGCCGCGGGGTTGCGCTGGTCCACACCGACGGCATGCACCTCGGATGGGCCCAGCTCGAGGAGATCCGCGAGGCGCTGCTGCGCGTGCGCGAGCGCGGCGGCAAGGTCGTGGTCTACATGCACGGCGGTGGCCTGCGTGGCTACTTCCTCGCCGCCGGTGCCGACCACGTGGTCGCGCACCCCAACGCCGGCCTCGAGCTGCTGGGCATGCGCATCCAGGCGTTCCACTACGCCGACCTGCTGGCCAAGCTCGGCGTGCAGGCCGAGTTCGTGCGCGTGGCCGAGTACAAGGGCACGCCCGAGAGCTGGGAGCGCCCGGCTGCCAGCGAGCCGGTCGCGCGTCAGCGCCAGCAGCTCGTCAGCGACGTGTGGAACCATGTGCTGCGCACGGTGGCGAGGGATCGTGGCCAGGATGCGCGCGTCATCAAGGCGTGGATCGACGACGCCCCCATCGATCCGCCGACGGCCCTGCGCGAGGGCATCATCGACGAGCTGTCGTTCCCCGACGAGCTGGACGCTCGGCTCGAGCGTCTGCTGGGCCGTCGCATTCGCATCGAGCCGCCCGATCGTCGCAAGGAGCATGCAGCGATGTTCGGGCCGCCGCCGCGGGTCGCCGTGCTCACCATCGAGGGCGACCTGCTCGACGGCGAGAGCTTCACGGTGCCCCTGCTCGGCCGCCGCATCGCGGGCGGCACGACGCTGGCCAAGCAGGTCGAGCGTCTGCGAAAGGACGACTCCGTGCGCGCGGTGGTGGTTCGCATCGACAGCGGCGGCGGCTCCGTGCGCGCGGCCGACGACATCGCCCGCGAGCTCGACCTCACCCGCAAGCGCAAGCCGGTCGTGATCTCGATGGGCAACGCCTGCGCCAGCGGCGGCTACTATATCGCCACCGGCGGCCAGTACATTTATGCCGATGCCACCACGGTGACGGGCAGCATCGGCATCTTCTATCCCAAGTTCGACCTCTCGGGCTTCGCCGAGAAGATCGGCATCGGCATCGATCAGTTCGACTTCGGTGACCACGCTGGCCTGCGCTCGTGGTGGAAGCCGTACAGCGAGGACGAACGCGAGGCTGCGCAGCGCAGCATCGAGGACGGCTATCGCGAGTTCACGGCCCGCGTCGCACGTGCGCGCAGCATGACCCCCGAGCAGGTCGACGCGGTGGCGCGCGGGCGGCTGTGGTCGGGCGTGCGCGCGATGGAGCTCGGCCTGGTCGACGACTACGGTGGCCTGCGCGAGGCGATCCAGCGCGCGCGCGCGATTGCGGGGCTGCGCACCGATGAAGGCGAGATCACCCTGGTGCCCGACCCGCCGAGCCTGCTCGCCAACCTCAAGGCGATCCTCGGCTTCGATCTGCCCAACCCGCTCGGCGCCTCGCCCAGTGCTCGCGGGTTGGGGCAGGTCGCGCTCGGGTGGGCGCTGCCGGTGCCGCTGGTGCGGGTGCTGCGGCTGGTGCCGTTGTCGCTGTGGTTCGGCGATCGGCCCGGCGCGCTCGCGCTCGCCGAGGAGACCATCGTCTTCGAGGACTGACGCGCGGGCCCCCGACGGCGGGGGCTGTTCGCGGGCCGCTGGCTAGGCCAGGTTCTCGTTCGCGAAGTCCCAGTTCACCAGGTGATCGAGGAACGCGTTGATGAACCCGGGACGGGCATTGCGGTAGTCGATGTAGTAGGCGTGCTCCCACACGTCGAGCGTGAGGATGCAGCGCTTGCCGTCGCGCAGCGGTGTGTCGGCGTTGGCGGTGGTGGTGATCGACAGCTTGCCGCCGTCCTGCACCAGCCACGCCCAGCCGGAGCCGAAGCGGCCGGTGGCGGCGGCGGCGAACTCGGCGCGGAACTTGTCGTAGCCGCCGAAGTCGCGATCGATTGCCGCGGCGATGTTGCCCTTGGGGGCACCGCCGCCCTGGGGCTTCATGCTGTTCCAGAAGAAGGTGTGGTTCCACACCTGCGCGGCCTGGTTGAACAGCGCGCCCTCGGTGGTGCGGATGAGCTCCTCGAGGGTCTTGTGCTCCTCGGGCTTGCCCGCGGTCAGCTCGTTGAGCTTGTTCAGGTAGGCCTGGTGGTGCTTGCCGTAGTGGTAGTCGAAGGTTTCGGCGCTCATGTGGGGCACGAGCGCGTCCTTGGCGAAGGGCAGCGGGGGAAGCGTGAAGCTCACGGTGACCTCGTTGGGGAAACGGCCGCGAGGGCCGAAGCGCGCGTAAGGTTGCACGATGGGATTCGCGCGTCAAACCGTGCACGGCACATTGCAGCGGCGCGCTGCACGATTCCCGGCCTCGGTGCCCGCTTGCGAGGGGGCGAGTGGCGCGGTCGGGTGCTATCGTGACCGCGCACCCCCGAGGCGGGGACCGAGCATGGCGCTCGGCCACGACCGGAGGCGGGAGGCCCGACGTGAGCGATACCCCCGAGGTCAAGTATGGCCGTCCGAGCGCTGCACCGCAGCTCGAGACGCGCAAGGCGATCACGGTGCCCGAGATCCGTGCGCGCAAGGGCGGCGAGCCGCTGACGATGGTCACGGCGTACGACGCGACCTTCGCCCGCATGCTCGACGAGGCCGGTGTGGAGCTGCTGCTGGTCGGCGACTCCCTGGGCATGGTCGTGCAGGGCAACGCCGACACGCTCGGCGTCACCGTCGACGACATCGTCTACCACACGCGCGCCGTCACTCGCGGCGCACGCCACTGTCACGTGGTCGGCGACATGCCGTTCCTCAGCTATCAGGTGACGCCTGAGGAGGCGGTGCGCAACGCCGGGCGCATCCTCGCACAGGGCGGAGCCCACGCCGTGAAGCTCGAGGGCGGTGCCGCGATCGCGCCGACCATCGCGCGCATCGTCGCCGCTGGCATCCCGGTGATGGCCCATGTGGGGCTGACCCCGCAATCGGTCCACGCGCTCGGGGGCTTCCGCGTGCAGGGCCGCGAGCACGACGACGCCGAGCGCATCTTCGCCGACGCGGTCGCGGTCGCGGAGGCCGGTGCGTACGCCCTCGTGCTCGAGGGCATCCCGGGCGAGCTCGCCGCGCGCATCACCGACGCGATCGCGATCCCGACCATCGGCATCGGCGCGGGCGTGCACTGCGACGGCCAGGTGCTGGTCTGCTACGACCTGCTGGGCATGACCGCCGATCTCCGGCCGAAGTTCGTCAAGCGCTACGACGACGGCTTCGATCGCGTGGTCGCGGCCGCGCGTCACTTCTGCGACGAGGTGAAGCAGCGCGCGTTCCCGGGCAGCGAGCACACCTTCGCGATGCGCAAGCGCCCAGTGTCGATCACCGGCACGTGACGACGCGCCCTTCGCCCCGCGGCCTGCCTGCGTTCTGGTAGGCTGCAGGGGCGATGCCGCTGTCACCGGAGCAGGAGTGGACGTTGGTCGCGTGCGGGCTCGTCGCGCACGCCGACGGGATCCTCGACGTCGGCGAGTGGGATCAGGTGTTGTGGATGCTCGACGAGCGTCTCGCCGCCGACGAGGCCGCCGGCTGGCTCGAGCTGCTCAGCCAACGCCAGGCCCTGCAGGCGCGCCTGACCGAGCTGCCGCTGCCGCCGCCGTTGTTCACCGAGTCGATCCTCGAGCGTGCTTGGCGGATGGCGTTGGCCGACGGTCGCGGCAGCGATGAGGAGCGTGCCGTGCACGACGAGATCGCCAGTCGCCTCGGCGCCGACCCGGCCGAGGTCAAGCAGCTGCGTCAGCGCTGGCGCGAGCAAGCCGCGCGCCGCGCCGACGCGGTGATTGCCTTCGCGGCCATGCTCGCCAACGCCGACGGCGTTGCCGACAGCGGCGAGCGGGCGGAGTTCGATGACCTCGTCGCTCGGATGCCGGTCGACGCCGCGCGTCGCGAGCAGCTGGCACAGATGATCGACGCCGCGCCTTCGATCGACGACGTGGTCGGTCGCCTGGCTGCGCTCGCCCCCGAGGAGCGGGGCATCGCGCTGGTCTCGCTGGTGCCGATCGTGCGGGCGTCGTTCACCGGCGATCGCGAGCGCCACCTCTTCCTCGAGCTCGCCGAGCGGGTCGCGATCCCGCGGGCCGACGCCGAGCGCATGCTCGAGCGATGAGCAGCGGCGCAGCGCGGCACGACGCCGACCGCATCGGCCCGACCGCGCACTACACCGGCTACGTGTGGCAGCGCCTGCACCTGCCGTACGCGCATCACCTGGCGACCACCCAGGGGGCGGTGCTCTACTGGGGCTTCTTCGCGCTCGGCGAGTGGACCACGCGGGTGTTGCCGGGGGTACCGAGCATGCGCGGCTACCTGGCCTACCGGCACCTGCTGATCGATGCCCTGCTCGAGGACCTCGCCCCCGACCGGCTGATCGAGCTCGGCGCCGGGCTGACGCCGCGTACGTTGCAGTGGGCGATCGACCGCGACGTCGCGTGCGTCGACGTCGATCTGCCGGACATGATCGACACCAAGCGTCGCGCGCTCGAGCGGCTCCCCGATTCGCTGCGTCGACGTGCGATGGCCCGGCTCACACTACAGCCCGCCGACGTGCTCGCGCCAGACTTCGCCGCGACCTTGCGCGCGCTGGTGGCCGGCGCCAAGCGACCGGCGATCGTCGCCGAAGGGCTGGTCAGCTACTTCGACGCCGACGCGCGAGCTGCCCTCATGCGCGTCGTCGCGGACGCGCTGGCGGACGGCGGCGACTTCGTGGTCGACCTGCACACCGCAGACGCGCAGGCCCAGCTCGGCCGCGCGACCAAGGTCCTGCGCGGGGCGATCAAGGCGCTCACACGGCGGCGGCACGCCCTCGATCCGCTGCGCGATCGCACCGCGCTGCACGGTGCGCTCGCGGACGCGGGCTTCGTCGGCAGCCGCATCCTCGACGCGCGCGACTGGGTCCGCCGCGTGCCTGCGCTGGGGCGGTTGTCGTCGCCCGCCCACGTCGTGCACGCGTGGCGCAGCAACGGCGCCGCGCCGCGTTGACGCGTCACTGCAGCGACCACGGCAAGATCGCGTGGGCCTTGCCGGGCGCGAGGAACAGCAGCGACAGCGGACCGCGGGCCAGCGCGACGTCCAGCGCCGGCGGCAGCTCGAGCTCGCCGCGGCGGCGGGGGCCACGGGCACGGTCGCGACGCGTGCGGGTGGTCGCGCGCGCGCTTGGATCGCGACGCTCGCGACCGAAGCCGAGTGCGCCGAGCACCAGCTCGACCAGCGAGCGCTGCTCGGGTAGCACCCGCAGCGGCAGCTCGGCGCGGCCGCGGATCCCCGCCCGCTTGCGCAGCTGTGCGATGGCCTCGTGTAGGCCGCCGATGTGATCGACGAGCCCGACTTGCTTGGCCTTTGCACCGATCCACACGCGCCCGCGGCCGAGCTCGTGCACGCGCTCGACGGCGAGCTTGCGCCCGTCGGCGACGCGGCTGCGGAACAGCTCGTAGGTGTGCTCGATCGACGCCTGCACGCGCGCGCGCTGGTCGTCGTCGTAGGGGTGCCAGGGCGCCTGGATGTCGGGGTTCTGGCCCTGCTTCATCGTCACGGCCGTGACCCCGAGCTTGGCCAGCAGGCCCGAGACGTCGGGGTGGATCGAGATCACGCCGATCGAACCCGTGATGGTGACGGGATCGGCGAACACGGTGTCCGTGCCAGTCGCGACGTAGTAGCCGCCCGAGGCGGCCACGTCGCCCATCGACACCACGATCGGCGGCTGCGTGCGCGGATCCTTCTGTTGCGCCTCGCGGGTCAGCTGGACCTCGCGCCACATGACGTCGGACGCGAGCGCCGAGCCGCCGCCGCTGTTCACCCGCAGCACGATGCCCTTGCAGGCGGGGTCGCCCCGCAGCTCGCGGAGCGTACGGGCGATGGTGTCACCGCCGACGAAGTGCAGCCCGAGCAGCGGGATCGTGCGGCTCTCGCCATCGATGATGGTGCCCTCGACCAGGACCACGCCGATGTACGGTGCGTCGGACCAGGTTGCCGCGCCGTGATCGGCATCGGGGAAACGCTTGAACTCGACCTGCGCGCCGATCACGTCGGAGACCCGCTCGAGCAGCTGATCGCGGAACACCACCTCGTCGACGAGCGCGGCCTCCACCGCCTGCTCGGGGGTCTGCGGCGCTGCGTCGAACGCAGCTCGCACGGTGCTGCGCGCCAGCTTGCGCGCGCGCGCGATGTCGCCGACCGCCTGGGCGTAGGTCGCCTCGAGCACGGCTTGCTTCTGCTCGCGATCGGGCGCGGTGGGGGCGTTCTCGGTGAACGACTCGCCGGCGCTCTTGTACTCGTCGATGCGGATCACTTCGGCGCGCACGCCGAGCTTCGCCAGCGCGTCCTTGAAGTAGAAGCTGGTGCTGGCGATGCCGTAGGCCTCGAGCGAGCCGGCCGGATGCATGTAGATCCGCTCGGCCGCAGTTGCCACGTAGTACGCCGGCAGGCTCGCGCCCTCGAGATACGCGAACACGTGGCCGCCCGCGTCGCGCACCCGCACGAGCGCCTGCCGCAGCTCCCACAGCGTGCCCCAGCCGGCCTTGCCCGGGGGATAGACCACCAGCACGCTGCGCTCACCGGCCGCCCGCGCGCGCTCGAGTCGTTCGAGCATCGCGATCAGGCTGGTCTCGTCGGAAACCTCCGCGAGATCGATGCGCTCGGCGTCGATGCGACGTGGCCAGAACACGCGGTCGTTGCGACGGCTCGACAGGTGGGCCTCGAAGCCGAGGCCATCGACGCCGCTGCCGAGCCCGGCGTGCAGCCCCGCGCGCGCGCGCACGAAGTCCCAGCCGAGCTCGAGCGCGACCGAACCGCGCAGCGCTCGGTCGGTGCGTAGCGGCTGCAGGCTGGTCTGATCGAGTGTCGTGACCTCGACCTGCTCGACCTCGCCGAGCAGCGCCACGCCGCGATGCCGCAGCGCCAGGCGACCGCGCGGGTACAGCCCGGCGGTGCCGCCCAAGCGCGACAGCGCGGTGCCGGGCTCTGCCCGCGCGAGCACGGCCCGCACGCCACCGGCGAGCTCGAGCGTGCGCGTGCCGAGCGGGCGCAGCGAGACCTCGCCGATGAGTGCAGCTTCGGAGCGGAACTCGTCGTCGCGCAGATCTCCGGGGCCGAGCCGGGCGGTGAGGCCGATCGAGCCGTAGTTGCGGATGCGGTACATCGCGCCGAGGTCGAGGTCCGGCCGCCGCAGCCACTGGTTCTCGCTGCGGATGCCGTGCACCGCGATGCCGAACGAGCCCTTCTCGCCGAGGCCAGCGGAGAACGCCCACGTCAGCTTCGTTGCCGAGGGGTTGCGTGACTCTGCGAAGTCGAAGATGCCCTTGCCCAGGCGCGGCTGCAGGAACTGGGCCCCGAACCCGAGCGCGAGGCCGAAGCGCAGATTGGCCGCGACGAACGCACCGAAGCCGCTGCCGCGCGCGTAGGTCGACAGCGCCTGGTAGCCCAACAACGCCACGTCGAGGCCGGGCGCCGCGCTGAGCAGCGCCGGGTTGAGCTCCATGCTGCTGGCGTCGCCTTCCGACGAGTAGTCGTGGATCGGTCGGTCGACGCCCTCCGAGACCGTGCGCTCCTGGGTTTGTGGCGGCGCTGCCAGTGCCTCCTGGGCGACCAAGCACGATGCGAGCGCGATCGCGCCGAGTCGTCGCGCGACCGTCACTGGATCTCGTCCTGCGTGATGATGTCGACCAGCGCGAGCACGTAGCGCACCTCGAGGATTCTGAGCGTCTCGTCCCACGGCACCGCGATCCCGCGCTCCTTCTCGAACAACACGTTGGCGCCGAGCGGGATACCGCTGACGTTCTTGCCGAGGTCGGGCTCGTCGTCGTCGTCGTCGTCGTCGTCGAGGCTCGCGTCGGACTTCGGCATCGTGCGCGCGACCTCGACCACCTCGCCGAGCAGTGCTGCGGCGTGGGCATCCTTCACGCCCTGCGGCAGGAACAACCCCGCCTCGGAGCGGTCGGGGTTCTTGACGATGCGCACCAACACGCGGGGGCCCAGCGGCTGGATATGCCGCGATACCCGGGTGTTCGCGCTGTCGGCGGGGGGCTCGACGGTCGCGGCGCCGTCGGTCGCGGCAGGCTTCGACTTGGGTCGGTTCATGGTTCGGCTTTCGGCGCCCGCACGGGCTCGGCGACCAGCGAGTGGCCGGTGCTGTCGGTCACGAGGATCTCGACGATGTCGCCCGTGCGTGCGGCGTCGAGCGGCAGCAGGGCCGTGAAGGCCTGGGGCGTGCGACCGCGCAGGCGATCGCCGCGGTGTGTCGGGCCGCCGACGAGCACGGAGGTGATGCGCCCGATCTGCGCGGCGTGGGCCGCCCGCGTGTGCTCCTCCTGGAGGGCGATCATCTCGCGCAGGCGGCGGGCCTTGGTCTCGGGCGGCACGTCGTCGACCAGCTTGCGCGCGGCGTGGGTGATGCCGCGATCGCTGTACTGGAACATGAACGCCGTGTCGAACTTCACCTCGCGCATGAGCGCGAGCGTCTGGGCGTGGTCGTCCTCGGTCTCGCCGCAGAAGCCGACCATCAGGTCGGTCGACAGCGCGAGCTCCGGCATCGCCGCACGTAGCCGCTCGACCAGCCGCAGGTAGCTCTCGCGGTCGTGGCCACGGCCCATGCGCTCCAGCACCGCGTCCGCGCCGGACTGCAGCGGTAGGTGCAGCTGCGGCATGATCTCCGGCACGCACGCCATGGTCTCGATCAGTCGCTCGTCGACGTCGCGCGGGTAGGGGCTGGTGAAGCGCACGCGCTCGATGCCATCCACGCGCGCGACCATGCGCAGCAGCGTCGAGAAGTCGACGTCGTCGTGGCGGTACGAGTTGACGGTCTGGCCCAGCAGCATCACCTCGCGGTAGCCGCGTGCCGCCAGGGCCCGCGCAGTGCGGAGGATCTCCGCCGGCGCCACCCCGCGCTCACGCCCGCGGGTGTACGGCACCACGCAGAAGCTGCAGAACTTGTCGCAGCCGCGCTGAATCGTGATCTGGCCGCTGATGCCGTCGTCGTCGGGGATGCCGTCGAGGCCCTCGTAGGTCTCGTCGCGATCGAGGCGTACGTCGACCACGTGCTCCCCGGCGCGCGCGCGCGCGACCATGTCGGCGATGCCGCGGTAGCTGTCGGGGCCGGCGACGATGCGGATGTACGGCGCTCGCTCGGCGACCTTCTCGCGCAGGTGCTCGGCCATGCAGCCGGTGATGCCGATGACGAGCGCTGGGTTCTCGCGGGTGTGACGGAGCAGATCGCTGGTGCGACCCCACACGCGATCCTCGGCCTTCTCACGAATCGCACACGTGTTGACGAGGATGACGTCGGCGGTCGCGGGATCGTCGACGCGCGCGTACCCTGCCGCGGCGAGGCGACCGGCGATCAGCGCCGAGTCAGCCTCGTTCATCTGGCAGCCGAAGGTCTCGAGGTAGACGCGCCCGCACGTGCCGGTGCCGTCGGCCGCCGGCGTCGCCGCCTGCAGACCTGCCGGCGAGCCGTCGCGCGGCCGGATGCGCACCAGTTGCGTCATGGGCGGCGGCATCTTCACGCCAAACCTCGGTCGCGGTCCAGCACGGCCCTGACACCGTGCGTTGGCGCTCTGATGCACGTGCGTGCAGCGCGGCGACGCCGACGAAGGGCATGCGCGGGGTCCGGGGCGCTCGCGGCTGGCATTTCGCGCTCACGCTGCCGGGGCGGCTGGGCCTCGCCCGGCGCGCCGCGGCTCTCGAGGCGGTTCCATGCCGTCGCGCGGCCGGGTTTGCTCGCCGCGGGGCGGGTCGCTTATAGTCCGCACCGCGAAACCAAGGCCGACCGCCTCGCGAAGTTCGCGATGGCTGGACACCGCATTTCGGAGCGCCCATGCGTCGACTGTATCCCTATATCGTCAGCAGCTTCCTGTTCCCGATCGCCTGCGGCAACCCGCCCAAGCCAGAGAAGGCGCAGGACCTCGAGAAGATCCAACCGAAGGACAGCGCCGGTGATGCTGGTGCCGCACTCGGTGCGATTCCCGATGGGCCGATCGCCACTGTCAACGGCGTCGAGATCCCGAACGCGAAGTTCCGCGAGATCTACGACCTCAAGGTCAAGAAGTACGCCGACCGTGGTCGCGAGATCCCGGCGTCGGCCGATCGCCGCTACCGGAAGTCCATCGTCGAGCGCCTCATCTACCACGAGGTGCTCAAGCAGGAGGCGGAGTCGCTCGGCGTGAAGTACGACGAGGCCGCTCTGAAGGAGCGCGAGGAGCAGCAGAAGCGGGGCATCCGCGACTGGGACAAGCACCTCGAGCGCCGCGGGGAGACCGAGGCCAGCCTGCGCGAGATGTACATCGCGGAGCTGCGCGAGAAGGCCATCCTCGACAAGTCGGGCAAGCTCAAGGTCACGCCCGAGGAGATCGAAGAGGACTATCAGAAGATCAAGGGCAACTGGAAGTCGGACCAGCCGCGCGTGCGGGCGTCTCACATCCTGATCCCGGTGGGCCCGGCGAAGACCGCCATGGATCCCCACGTCGAGCCCGGCGCCACCGAGAAGCCGACGCCCGAAGGCACGCCCGAAGAGCAGGCCAAGTGGGACGCCGAGGCCAAGGCGAAGGCCGAAGAGATCTACAAGTTGGTCACGGCACCCGACGCCGACTTCGCGGCGATCGCCAAGGACAAGTCCACCGGGCCGTCCGCGGCCAAGGGTGGCGACATCAGCATCTTCACCGCCGACCGCATGGCGGAGGAGTTCAGCAAGGTCGCCTTCGAGATGAACGTCGGCGACGTCAGCAAGCCGGTGAAGACCAAGTTCGGCTACCACATCATCAAGCTCACCGGGAAGTGGCCGGCCGGCGAGCTGCCCAAGGAGGCGCTCGAGGATCAGATCGTCAGTCGCCTCGAGCAGCGCAAGCTGCATCAGGGGCGCCGCGAGCTGAAGGACGAGCTGCTCGCCAAGTACACGATCGTCGACAACGTCGCGCCGACCCTCGGGCCCGAGCCGGAGAAGAAGGCACCGAGCGGCAAGCGCGAGATCATGGACCGCAAGGGCGCCGGCGCCGGTGCCCGTCGCGGAGGTGCGCCGGCGGCCGCACTCAAGATCGACGGTGCGCCG
This sequence comes from Deltaproteobacteria bacterium, assembly GCA_016709225.1. Lineage (NCBI taxonomy): Bacteria > Pseudomonadati > Myxococcota > Myxococcia > Deltaproteobacteria bacterium. Next base: position 2,631,527 of record JADJEE010000001.1, on the reverse strand, counting down.
GAGCAGGACGAGAAGAAGGACGAGCCCGAGGATCCCGACGCGCCCGAGTGAGCTCGAGCCCGACCGTCCTGGCGAGCGCCCGCGGGCGTTCGACGATGGGCGTGAACCAATGAAAAAACGGGGCCGCCTTGCCGGGCGAGCCCCGTTTTTTCGTGGTTGGTGGCGAGCGCGGCGACTACAGGAAGGTGCCGCCCACGTGGAGGCCGAAGATCAGCTGGTGAACCGGGGCGAGGTCGCGGTTCTGCGGGTCCTTGGTGCACGAGGTGGTGTCACCGACCTCGTGGCAGACCTTGTTGTGGCCGTTGAGCAGCACGTCCGCCTTCACGCCGAGGAAGATGCGTCGGCTGACGAAGACGTCGATGCTCGGCGAGAAGACCCACGAGAAGCCCTGCGAGTACTGCTTGTCGCCACCGCTGATGATGAACGCTTGTCGCGAGAAGCCCGGGCCCATGCCGAGACCGAAGTCGAAGCGCCACACCGGCAAGATTGGCTTCACGATGCCGTACACGCTGTTCTGGTACGCACGCTTGAAGCCACCCATGCCTTGCACTTCATACTGCGTGTCGAAGAAGCCGAGGTTGTACGCCGCGCCAGCGTAGATCCACGGCTTGAAGCGGTAGCCGAGCTCTGCGCCGAGACCGAAGGACGGGCGGGTCTTGCCGTCGACGGTGATGTCGGGGTCGTGCAACGACCGCTTGCACTTGGCCTCGCCGGGCATGCACACCGAACCGCCGAGCGTGATACCGAACTGGCCGCCCTTGCGCGTGATGTTGGGCTTCGCCTCGGCGGAGGTGGCGGCGAAGAGGGCGCCCGCGAGGGCAACGGTGGGCAGGGCGAGACGGGTGAGGGCGTGCATGGGCTTCCTCGAGCGGCCTGCCGCGGTGTCACGCGAAGCACGCGCGTCACCCCTGGGCAGCTCGTGGGGAGCATAGACGCGGGCCCGCGCCGTGGGTATTCACGACCCCGACGTGGGCCCACCGGAGGGCAAAAATACGGCCCGACGCACGAAAATGAAACTCGCGTCGACGGCCGCGAATTGCTGCGCTAGCATCCCAGCGGCTCTCGACTCGACTATTTTACTGTCGAAAGCCGGGATTTTCGGATGACGCCGCTCGAAGCGCTCGAAGAGCAGAGCATCTACATCTTCCGCGAGGCCTACAAGCACTTCCGGCAGCTCTGCATGCTGTGGTCCATCGGCAAGGACTCCACGGTGATGCTGTGGCTGGCCCGCAAGGCCTTCTTCGGCCACGTGCCATTCCCGCTGGTGCACATCGACACCAGCTACAAAGTGCCGTCGATGATCGCGTACCGCGACGAGCTCGCGCGGCGATGGAAGCTGCAGATGGTCGTCGGTCAGAACCGCGAGGCACTCGCCGCCGGCATGAACCACACCCACGGCCGCCTCAACTGTTGCCGGGCGCTCAAGACCGATGCGTTGCTCCACACCCTCGACGGTTCGTGGCCACGGATGCGCATGGGACCTGACGGGGTCTACCGCGAGGAGGAGCGACCCGAGGCGTTCACCGGTGTGATTGTCGGGGCGCGCGCAGACGAAGAGGGCAGTCGTAGCAAGGAACGGTACTTCTCGCCGCGCGATCACAGCGGCGACTGGGACGTGTCCGAGCAGCCGCCCGAGCTGTGGAACCAGTTCAAGACCGACTTCGCGGCCGGCACCCACGTCCGCATCCACCCGCTGCTCGACTGGACCGAGACCAACGTCTGGGAGTACATCGAGCGCGAGCGGATCCCGATCATCGACATCTACTTCGATGATGGCACCGGCCACCGCTACCGCTCGATCGGTTGCGAGTGCTGCACCAGCAAGATCGAGTCGACTGCCCGCACCACGGGCGACATTCTGGTCGAGCTGCGCCGTACCAACGTGCCGGAGCGCGCCGGCCGGGCCCAGGACCAGGAAGACACGTATGCGATGGAGAAGCTCCGTCGCGAAGGGTACATGTGACGTGGACCAGCCGGTAGCGACCGCGGACGCCCGCGAGACCATGCAGATCGTGATCGTCGGCCACGTCGATCACGGCAAGTCCACCCTGGTCGGTCGCCTGCTGGCCGACACCGGCGTGCTGGGTGACGGCAAGCTCGAGAAGGTGCGCGCCACCTGCGAGCGCCAGGGCAAGGTGTTCGAGTACGCGTTCCTGCTCGACGCCCTCGAAGCCGAGCAGGACCAGGGCATCACCATCGACGCCGCGCGCGTCTTCTTCCGCAGCGACTCGCGGGACTACATCATCATCGATGCGCCGGGGCACATCGAGTTCCTCAAGAACATGGTGACCGGCGCCGCGCGGGCCGAGGCCGCGGTGCTGCTCATCGATGCCAAGGAGGGCGTTCGCGAGAACAGCCGCCGGCACGGGTACCTGCTCGGCATGCTGGGCATCCGCCAGGTCGCGGTGGTCGTCAACAAGATGGACCTCGTCGGCTTCGATCGCGCGCACTTCGATGGCATCGTGACCGAGTACCGCGCGTTCCTTGCCGAGGTCGGCATCACGCCCGCGCACTTCATCCCGATGGCGGCCCGCAGCGGTGACAACGTCGCGTCACGCAGCGCGTCGACGCCGTGGTACGACGGCCCCACGGTGCTGGAGGCGGTCGATGGCTTCCGCAAGGCGCCTGCGCGCACCGACCTGCCGCTGCGCATGCCGGTGCAGGACGTCTACAAGTGGGGGCATCGTGGCGACGACGCCAGGATCATCGCTGGCCGCGTCGAGGCCGGAGCGGTGCGCGTGGGCGAGCGGGTGCTGTTCTCGCCATCCAACAAGACCGCCACCGTGGCCTCCATCGAGCGCTGGGCCGCGCCGACCCCGGAGGTCGGCGAGGCTGGCCGCTCGGTCGGTGTCACGCTGGATCAGCAGCTTTTCATCGAGCGCGGCGAGATCATGAGCCACCTGCACGACGCGCCCGAGGTCGGCACGCGCCTGCGGGTGAACCTGTTCTGGCTTGGGAGGCGGGCGATGGAGCCCAGTCGCGTGTACAAGCTGAAGCTGGCGACGGCGGCGACCGAGGTCCGTATCGCGCAGATCCACCGCGTGTTGGACGCCAGCGATCTGCAGACCCACGGCGACAAGCCGCGGGTCGATCGACACGACGTCGCCGACCTCGAGCTGGTGACGCGCCACGCGATCGCGTTCGATCGGAACGAGGACAACGAGGCCACCGGTCGCTTCGTCATCGTCGACGGCTACGACATCGCGGGCGGCGGCATCGTGCGCGAGCTGGTGCCGGACGAGCAGCACGCACTGCGCATGCACAGCCGCCTGCGCGACGTCGAGTGGGTGCGCGGCGACATCACCGCCGGCCAGCGCGCAGAGCAGAACGGCCACCCCGCGACCCTCGTGATGATCACGGGCGGCCACGGCGTCGGCAAGCACGCGCTCGCGCGCGCGCTGGAGTCCGTGCTGGCGCGCAGCGGCCACCACGCCTACCTCCTCGACGGGAAGAACGTCTTCCTCGGTGTCGACGCCGACCTCGCGCTCGACGACCGCGACGAGCTGGTGCGACGCTTCGGCGAGGTCGCACACCTACTGCTCGACGCCGGCATGTTGGTCGTGTCGACGACCAACGTGATCGGGCTAGCGGATCACCGGGCGATCGAGACACTGGTCGCGCCGGCGCCCGTGTTCGCCGTTCACCTCGGCGCCGATGGTGCAGGGGAGCGCGCGGCGCTCCACTTCGAGGCCAACGTTGCCGTCGACGGCGCCGTGGTCGGCATCGTCGACGAGCTGCGCCGTCGCGGTCGTCTGCGGCCGCGCTGATCGTCCGAGCACTTGTCGCGCCACACGGTTCGGGGCCAACCTCGCCGGGCCCGGCCGCGTGCGGGGCCGGAGTTCGAGATGGCGAAGGCGAGCAAGAAGGCCAGCAAGGCGGCCAGCAATTCCGAGGGCAGCACCGCGAAGAGGAAGACCTCGCGCAAGAAGGCGGCGGTCGAGGCGGGCTCGCGGGGCCTCGGGTCCGACGAGCTGCTCGCCGCCGACGCCGAGCCCGAGCTGGCGCGTCGGGTCGAGGCCGACGGCGGGCAGGTGCTGGCGCGCTACCGCGATCCCCTGGGTGGTCACGTCACCCTGCTCGTGTCGCTGCCGATCGACCGCGTGGCACCGACGCCGTTCCAGCGCGATCTCTCGGCGACCCACGTCAAGCGACTCGGCGAGGTGATCGACAAGCTCGACTGGTTCCTCGATCCCATCGTGGTCGTGCGCGGTGACGACGGCGTGTACCTCACGCCCAATGGCAACCATCGCCTGTCGGCGATGAAGAACCTCGGGGCCAAGGCGATCGTCGCGCTGCTCGTGCCGCAGTACCAAGTCGCCTACAAGATCCTCGCGCTGAACACCGAGAAGGCCCACAACCTCCGCGAGAAGGCGCTCGAAGTGATCCGGATGGCGCGGTCGCTGGCCGAGCTCGATCCGCGGCCGGAGCAGGAGTTCGCGCTGGAGTTCGAGGAACCGTCGCTGGTGACGTTGGGCGCCTGCTACGAGCAGCGCGGACGCTTCTCGGGTGGCGCGTACAACCCCGTGCTGCGGCGTGTCGACGCGTTCTTGGCCGCGCCGCTGCCCGAGGCGCTGGCGGTGCGCGACGCCCGGGCCGCCGCCGTGCTGGGGCTCGACGACGAAGTCACTGCGGCGGTCGAGCGCTGCAAGCAGCGTGGCCTCGAAAGCCCCTACCTGCGCGCGTTCGTGGTGGCGCGCATCAACCCGCTGCGCTTCGACAAGGGCGCCGGCGGTGACTTCGACGACGTCATCGCGCGCATGACCGCCGCGGCGGCGAAGTTCGACCCTGCGAAGATCAGCGCCGATCAGCTGGCCAGCGCCGGCGGGGCGGCCGACGAGTGACGACCGCGGCGCTCTGGGTGCGCTAGAACTCGTAGTTCACGGTGTACTCGACGCACTGCTCCGCGGCCTGATCGATGCGGATCCAAACCTGCGCCGAGTCGTCGACGCTGCCCGCGCAGTTGAAGTCGGACATCGACAGCGAGCCCGGCGCGCAGCAACCCGGCTGACCGCCGGGCGCGTTGGCGGCCTCGCTGCCCGGCGGGCACGTCACCTCGGCGTCGGCGCCGTCGTCGGCACACGCGAGGAACTTGCACAGGCGAAGACCGCCGTTGGCGATCACCATGCGCGAGGGGGCGACGCCCGGCGGTAGGCCGACGTTGTCCTCGCCCTGGTAGGTGAACCAGTCGACGTCGAGTGCGTGGTCGAGCTCGCCGGCGATCGACCCGGGATCGTCGCCGTCGCCGAGCGTGCCGAGGTCGACGGCGGCGTCTTGGGAATCGTTGGGTTCGTAGCCGTCGATCCCACACGCCACCGCGGCCTCGCAGACGTCGGCGACACACACGGTGCCCTCGTCGCAGGTGTCGTCGGCGCCACAGGGGCAGTCGATGGTGCCCGCGGGGCAGTCGGCGCCCGAGCTGCTTCCGGGGCCGTCGCTGCTGCCGGTGTCGACCGCGGTGGTGCCGGTCGTCGTCGAGTCGTCGCTGGTGGTGCTGGAGGTGCTCGCCGAGGTCGACGACGTGTTCGTGCTCGATGTCGTCAGCGACGTCGAGCTGTCGGCGTCGGTGGTGCCGCTCGATGAGGAACCGCCGCTGCCGACCGCGTCGTCGTTGCTCGCGCAGGCGATCGGAGTCGAAGCGAACATCAGAGCAAGGGGCCAAGTGCGCATGCCCCGAGCATATGCCACGAACCCTTGGGCACGCGCGTCAGGGCGACAACACCAGCAATGCCGCCCCCTGTGCGGTCGCGATCTCGACGGCGCAGCCCGCCACCGGAAGCTGCCCCGACTCCGGCGGGAGCGCGCGGTGGGGGCGGTGCTCGCCGCGGGCCTCCAGTCGCCGCGCCGCGTGGCCGCCGAACAGCACCAAGAAGGCGCCGACGGCCGCGTCGAGCTTGAGGGCGCCGGGGCCGGCGGCCGCGCCATCGAGCAGCGCCTCCGCCATCGCACGTGCCACCCGACGATCGACCGAGAGCCCGATCATGCAGCCGAGATCACCCTCGATGACGCAGCGGGCCTGATGATCGTAGGCATGCCCGTCCCACACCACCGGCGGCGACAGCCGCACCGGCGTGGCGAGCACCCGCCGAAGCATGCGAGACAGGCCGTCGGAGAGCTGGTCGAGCAGGACGCGGGTCTCGCCGCCGATCTCGTCGGGCGTTGCATCGTCGCGCTCGAAGGCCTCGACCCACTCGTCGACCTCGGTGGCGCTCAACACCCCGATCTCGACCAGGGCATCCGACAGCCGTAGGTTCTCGAGCTGCTGCTCCCACGCGAGCTGCTCGATGCGCGCCGCGGTGGCCTTGCCGATGCCGAGCGCGATCGCGATGTCGCCCCAGCGACCGTCGACGTGGCGTTGCAACGCGTTGATCTCGTCGGCCTGGGCGGGTGTCACCAATCCATGGGCGACCGCCAGCTCACCGATGGTGGAGTTGACCGCGCGCAGCAGTGCCAGCGCCTCCCGCAGGTCAGCGGGCGTGATGACGCCGCGGTGCACGAGCCACTGCCCGAACAGGCGCGGGCGCGGACGCAGCACGTGCGTTGCGGACGTCTCGGCGTGGGGGGCAAGGGCTCCTGGTGTGGCGAACGCGTCCATCGTCGCCCAGGGCCATCGACGGCCACCCCGGCCCACTTGAGCCCGCCGGCGCCGCCTTGCGGGAGACGGCGTCCGCCCACGGGACGGCCGGGGGCGCGCACCGTGCCGTACCCACCTACGAGCGCGGCGCCCGAGCGTGCTATGTCGTCGCGCCGCCGTCGACGACGACGAGGTCGCGTTGGGCGAACCAGCGCTCGACACCATCGTGATAGCGGGCCTCGATGGCGGCCCGCTTCACCTTCAGCGACGGCGTCAGCATCCCGTTCTCGATTGTCCACGCATCGCGCAGCACCACGAGCTTGTCGAGTCGCTCGTGCTGATCGAGTGTCGTGTTGACGTGCTTCACGTGGGCGCCGAGCGACTGCTGTAGCGCCTCGCGCTGCTCGGCGTCGTCGAGACGGCTGCGCACGTGATCCGCCAGCACCACCAACGCGAACGGCTGCGCGCGGTTGGCCCCGGTCACGCAGACCTGGTCGACGGCCTCGTGCAGTAGCAGCTCGTTCTCGATCGGCGCTGGTGCCACGTACTTGCCCTTGCTGGTCTTGAACAGCTCCTTGACCCGGCCGGTGATGCGCAGGCGACCGCGCTCGTCGATCACGCCGAGATCGCCGGTGTGCACGAAACCGTCGGCGTCGAGTACCTCCGCGGTGAGCACCGGGTCCTTGTAGTAGCCCATCATGTTGCCGGGACTGCGCACGAGCACCTCGCCGTCGGCGCTCAGCTTCTGCGTGACGCCGGGCTGCGGCTGACCGACATAGCCGATGCGCACGTCGCCAGGGCGGCTCATGTGCGAGAACGAGGAGTTCTCGGTCATGCCGTAGCCCTCGAGCAGCTCGAGCCCGAGCTGCCTGTACCAGGCAATCAGCTCGCCGGGGATCGGCGCCGAGCCGGAGCCGGCGAAGCGGACCGCGCCGAGCCCGAGCCCGCCGAGGATCTTGCGTCGGATCAGCCCGCGCACGATCGGCAGGCGCAGCAGCAGCGCCAGCCGCGAGGGCGGCAGCTTCGCGTACACCCCCGACTGGAACTTGTGCCACAGCCGCGGCACGCTCACGAACAAGGTCGGCTGTGCGCGCCGCAGGTCGTCCACGAAGCGCTCGAGGCTCTCGGCGAAGTAGACGTGGAAGCCGAGCAGCATCGAGGTGGCCTCGACCAGGGTGCGCTCGAGCGAGTGGGCGAGCGGCAGATACGACAGCATGCGATCGTCGGCGCGCATGCCGAGCTCGTCGATGTAGCCCTGCGCGCTGCCGAGCGACGCGAAGCTGTGCATGACGCCCTTGGGCACACCGGTGGTACCCGAGGTGTAGATGATCGTCGCGAGTTCCTCGGGGCTGCGGTTGCCGCTGCCGGTGTAGGGCTCGGTCTTCGCGATCAGCTCGGCCCACTTCGGCGACGACGCGAGGCTGTCGTGCTGGGGTGCGAGCGGCAACACGATGCGGGGCAGCTCGGCGGCGACTCCAGCAGCCATCGCATCGAATCCGTCGAGCTTGCCGACGAACACCATCCGCACGTCGCCGTGGCTCAGGATCTGCGAGATGGTGTCGGCGGTCAGCACCGGGTAGAGCGGCACCGACACGTGGCCCGCCAGCCAGATCGCGAGATCGGCGAGGAACCACCAGGCGTTGTTCTTCGCAAAGATGGCGATGTGACTGCCCGGGGGCAGACGATCGCCCTGGGCCCGCAGGTGTGCGGCCATGCGCCGAGCCTCGTCGACGGCCGCGGCGAAGCTCAGCTCGCGCAGCGTTCCATCGCCCATCGGCTGCGTGAGCCAGATGTCGTCGGGGCGCGTGGCGGCGAAGGAGAGCACGCGATCGAGCTGGGTCTGTGGTGGCATCGGCTTCACGCGTGCGCGGGCACGCACCCTCAGGATCGCGCCAACCGTGTCGTGCGGGCAATCGCGTTCGAGGGCGTCGCCGTCGATGAATCGTTCGGGCCCGCCCGGCGTTCCACGCCGAACGCCGACGGTAGACCGCCCACGCGCGGGCTTGCCAGCCACGCTTCCTGCGGCCGACCGCGAGGTCACCGCTTGACGTGCGGCGCATCGATCCCGTATACGATTCGGCTGCCGGCGCACGTGCTGACCGGCGAATGAAGCCCTTCGAGGCCCCGGGCGCGCCCGGGAGGAGGACCCCGCAACGTGACGATTCACGCGTCCAAAACCAGCGACACCGCCCATCGGTGCGGATGCCAGACCTTCGAGTCCGGTGGTCCGACGATGGTGGTCGCGGGCGTGAACGTTCGACGTCGTGGGGCTCCTGCGTCGCTCGAAGGCTGACGCGCGCGACGCTGGGGGTTCGGGTCAGACGTGCCCCATGGGGTGGCCTCGTGACGAGGCGCTCCGTGGGGCGGGGCCGCGCCAAGTGTGGCGATCTCTCCGGTGAGAGCGGTCGTGCGCGGACCCTGGCACATCGAGATCACCCATGATGTGCCTTTGGGTTCGAGGGTTCTTGGTGGACCGCCGTCTCGCGACGTCGGCAACTACGAACCTCCGAAGCCCCCCACGCAGTCGACCAACGGGGACCAGTGCGACAGTTCGGTCCGCCAGACGGCGGAACGCGAACGGACGTCGCCCGAGCTCCACCCGAACTCGCTTGCCGCATCCACGCCGTCGACGATCTCGCGCGATGGGGTGACGGGCGCATGGACCACCGATGGTGGTCTGCCCGGAGCCCCGCTGCTGGCGCGAGCGTCGACCCGCGTGGGCACGCACCGTCGCGCGCGGTCGGGGAACGACGAGGGGCGCATCGCCCGAGGTCGTCGTTCCCCCAAAGAACCCTCCACCCGGAGGGTTCTTTTTTTTGCGACACTCTCCGTCGTCGACGGCGAGCGCGTGCGAGAGATCGACATCTGGCAGCACCTCGATGGCGGCGCCTGGTCGTCGGAGCTCGCCGCCGCGCTGGACGCAGCCAGTCGCGGCCCGCTCGATCGCAAGGTGCTGTTGCCGCTCGCGCCGAGGTTGCTGCGCTCGGCGCAGCCCGAGGCGCGCGCGATCGGCTGCGCGCTGCTGGGCGGCCACGCACGTGTGCCTGCGCTGATGCTGCTGGTCGCCGCGCTCGACGACGAGCACGCATCGGTCCGGTTCGCGGCCGTGCAAGCGCTCGCCGAGGGCACCGCCACCACGCCGATGCGCTTCGTGCACGCCTTGCTGCACCCGCGTCCCGACGTACGTGCGGCCGCCGTCGCGTGTGTGCCCGATGGCGCGCGTGTGTTGCTGGCGTGGGTCCGCGCCGATCCCGAGCTGTCGAGCGCATGCCAGGGCGCGCCGTGGCCCGAGCAGCCGTTGCCGCTCATGCTCGATCTCTGGCGTCGCGGTGTGATCACGCCGGCGGAGGCGATTGATGCGCTGACCACGTGCACGGTATCGGCGCTGCGCGACCACCTGCTGCACGGCGAGCAGCGTCGCGAGCAGGACTGCGGCGCCTGTCTGCAGCGCGTCCAAGAGTTCAAGCCGTGGCGAGATGTGCCGGGTCGCGATGCCTGCGATGAGCTGCTGCGGCTGGTGATCATCGCCGCCGAGGCGGGGACCGAGACGGCGCCGGTGTGGGGCGCCCTCGCGTCGGCGGTGGACGAAGCCAGCGGCACGTTGCGGCAGCGTGCCGCGGTCTCGGTGCTCGTGCTCGCCCACGCGGGCACGCAGCACCCACGCGCATTGCAGCTCGCGTGTCACGCCGACCTCCGGGTGTTGTTGGCGCCGGTGCTGCCGACGTCGGCACGACGCGCCGCTGCCCGCACGCTGGTCGCACCGATGTTCGCCCGTCGCGCTTCGTCGTCGCTCGCGTCGGCGGTGCTGGCGAGCGAGGTCGTCGACGATCCGGCGGCCGGCGGCATCGACCTGCGCACGGCGGCCAGCGTCGCCTCCACGCAGGGCGCCGCGGCGCTGTCTTGGTTGTACGCAGCGCTGGGGCCCGCCGCGGCGGCACTCGCCGGGCAGCAGCTCGAGGGTTGGGACGAGGTGTGCCGTCTGCCGCCGAGCGCCGTGCGCGTGCAGTGGTTGGGCGCGGCCTGCGAGGCCGCGCCCGCCACCGCGGGCCCGTTGCGCGCGATCGCGGCGCTGCGCCTTCGCGACGACCTCGCGGACGTTGGCATCGAGATGTCGCCCGGGCCCGGCGACGCGGTCTCACTCGCGCTTTCGTGTCTGTCGCTCGGCGATTGCGAGCCGTGGGCGAGCGACATCGGCGCGTGGGAGCGGCTGTGGTCACGGCTGGCGCTGCACCGCGTGCCCGCATGGCTCGCCGAGGTGTTGCCCCGCGCGCTGACGTTGCCCCACGATCACGTGGCTGCGCGAGCACTCGTGGCGATGGTGCTCGGGCATGCGACCGCGGCCACGATCGCCGTGCTCGACGACGATGGCTTGGTCGAGCTTCGACGTCGCGCCGACGCGCTCGGCCTCGATGGGGATGCGATCTCGGACAAGTTCATCGCGGCGGGCCGCCGACGCGCCGATCCCCGCATCGCCGCGTGGTCGGCCGCCAACGGCGGCGCGGCCCCGAGTGCGGTCCCGCGGTCGGTTGGCATCCACCGCCTGACCCCCGCGCAGGCCGATCGCATCGCGAGCTGCGACGACGACGAGCTCGAAGCTGCGCTGCATCCCGCACTCGCCGCGCCGTGCTTCGGGCTCACCGACGCACTCGCGCGACGCACCGCGCCGTCGCAGGATGCGTTGGCGGTGTGCGTGGCGCTGGTGGGCTGCGTCGACGGCATCGACGCCGTGGCTCGCGAGCTGGCGCGCTTCGGCAGCGAGCAGGAGCCGTTCGTCGACGCACTGCGCTTGGCTGCGGTCACGCTGTGGCGCGACGTCGAGCTGGTGCCGCCGCTGGTCGACGCGATGCTGGTGGCGTTCGAGCGCAACGCGGCCGGCTTTGCGACGTGGTTGACGGCGGAGGAGGGCGGCTGGAGCGGTGTGCTCGCGCGCGCGGTGGCCTTGCCGTCATCGCTCGCCCGGAGTCTGCTGTGGCAGGCGACCGCGAGTGTGCTGCTGGGCTGGTGGTACCACCGTCGAGCACGGGAGCTCGCCGAGGGATTCGAGCCCGCCGTCGTCGAGCTGTGCGTGGGTCTCCTGGACACCGAGCTCGGGGTCCACGCGGCGCGCGTGCTGGTCACGCTGCTCCGCGCCGGCACGAGCGGCGGCGCGGTCGAGGCTCGTGGGCCTCGGGTGGTGGCGCTGCTTCCGGGCTGCACCCGCGAGGTCCACCAGGCCCTGGCGGCGTGGCTACCCGTGCGCGGTGTGCCCTCACGCGACGCGCCCGCGCGACGCACGAGGCCGGCGCTGCCCGCCGACCTGCACGCCGAGCTGCGGGCGAGCGACGATCTCGGCCACCTCGCGCGCGCTTGCACCCACGATCGCGAGGCTCTCGTACACGCTGCGGTGCTCCGTCTGCTCGAGCTGGGCGAGGCCGGGGAGCTGCGGCTGGTGGCGCTGTTGCGGGGGCGCCTGCGACACGCGGACGCCTTGGTCGACGGCATTGCGCTGTGGAGCAGCGCAGCCGCACTCGCTGCACTCGCGGAGCTGCGCGACGACGAGTCGCTCGGTTCGCACCGACGTTGGCGCGTCGCCATCGCGCTGGTCGAACGCGATCGCGGTGCGCTCGACGGCGCGGTCGCGCTGCTCGCACGCCCGGCGATGGCGGGCTGTTCTCGCAGCAACGACTTCGGGCTGCTGCTCGCGGCGTGCGACGACGCTTCGGCTGCGGATGTGCTCGATAGGATTGCGGCGGGCGTCGATCCGCTGCTCGCCGACGCCGCCATGCGCTGGTGGCTGGCGCAGCCCGGTCCGGGCGGGCTGGCGGGCGTGCGACGGGCGCTACGCTCCGCGGGGGCCACGACGCCCGCGCTGCGGCGCGAGGCCGCGGCCGCGTTGCTCGCCGGTGGCGATGCGATCGGTTTGCCGCTGCTCATTCGCTGGGCCGCCGACCCCGAGGTCGCGCTCCCCGAGGTCCGCGACGCGCTGGGGGTGCAGCTGCGTCGGGCCGATGGTGCGGTGATCGACGCGATCGTCGAGCTGGCGCTGCTGGGCGGCCCGACGCTGGCACCCGAGCTGCGCACGCTGGACTTGCTGGAGATTGCACCTGCCGAGGTGCGCGCCCGTGGCGTGGCGCGGCTGCTGGTCGAGGGCAGCGACGTCGCCGCGCGGCGCCGGATCGCCGCGGGACGGCTGCTCGACCCGGAGCGCGCCGCGAAGCTACACGAGCTCGCGCGCAGCTTCGCGTGGGGGGTGATGCGCGGGCGCGAGCTCACCGGCAAGCGCTTCGCGATCCACATCACGCCGAAGCGCGAGCAGTGGGGCTTCACCCACATGGGCACCACCGCGATCCACGTGACGCCGCTGCCGATCCTCGAGCGCGTCCGTCACGGTCGCGACATCGTCGAGGGGCTGATCTTGCACGAGCTCGGCCACCACATCTGGCACGGGGCGCCGGAGGGCATGCGGGTGTGGCGGCGCGCCAAGAAGGAACGGCTGCACCAGCTGTTGAACCTCGTCGCGGACGAACACCTCGAGCGCAACCTACGATCGATGGACGCCGAGTTCGGCGATCGGATCAAGCGGCTCGACGCCCACGCCTTCGGTCACGCGCCCCGCGAGATCGCCGTGCTCGACCTGCTGCGCATGCTGAACGGCGCCGCCATCGACGTCTTCGCGGCGGTGCGGCCTGCGGTGGCCTTCGACGAGGCCAGCGTGCGGGTCGAGAGCGGTCGCCTGCTCGCCGAGCTCGATCGGGTGGGCCACTCGTTCGCGCGCTTCGTGCGGGCGCTGCGGATGGGGCTCGGCGATCGCTCGGGCGATCCCTTGGTCGCCACCGCGCTGACGTACTTCGGCACCGGCTTTCGTCAGCTCGACATGCACGGGTTGATGCGGGTCACGCGGGCGTTGGCGCGGCTGTTCGGCGGCGATGCCCTGCTCGCCCACGGCTTCGGTGGCCACGAGTCGTTGCGGTGGAACGAGCGCGATGCGGATGTCGCGGGCGACGGCATTGCCGACGCCGACGTGCAGCGCGAGGTCGAGCGCATCCTCGAGCCGCCGCGCGCGTCCCACGGCGACGGCGCGCCGCGCCGGCTCGCAATCAACGTCGGCGCCGGCGACAGCTTCAAGCCCATCGACAAGCTCGAGAAGGTGCCGCCGGACGAGGCGGCCCATCGCGCCATCGCGGCGCCACTGCAGCGACCGGCGCTGCGCCTGCGCGAGACCCTCGTGCGCCTGGGCCTGGCGCACGTGCGCAGTCCGGCCCGCGTGCGTGGCCATGCCCTCGACCGCGCGCGGGTGCTGCCCTTGGTCACGCGCGGCGACCCGCGCATGCTGATCGCCCGCACCATCCAACCGGACAGCGACCTGTTCCTGGGGGTGCTGGTCGACTGCTCCGGCTCGATGAGCGGCGCCAACCTCGATCGCGCGCGGCGCTTCGCGGTGCTGGTCGCCGAAGCGGCGCGCGGTCTGAATGGGGTCGACGCGCGCTTCTTCGGCTTCACCGACAAGGTGATCTACGAGGCCGGGGACGCGCGGCGCTGCGCGGTGTCGTCCCTGCGCGCCAGCGATGGCAACAACGATGCCGCCGCGCTCACCCACGTCGCCTCGGTCGCGACCGCGTCGCATCGCAAGTCCAAGCTGCTGGTGATGATCAGTGACGGGTTGCCGACCGAGTGCTCGGTGTCGGCCCTGCGCCAAGTGGTGCAGCAGCTCACGCGGCGCCACCACATGTGCTGCGCGCAGGTGGCCGTGCGGCCGCTGACCGAGATCTGCTTCCCGAACTACGTGCTGCTGGACGACGCCAACCTCGATGCTTCGGTGCGTCGCTTCGGCGACCTCATCGGCAAGCTGGTCGGGCGTGCCCTGGCGATGTGATCGAAGACCGAACGAAAGAGGCGACGATGTCCGGACGCAAGTGGAAGATCGAAGAGCTCAGCGTGGGGATGACCGGCGAGGCCACGTTCTGGCCCAACCCGGTCGAGGACTCGGAGTTCGGCCTGCGGAGCACGCACTTCGACGGTCGCCGCGCGCCCAAGGTGGTGTTGACGCGGGACCGGCGGGTGGTCGCGGGCGTCTCGTGCCTGGTGCGCATCACCGCCATCTCCAAGCCCGAACGGGAGGATCGCGGCACCATCGAGGTCGAGTGGATCGGGCCGGCGCCGTTTCGCATCGAGAGTGTGTGGCTGGATCCGGTGGTCTCGAAGAAGCTGCAGGTGCTGCTGCAGAGCGGCCTCAACATCCTGCTCGATGGGCCGCAGGGCTGCGGCAAGACCGTGCTCGCACGGGCGATCGCAGCCAGCCTCGGCTACGAGTTCGTGTTCTTCAACTGCGGCGCGGTGATCGACGCCGTGGACTTCTTTGCGACCATCCAGGTGCGCGCTTCGAGCAGCGGCTCGCCCGTCACGGACTTCGTCAAGACCGAGGTGCTGGAGGCGGTCGAGCGCGCCGAGGTCGAGCCATCGCGGCGGTTCTTGGTGTTCCTCGACGAGCTCAATCGCTGTCAGGAGAGCGCCCGCAACGCGCTCATGCCGGCGCTCGACAGCACACGACGGGTGTTCCATCCCATCGAGAACCGCTTCGTCGCGATCCCCGACAACGTGCAGTTCATCGCGGCGGTCAACCGGGGTCGCGAGTTCAGCGGCACGTTTGCCATCGACGCTGCGCAGCTCGATCGTTTCGCGCCGCTGCAGATGGACTACCCGCCGCCCGAGGAGGAGGTGAAGCTGCTGGTCGCGCGCCACCCCGATCTCGCCCACAAGCTGGTCGAGGACGTCGTCGCGGTCGCGGACGCGGTGCGCAAGGCACCTGACCTGCCGGGCACGCTGTCGGTGCGCGCGACGGAGGAAGCGTGCGTGTACCTCCAGCATCCGCTCTTCTCGGGGCAAGCCCGCAGCGCAGTGCCGGAGATCCTGAAGAGCTCCTTCTGTGGCCGGTTCGCCGGCCGTGCCCACGATGTCAACTCCGACGCGGGCACGGTGTGGGCGGTGGTGGCGGGCAAGCTGCGCGAGCGGGGCTACGCGCCCGGCGACGCGTAGCCCTCACCCGAGCATGCGCGCCGACTAGCCCTTGGGCGCCGGCTTGTAGAACGAGTAGTTGAGCGAGTTGCTGCGGCTGACGAGGCTGTTGTACTTGTCGAGCAGCTTCGCGGGGCTGCCCTCGACCCACGACGCGGGGCCGCTGGCGAAGCGCTCGAGATCATCCTTGGTGAAGGCCTGGTTGTCGCGCTTGCGACGGAGCACCTCCTTGGCGATCTTCTTGAACTCCTCGGCCTCCGACTGGAACGAGCTGTACATCGTCACCGAGTCGAGCTCCTCCTTGTGGGCCTTGCCATACTCCTCGGTCGCGCTCAGCTCGGTCTCGAGCTCGTTGACGAGCGGCTCGAACACCGCCAGATCGAGCTTGAACTCCGGCGCGACCTCGACGTCGGCGGTGTCCATCACCTTCTTCGAGAGCACCATGATCTTGCGCTGGTGCCACATCAAGGTCTTGCCCATCTCGGCTTCGATGCGCGAGAGGTCGCGCTCCTGTAGCGCATCGTTGCGGTTGCCGACGATCTCGCGCAGCTTGGCGTTGGTACCCTCGAAGGTCTCGATCGCTGCCATGAGCTTGGGGTGCAGCTCCTTGGCCTTGGCCCACTTGTCGTCCTTGTAGTTGTCCTCGTCGTAGTACTTGTAGGCCTCGTTCATCAACGGCGCCGCGGTGCTGACCGCGTCCGCGAAGGCCTTCGCGGCCGCCTCGAGGTCGGCGTCGTCGGGCTCGAGCTCCGCGGCCTTCGCGATGCCGTCGAGGCACGGCTTGGTGTCGCGGATCTCGTAGAGGCCGTAGACGCTGGTCTCCTTCCCGGTGGGGCCGACCTTGGGGTCGTCGATCCAGTCGAAGTAGCGCTTGCCCGAATCGGAGATGTTGGTCGCGGGCCCGTTGATGCAGTCGATGTACGCCTGCAGCTTCTCGCCGAGACGGTCGTCGTCGGTCTTGGGACCGCCGGTGAGGCCGCCGCCGGCCTCGTTGGCGGCGGCTTGGGCCCCATCGTTGATGAGCGCGACGATTTTGTCGCAACCAAGTCCCGGCATGAGGGACAACACTGCGAGCAGCGAAATCTTGGTACGGACCGGCATGGGTCCCGACCGTACAGCAACCACCGTGCCGTTCGTCGGGACTCACGGTTAATCGTGTCGGGCAACACGCTCGCCCGACTTGGGCAGGCGACTTGCCCACGCTTGCCCGAATTGGGCAGCAGGGCGCGGTCGTGCTCGGGCGCTGCGTCGGCGTGCTAACGTCGTGACCTCGCCTGCGATGGTCCGCGTTCGTCACTTGCTCGCCGTCGTGCTCGCGTGCGCACCCGGCTGCCTCGGGATCGAGGGCACCGATGTGAGCACGAGCGCCGCGGTGGGCGACTCGGGGAGCGCCTCGGGGCTGAACACGACCGCGGCCGGCAGCGAGTCGGCCTCCGCCTCGGCGGATGGCGGCGATGGGGCCGGTGGCACCACCGCCGACGGCGGCGCGAGTGCGAGTGCGAGTGGGCCACCCGATGACAGCGGTGGCGACTCGGGTGAGGGCACCACCGGGCGCCCAGGGGATGGCAGCTCGGGCAGCGGCGGCGCGGCGTCGGGCGACACCACCGGCACCAGCGACACCGGCAGCGGCTCGGCCGGCAGCAGTGGCTCGGACGGCAGCAGTGGCTCGGCCGGCAGCAGCGGTTCGGACGGCAGCGGCGGTTCGGACGGCAGCAGCAGCGGCGCCGCGTCGACGTAGCCGGTGCGACGGTGCGGGGAGCGCTGCGGCGTCACGACTCGGCGCGGCGCCTTGGCTTCGCCTTGCGTGCCTCGGGCGCGACCTCGACGACGGTGCGTCGGACTGCGAGCCCGCGCTTGCGCAGCAGGCGATAGAGCGTGACGTTGTCGACGCCCGCGCGGGCGGCCGCGCGCGCGACGTTGCCCTCACAGGCCTGCAGCAGCTCGGTGAGGTACTGCGTCTCCAGTGGGGCCAGCCACGCTTCGCGTAGCTCGCGGAGCGTGGGCGCCCGCTCGCGGTGCGACGCGGTCGCGACCGTCGCGTTGCGCGGCGACGCCGGGCCTCGCGACCGATCGGTGCGCAGCGACTCGGGCAGATCGGCGGGCTGGATCTCGCCCTTCGACATCACGACCGCGTGCTCGATGGCGTTGCGGAGCTCGCGGACGTTGCCGGGGAAGTCGTAGGCGCGCAGCAGTGCGAGCGCCTCGGGTCCGATGCGCGGCGCCGGCTTGCCCATGCGGTCCGCGGCCTGCTGCAGGAACACCGCCGACAACACCGCGATCTGCTCGCGATAGGCCCGCAGTGGCGGCAGCTCGAGCACCATGACGCCCAGGCGAAAGTAGAGATCGGCGCGGAAGCTGCCCGCGGCCACCATTGCGCGCAGGTCACGGTGCGTGGCGCCCACCAGCCGCACGTCCACGCGCTCGGGGGGCTTGTTGCTGCCCAGCTTGGCGACCTCGCCCGACTCGACCGCGCGCAGCAGCTTCGACTGCAGCGACAGCGGGAGATCGCCGAGCTCGTCGAGGAAGAGCGTGCCGCCGTCGGCCTTGTGGAACTCACCCTGCTTCTCGAAGCTGGCGCCGGTGAAGGCCCCGCGCACGTGGCCGAACAGCACGCTCTCGAGCAGGTTCTCCGGGATCGCGGCGCAGTTCACCGTCACGAACGGCTTCGACTCGCGCCGAGAGTTGAAGTGGATGGCGTGGGCGACCAGCTCCTTGCCAGTCCCGCTCTCGCCGTGGATCAACACCGGGACATCCGACGGCGACGCGCGCTCGATGCGTCGCTCGACCTCGAGCCACTGCGGTGACAGCCCCTTGATGAGCAGCGGCCGTCGGCGGTCGTCACGGGTGCGGCGGTACTGCTGGGCGCGCCGTAGGAAGCGGGCGGCGGTCTGCGCCAGCTCGACCAGGGCGACCAGGTGGTGCGGCGTCAGTGCGCCGCGGTCGTCCGCCGAGACCGTCAGCACGCCGATCGCTCGGTCCTGCCACGGGATCGGCACCGCCGCGATCGAGCCGACGTCGAGGAAGTAGCGCGCGTAGTTCGGATCGGCCGCGGTGTCGCGGCACAGGTACGGCTCGTTGCGTTCGAACGCCAGCAGCGCGATCCCAGGCGGCTGGCCGGGCGACGGCCGACGCACGCGCGCGTTGGGCAACGTGACGACGAGATCGTCGACGACGTGGAAGTCGAGTGCGAGCGCCTGCTCGTCGTCGCGCCAGAGGAAAATCGCGCCGTGGCGCGTCGACGTGCGGCGCAGCGCGAGCTCGAGGAGCCGCCGCTCGAGCTGCTCGACATCGGCGTCGTGGAGCTCGCGGGCGTCGTCGTCGAAATCCATGGGTGATGAATCATCGACACACGAATTGCAAAATTGCAACTCGTTGCAGCCGACAATGATCAAGCATTTCAGATGCATGGGGCGTGTAGGTCAGCGGCATACCCGTTGCTCATGGCGCCCCATCAGAGTCCCCGGAAGAGAGTCCCGACCATGCGCCGCCTGCTGCTCACGCTCCCGTTCGTCTGCTTCGCCTGCTCCGCCGACACGACCGACGCCGACATCGAGTCGCGCCTCGACATCACGCCGGCCGAGAGCCAGGCCCTGCTCGCGCTGCTCAACGCACCGGCGACCACCGTCGAGCTCCTCGACCTCGAGATCGGCCTCGATCGCCGCGCGGCGGTGGCGATCATCGGCCATCGCAACGGCACCGACGGCAACCTCGGCACCGCCGACGATCATCGCTTCGACACCCTCGAGGAGGTCGAGTCCGTGAAGTACGTCGGCGTCGCGAGCATGCAGCGACTGCACGACTGGGTGCTCGATCATCCGGTGCCCACCGGCGCGCTGGTCGAGGGCGTCGAGTTCACGGCCGATGAGGCCGCGTCGGTGCTGTGGGGCGTGAACTCGGCCGACGTCGCCGAGCTGGACATCGACGTCGCGCTGTCGAGCACCGCTGCTCGCAGCCTGGTCGAGCACGCGCCGTACGCCTCGCTCGACGAGCTCGCGGCGGCGCCCAACGTCGGCAAGGCGACGCTGCTGGCGCTGCGCGGCTTTGCGCCGGCGTGGGGCGACCTGTCGGTGCTCGCCGGTAGCTTCGACGGCGTGACCTTCGAGGCGCGCGAGGCCGCCGATGCGCTCGAGCTGGCCAACCACGCCACCTTCGAGGATCTCGTGGGCCTCGGCGTCTACGCCACCGGCGCGCATGCGGTGATCGATCATCGCCCCTACGCGTCGCTCGCCGACGTCGCGGCCGTCGCGGGTGTCGGTCCCTCGACGATGCAGGCGCTGAAGGCCCTGTAGCGGCAGGGCGTCGGGGCGCCGAAGGCCCGTAGACGGGCGTCGGCGGCCCCGCAATAGCTTCGCGCCCGTCGGCGTCGTTCTCGGGGCAACCTTGGAGCGATGTCGACCTGGATCGTCGCCCTCGACCTGCGCCCCTCGAGTCACGGTGCCGTGCGCTTCGCGTCGTGGGTCTCGCAGTCGGGTGGCGAGCCGCTCGAGCTGGTGGGCGTGCACGTGATCGAGCGCGAGCAGCTGGCGCCGATCTTCCGGCTGCAGAGCCCCGACGAGGTGGGTCGTCGAGCTCGCGAGGCGTTGCAGCGCGAGCTCGACGAGGCGGCCATCCGCGAATTCTTCACCCGCGAGGTCGTCGCGCTCGGTCCCCGCGCCCACGAGGTGTTGGCGCACCAGGCCCAAGGCGAGCACGCCGAAGTCATCGTGGTCGGTCGCCAGGTGGCCGACGATGCCCGCGCGACCATCCGACTCGGCACCAACGCGCGTCGGCTGCTGCGCGCGCTGCCGACCACCGTCGTGGTGGTGCCGCCGGACTACGCACAGATTCCGTTCGGCGCCGGGCCGGTGCTGGTCGCCACCGACCTGGGGGAGGACGCCGTGGCGGCATGCCGCTTCGCCGCACAGATGGGCGCTCGCCTCGGGCGCGAGGTCATCGCGGTGCACGTGATCCCGCAGCTCGATCCGGTGCTGCGCGCCTACGTGGCCGACGGGCCCTGGAACGAGCTCGCCGAGCAGGAACACGCGCGCGCGCTGGCCGAGCTGCGGCGGTGGCTCGATCGACACGGGCTCGCGCAGCTCGAGTCGCGCGTCGAGCAGGGCGCCGTCATCGACACGCTCGGCCGACTCGTGCAGTCGACCCACGCGCCGCTGTTGGTGGTCGGATCGCGTCGACTGCCGACGGTCGAGCGCGCCTTCGTCGGCAGCACCGCGGCGGCGCTGGCGGCCGAGCTACCGCTCGCGGTCGCGGTGGTGCCGCAGGAGCGAGCCAGCGCCGGCGATGGCCATCGCTGAGCGACGCATCGAGCGGGCACGCGCGGGCCGCCATGGGCAGGTCAGAACGAAAGCGTGAGCCCGCCGAAGAGCGTCCACAACGCGACGCCGCCGAACGGCCCCGCCCACACCGAGAAGGTCGCGGGGCGCACGAAGAAGCCCACGCGGTCGTTCCACACGCCCTTGAGCTGGCCGCCGATGTCGGCGAAGAAGTAAGGATCGGCGCCGCGGCCGTAGGTGTTGAGACCGAAGCCGGCGGCCGCCAGCGGCGCGACGTACAGCTTGAAGTTGCTGCTGGTCACGACGCGGAAGTCCCACATGAAGATCGGTCCGGTGGTGAAGCCGAAGTCGCCGAAGCCGAAGTGGGTGTGCAGCAGGCCGCCGAGCGCGGGGCCGACGTCACCCTTCTTGAAGTGGTACTGGAAGTCGACGCCGACGGTGCCGACCGCGAAGCCGAACGGGATGTCGAGTGTCGGGCCGGCGCCGATCTGCAGCGCCCACGGGCGCTTGTTGGAATTGTCGTTGGGGCCCGCGAGCGCGGTTGCTGGCGCGGCGGCGAGCCCGATCGAAAGCACGGCGGCGGACAGACGCTTCACACCGCGACGCTACCGCGTGTGGCCGTGAACGCAACCTTCTGGCGTCCCGCAGCGGTCGAACATCGCGACCTCGCGGACCGCGACGTAGTGTGGATCACGTCGATCGTGGGGCACCCGAGCGGCGGACGTGGGCGTGCGAGCGTGACGCGGGCCTGCCGCGCACACCGTCGCGGCATCGCTCACCCGCCGCGCGAGCACCAGAACAGCAGCGCAGGGTAGGCGGCCAGCCACGCCAGCAGGAAGCGGTTGAGGCCGAGCAGCGCCACATTCGCGACGTGGAACGCGAGGGCGACGGTGGCCAGCAGCGCGCATGCGGTGGCATCGACGAGCGCGAGGGGAAATCCACACTCGAAGGCGAGCACACCCCCGGCGGCCGCGCGCCGCACGGTGGCATGCGTCAGTGCGCGACGGGCTCGCGGTGGCACGCCGTACTGTGGGATCGAGAGCAGGGCGGGCAGCGCGGTGCCGTCGCGCCAGCGCCGGTCGGCCAGCTTGGCGACGCCCGCGATGAAGTACGACAGCACCAGTTGGGCCGCGATGTATGCGAGCCCGAGCTCGGCCCACGATGTTCGCGTGCGCGCGATTGCCAGGCCCAGCAACACCACCATCGTCATCGCATCGCTGCCGCCGTTGTAGCTGCCGCGGAAGCGCACCGAGCACGCCAGCGTGGTCGCGACCAGGCCCCACGCCGGCAGCGGGTGCGACCACCACGGCAGTGCGAGCGCGAGCCCGAGCTGCAGGCGCACGACCCACGCAAAGCCGCGGCCGTCGAACAGCTGATCGAGCGCGCGGCGCAGCGGCCGGGGCAGCGTGTCGTACTCGATCCGCAGCGTCGACCAGCGGAAGACACCCGCATCGCGCCACGCATGGCGCACCGACCACAGCTCGATCGCCGCGACCGCGCAGACCAGCGCGGCCAGCCACGAGGTCCAAGCGAGGGCCTGCTCGAGCGTCGCGCTCATGCGGCCAGCACCGGCGAGCGCGCGAGCACGGTTCGATCGGCATCGCCATCGACGATCGACCACTGCCACCGCGCGCCGTCACGGCCGCGGAGCTCGGTCGGGACCGCCTCACGTGCGAGATCGGTGACGAGTAGCAGCGTCACCGCTTGTTCCGGCGAACCATCGAGCTCGCCTTCGGTCACCAGTCGCGCGACCACGCCGTGGTACGCGAGCGCGAGGTTGCCCGCCGGCGCCAGCAGCCAGCGATGTCGCGGGACCGCGAGCGCGTCGAGCCACTCGCCCCATGCGGCGTCCGGCGCCGCGAAGCGCACGCGCAGGGACGGCGCGGTGTCGACCCGATCGAAGAACCGCCACGCCGGCAGCAGCACGCGCAGACGCTCGAGCCACGGGTTGGTCCGCGCGGCACGCTCGTGCCACGTCGCGAGCACCACCACGGCGAGCACGCACATCGCCATCGTGGTGGACGCGGGCACCCACGACACAACGTCGCGTCGGAGCGTCGCCGTGCACGCGTCGGTCGCGGCCCGAGTTGGGCCAGATGCGCCCGTTCGCGCTTCAGGGGCGCCGGCGCGCGACGAGCCCGAACATCAGTGGCACGCGCGCGACCCCGGCGGGCCACCGCCAGCGTCGCGTGCCCGGCTCGGCCTCGAGCCCCGGGTGCACGCGGCAGCCGTTCGCGTAGGGGTACTCGCGCACGTGCTCGAGCTCGAGGCCGGCCTCGATGCACGCCTCGAGGATCTCCGCGAGCGTCCACTGCCAGCTGGTCGCGGGAATGTCGTTGCTGCCGGCGGCCGCGTCGTCGTGCTCGGCGGCGAGCGCCGTGCCGGAGCCGGCGACGTAGTCGCCCACGGGCTCGACGAACGGCTCGCGGGCGAAGTAGTCGTCGCGATCGAGGCGGAACTCAGGCCCGACCGACCACACCAGCGGGTGGAACTCGACGTAGACGAGTCGCCCGCCGGGCTCCAGCACCCGCGCGACCCCGCGAGCCCACGCGCGTAGATCGGGTAGCCAACCCACCGCGCCGTAGCTGCAGAACGCGAGCTCGAAGCGCGACGGCGTGTCGTGCAGCCACTGCACCACCTCGGCGTGCTCGAACTGCGCGGGGATCTCGCTGCGGTCCGAGAGCGCCTTCGCGAACGCGATCGCCTCGTCGCTGAAGTCGACGCCGGTCACGTGCGCGCCGCGACGTGCGAGGCACAGCGAGTCCTGGCCGCTGTTGCACTGCAGGTGGACCAGTCGACGGCCCTCGAGCGGTCCGAGCAGCGCGAGCTCCTCGTCGAAGAGCACGTCGTGGCCCGCCCGCAGGCGCGCGGCCTGATCGCCCTTGTGGGCGTTGTGGTTGCGGGTGGCGACGTTCCAGCTGCGGCGGGTGTTCTCACGGGCGTCGGCGGGCATCGGCCGCGAAGGGTAGTACGCGCGCCTGGGCAAGCCCAGGCCGCCCGTGGCAGGCTTGCGCCGCGGTGAGCAAGGCCAAACGGACCGATCCCCAACCCCACGCGCAGCACGCCGCCGACCGGCACGATCGGATCGTCGTGCGCGGCGCACGGGTGAACAACCTCGTCGACGTCGACCTCGAGCTGCCCAAGCGACGGCTGACGGTGTTCACCGGCGTGTCGGGCTCGGGCAAGAGCTCGCTGGTGTTCGGCACCATCGCCGCCGAGTCGCAGCGGCTGATCAACGAGACCTACAGCGCGTTCGTGCAGGGCTTCATGCCCACGACCTCGCGGCCCGACGTCGACGTGCTCGACGGGCTCACCACCGCGATCATCGTCGATCAGGAGCGCATGGGGGCGAACGCCCGCTCGACCGTCGGCACCGCGACCGATGCAAATGCGTTGCTGCGGATCCTCTTCAGTCGGCTGGGCAAGCCCAACATCGGCCCACCCAACGCCTACTCGTTCAACGTGCCGTCGGTGAAGGCCTCCGGCGCGCTCACGGTCGATCGCGGCGCCGGCAAGAACCGCGCGAAGGCGGTCAGCTTCAACCGCCTGGGCGGCATGTGCCCGCGCTGCGAGGGCATGGGCTCGACCTCCGATTTCGACCTCACGGCGCTGTACGACGACAAGCTCTCGCTCGACCAGGGCGCCATCACCATCCCGGGCTACAGCATGGAGGGCTGGTACGGCCGCATCTTTCGCGGCTGCGGCTACTTCGACCCCGACAAGCCGATCCGCAAGTTCACCAAGAAGGAACTCGACGATCTGCTGTATCGCGAACCCACCAAGATCAAGGTCGACGGCATCAACCTCACCTACAGCGGGCTCATCCCGCAGATCCAGAAGTCGTTCCTGTCGAAGGACGTCGACGCCATGCAGCCGCACATCCGCGCCTTCGTCGAGCGCGCGGTGACCTTCAAGACCTGCCCCGAGTGCGGCGGGACGCGGCTGGCCGCCGAGGCGCGGTCGTCCAAGATCAAGGGCAAGAACATCGCCGACGCCTGCGCGATGCAGATCAGCGACCTCGCGCAGTGGGTGCGTGGGCTCGAGGCGCCCGCCGTGGCACCGCTGGTCGCGGCGCTGGTGCACTCGCTCGACTCGTTCGTCGAGATCGGGCTCGGCTACCTCTCGCTCGACCGGCCCACCGGCACGCTGTCGGGCGGTGAGTCGCAGCGCACGAAGATGATCCGCCACCTGGGATCGGCGCTGACCGACGTGACCTACGTGTTCGACGAGCCGACCATCGGGCTACACCCCCACGACATCGAGCGCATGAACCAGCTGCTCCTGCGCCTGCGCGACAAGGGCAACACCGTGCTGGTGGTCGAGCACAAGCCCGAGAGCATCGCGATCGCCGACCACGTGGTCGACCTCGGGCCCGGTGCGGGCAAGGCCGGCGGCAAGGTCTGTTTCGAGGGCACGGTCGAGGGCCTGCGCAGCAGCGGCACACTCACAGGTCGTCACCTCGACGATCGCGCGAAGCTCAAGCCCAGCGTGCGCAAGCCCAAGGGCAAGCTCGAGATCCGCGGTGCGAGCAGCAACAACCTCCGCAAGGTCGACGTCGACGTCCCGCTCGGCGTGCTGGTGGTCGTGACCGGCGTGGCGGGCTCGGGCAAGAGCTCGCTCATCCACGGCTCGATTCCCGCAGGTGCAGGCGTGGTCTCGGTGGATCAGGGGGCGATCCACGGCTCGCGCCGCAGCAACCCCGCGACCTACACCGGCCTGCTGGAGCCGATTCGCAAGGCCTTCGCCAAGGCCAACGACGTGAAGCCGGCGTTGTTCAGCCCCAATTCCGAGGGCGCGTGCACCAGCTGCAACGGCGCGGGCGTCATCTACACCGACCTGGCGATGATGGCTGGCGTCGCGACGCCGTGCGAGGACTGCGGCGGCAAGCGCTTCCAGGCCGAGGTGCTCGAGTACCGCTTCGGCGGCAAGGACATCAGCGAGGTGTTGGCGATGTCCGTGACCGAGGCGCTGGCGTTCTTCGGCACCGGCAAGGCCAAGCTGCCGGCGGCGCACGACATCCTCGCGTGCCTCGCGGGCGTCGGGCTCGGCTACCTGAGCCTCGGCCAACCACTGACGACGCTGTCGGGCGGCGAGCGCCAGCGACTCAAGCTCGCCACCCACATGACCGAGCCCGGTGGCATCTACGTGCTCGACGAGCCGACGTGCGGCTTGCACCTCGCCGATGTCGAACAGCTGCTCGGGTTGCTGGATCGCCTGGTCGACGCCGGCAAGTCGGTGATCGTCATCGAGCACCACCAGGCCGTGATGGCCCACGCCGATTGGATCATCGATCTCGGCCCGGGCGCCGGCCACGAGGGTGGGCGCGTGGTGTTCGAAGGCCCGCCGGCGACGCTGGTGGCCAAGCGCGCGACGACGACCGGCAAGCACCTGGCGGTCTACGTCGGCGCGTGAGCGCGGCGCGAAGGTGGAATCGGTGCGCCCCGCTGCCGGCCCCACGCGACGAAGGAACGCGGCCGCGCACGCTGAAGGGCTCCGTGGAGCCTCGCGGCTCGACGCTTGCTTCGATCCACCTACGCGGAGCGGGAGACGGGGCTCGAACCCGCGACATCCAGCTTGGGAAGCTGACACTCTACCAACTGAGTTACTCCCGCGCGGTCTCGACTCGTAGCACGTCCGGGCCCCGGCGGACAAGCGGGATCCCAGGGCGGAGGCGGTGCTGCGGCGCTGCCGTGGTGGTCGCGCGTCGCGCCCGAGGGGGCGCGGCGCAGTCGCGCTATGCTGTCAGGATGGATTGCATGCTGCGCGCGAGCTTGGTGGCGCTGGTGGGTCTGGCGACCGGCGGCTGCCTCGGGATCGAGGGCACCGACGTGAGCACGAGCGCAGCGGTCGACACGATGTCCACCAGCGGTGGCGCGAGCGATGGCGGGACGACGGGCGGTGCGTCGGCGAGCACCAGCGCGGGGTCGTTCACGGGCACCGATGCCACCGATGGCGGCTCGAACGGGACCGCGGCCGACACCGCCGACACCGCGTCGACCGGTGCAGGCGACGGCACCAGCGGCGACGGTGGAGCATCGGGCAGCGACTCGGGCTCGGGCAGCGGCTCGGGCAGCGACTCGGGCTCGGGCTCGGGCAGCGACTCGGGCTCGGGCAGCTCGGGCAGCGACTCGGGCTCGGGCAGCTCGAGCGGCGGGCCCAGCTGTGGCGATGGCGTCATCGAGCTCGACGAGGAGTGCGACGGCGACGATCTCGGTGGCTTCGATTGCGCCAGCCTCGGGCTCGGCGACGGCACGCTGACCTGCACCGCACAGTGCTACTTCGACCTCGGTGGCTGCAGCGGGTGAGCGGCGACGACGAGGCCCGCACGCGCGTGCGCGAGCGGCTGCGGGCGCGTCGGGCCGCGCTGCCGCGCGCGTGGATCCACCAGCGCTCGACGGTGCTGTGCGATCACGTGCTCGCCTCGCCGCTGTGGGCGGAGGCCGAAGCGCTCGTCGCCTTCGTCGGCGTGCGCGGCGAGCCCGATACCGCCGCGATCCTGCACGCGGCGTGGGAGCGGGGCACGCCGCTGTGGCTGCCGCGCGTGCGCGGTGACGTGCTGGAGTTCGTGGACACCGGCGGGCCCGACGATCTGCGCTCGGGCTGCTTCGGCTTGATCGAGCCCAGCCCCACGCGCCCGCGCATCGACGCGCTCGCGCAGCTCGGGGGCGCGCTCGTGCTGGTGCCGGGACTCGGTTTCGATCGCAGCGGCGCGCGCATCGGCTTCGGTCGCGGCTACTACGATCGCGCGCTCGCGGAGCTCCGCGACGATGCCGGCTTCCACCGCGTGGGCGTGGCCTTCGAGGACTTCGTCGCCGAGCCGGGGGATCCCGACGCCGCGATCCCGATGGCCGCGCACGACGTGCCCGTGCAGTGGCTCGCGACCGAGCGCGGCGTGCAGCCGTGCACGACGTCGACGCGCTAACCCGCAGGCGCGAGGCTCGCGACCACGGCCTCGATGACCATCTGCGCCAGCACGTCGAGCGTTGCCTCGCCCTCGGCGACGCTCGCCGCCGACGGCGTGCCGCAGTAGGCCCGATCGAGCCCGCAGTCGACGAAGTCCCGCGCGCCGGCGGCGATGCGCTCGTGCAGCGGCACGATGTGCGGGGGCAGGGCCTGCGCGCGCGGCAGGTCGACCAGCGCTGGCGCGATCGCCAGCACCAGCGACGACTCGTAGGAGCCCGCATGGCACGAGCCGCTCTTGAACTCCGCGCCGAGCCGCTCGGCGAGGCGGCGGCGGGTCTTGTCGACGAACAGCAGCGCCACGCCGGTCGCGGCCTCGAAATCGGACGCGACCCGGCGCAGCGTCTGGATGTGCGCCGGCTCGAGGTGTGCGTTGGTCACGACCACGCGGGCGAAGCCCATCGCGTGCGCGGCCATGCAGGTCTCGAGCACGCTCGCGTAGGTGGTCTCGGCGCGCATCGACACCGTACCCGCGAAGCTGCGCGCCCAGTCGGTGACGCCGTAGTTGATCGCGGGGAAGCGCAGGCACACCAGGCCCCGCTCGGCCAGCGCGCGCCCGGCCCGGCGCGCGACCTCGACGCTGATCATCGTGTCGGTCCCGAGCGGCAGGTGCGGGCCGTGGGCCTCGACGCTGCCGGTCGGTACGATCGCGATCGACGGCGTCGGGCGCTGAAGCAGTGCCTGCACCCGCGGATAGGTGAGCTGGATCAGCTCCGCGTCGACGCCCGTGCTCATGTCGCCGCCCGACCGCGTAGCTCGCCGCGCTTGATCTTGCCGGTGTCGGTGCGCGGCAGCGTTGCGAACACGATGCGGCGCGGCACCTTGAACGCGGCGATGTGGCCGCGCGCGTACGCCATCAGCTCTTCGGCCAGGGCGTCGCTGGCGGTGGCGTGCTCGTGCAGCTCGACGAAAGCCATCGCCTTCTCGAGTCCGGCCTCGTCGCGGTAGCCGACCACGCCGGCCTCGCGCACCGCCGTGTGGCCCATCAGGCAGTTCTCGACCTCGACCGGCGAGACGTACACGCCCGAGCACTTGAGCATGTCGTCGCCGCGGCCGCAGTACCAGAAGTAGCCATCGGCATCGACCATGAACTTGTCGCCACCCTTGACCGCGTCGCCCCAGAAGGTCTCACGGCTCTTGTCGCGCATGCGCCAGTAGCCCGCGCCCGCCGAGGGGCCCTCGATCACCAGCGTGCCGATCTCGCCGGCGGGCACCTCGCGGTTGTCGTCGTCGACGAGGCGATGACGGTAACCCTCGACGATGCGGCCGAGGCTGCCGGCCTTCACGTCGCCGGGACGATTGGTGATGTAGACGTGGAACATCTCCGCCGAGCCGATGCCGTCGTAGACCTCGACGCCGAAGCGCTGCTTGAAGTCGAGGTACAGCCGCGGTGGCAGGGCCTCGCCCGCACTGACCAGCGAGTGCAGCGTGTGCAGATCGAAGCGCAGCTCGTCGGGCAGCGCGGTGAGCTTGGCGATGTTGGTCGGCACCGTGACGAACTGCGTGACGCCGTGGTGCTCGATGAGCGCGAGGTAGTCGCGGGCCTCGAGCCGCTCGTGGGCCAGCAGGCAGCGGCCGCCGACCGCGAGCGGGAACAGCAGGTTGCTGCCGAGCGCATAGCCGAAGAACAGCTTCGGCGCCGACATCGTGAGGTCGCCGCCGTGGAGCCGCAGGGTTCGCTGCGCGTAGGCGATCGTGTTCCACACGAAGTCGTGGTGCATGTGCACCACGCACTTGGGGTTGCCAGTGGAGCCCGACGACGACAGCCAGGTCGCGAAGTCGTCGCGCCAGGTCGGCTCGGTACGGGCCTCGGGCGCCTGACGATCGACCAGCGCGTGCCAGTCGTGGGTGCCCGCGGGCACGGCCGCACCACTGCGATCGAGCACGATGACGCGGGGAGGGTAGGGCGCGTCGCCGACGACCGGCGCGAGCATCGGCCACACCTCGGCGTCGACGATGATGGCCTTGGGTCGTGCGTACTCGAGGTAGTAGGCGTAGTCCTTGGGCTGCAGCCAGGTGTTGGTGGGCACCGCGACGCAGCCCGCACGCAGCACGCCGAAGTAGGCCTCGGCCCACTCCGGGGTGTCGAGCAGCAGCAGCTGCACACGGTCCTCGATGCCGAGGCCGAGCTCCCGCAGTGCGTTCGTCACACGGCAGCTGCCGGCCACGAGTTCCCGATAGGTGCGCGTCGTCGTGGTGGCGGTCGCGGGGTCGCCACCGGCCTGCAGATCGGTGTGCAACAAGGCGACCTGGTCACCCTTGCCCTCGGCGATGCGATCGTCGAGGAAGAAGGTCACCATGTTGAGGCGGTCGGGGATGACGATCGGGTCCGACATCGGCGTCGCGCGCGAGCGTCCCACGTGCCGCGACGCGCGGGCAATCGGCAGCATGATCGGGTAGGCTCACGGTTGCGCATGGACGTGCAGTACCCGTTGGTGCAGTTCGACCTGCGGCGCGACGACTTCGTCGTGTGGCTGCGGTGGATCTCGCTCGAGAAGCCGCCGTCGCCCCAGGCTCCGCCATCGCAGGGCATGCGGGTCGAGCTGCAGCTCAACCGCAACACCGTGCTGGGGCCCTCGATCGTCTATCGCCGCGAGCTCGAGCAGGCGCCGGTCTACCTGCGCAGCAACCGGCCACGGGTGTGCGAGGTGCTGCAGGCCGCGACCACCAAGGGCGTGGTCGACGTGCAGCTCATCATCCACGGCTCGATCGCGAACGCGCCCTACGCGTCGCTGTTCCACGTGCGCGACTACGACGGGCAGGCGATCGACACTCGGCCCATCGAGGCCACGCCGATGCTGCAGGTACAGCCGAGCACGCCCGGTGATCGTTGGCACGTGGCCGGGCAGGCCAACGTGCGCGTGCGGCTGGAGCTGAGCGGCGCGCCGATCCACCTGCGGGTCGTTCGCTGACCCGCGCGGTGATCGGAGCGCAGGGCTCTCGAGCGCCACTCAGTGCTTGGTCAGCATCTCTTGCATGCCCGGGATGTCGCCGAGCAGCGGCATCAGCACGATCTCGATGCGGCGGTTCTGTGCCCGCTGCTCGGGGGTATCGTTCGCGGCGACCGGATCGAACTCGCCGAAGCCGGCCGCACCCAGCTGTGCGGCGGGGTAGCCCTGCTCGATCATCGTGTCGACCATGACCACCGCGCGCGCGGTGCTGAGCTCCCAGTTCGACTTGAAGCGGGCGGTCTTGATCGGAACGTTGTCCGTGTGACCCGAGACCAGGAACTCGCGGTCGCCGACGCTCTTGAGCGCGGGCACCAGCTGCGCCACCGCGGCGACGCCTTCGGGTCGCAGCTTGGTCTTGCCGCTGTCGAAGAGGATCGAGTCGGACAGCTTGACGACCATGCGACCCTTGCGGAACTGCACCTCGATGGTGCCCGCGTCGACCAGCGCCTTCAGTCGCGAGAACAGATCCTTGTAGACCTTGAGCTCGGCCTCGCGCTTGGCCTTCTCGGCGCGGAGGTCGGCGAGCTCCTTGGCGGTGAGGCCCTGCTGCTTCGCGAGGTCTTCGATCTGCGCGTTCAGCTGGGTCAGCTCACCCTCGAGCTCGGCGATGCGCTGCTCGTAGGTCTTGTTCTGCTTCGAGAGCTCGTCGTTGTCGGCGCGCGACTTGTCGAGGTCCGTCTTGGTCTGGGACAGCTCGGCGCGGGTTCGGTCGAGCTCTGCTTGCAGCTTCTTGGCCTTGCAGCCCCCGAGCAGCGATAGTGAGGTCACCAGCAGGATGAGGGCGGGACGTCGCATGGGCGGCCAAACCTACCACCGCCGCGCCGGCCTGCCCGCCGATTGCTTGACCTACTTGTAAGGGTATGTAGGATACCCTCGGGCGCGTCCCTCGGGGCCGTCCAAAGCATCGAATTCACGAGGAAAAATGGCGAATCGGCGCGGCAAGACGAGGACGGCGACCCCGAGCAACAGCGGGACCGCTCGGTCCTGGACGGAGTTCTTTGGCGTCGCGCTGGTCGCGGGCGGGGTCCTGACCCTGGGCGGCCTGTTCTCGTACCAGACCGGCACCGGCGCGTGGATGGGGCCGGTCGGGCACCTGCTGGCGTCGGCGCTCTACGCGAGCCTGGGCATGGCCTCGTACCTCGTGGCGCTCGGGGTGCTCGCGACCGGCGTGCAGTCGCTGCTCGGTCGTGGCGTCGAGCTCTCGCTGTCGGACGCGGTCGGCTTCACGATCGCGACCATCGCGGGCTGCGTGCTGCTGCACGTCTCGTTCCCGCACTACCGCGTGCATGGCTACACCGCCGGCGGCCTCGGTGGTGAGCTCGTCGGTGAGGTCTGCATGGGCCTGTTCCACCGCGCGGGCACCTACCTCGTTGCCGGCACCGTGATGTGCATCGGCCTCATCGCGTCGACGCCGTTGTCGACCGCCCACCTCGTGCGGGCCGCCCGGGTGATCGGTCGCGGCGTCGCCTCGCTCACGCGCTACCTCGTCGAGGGCGCGCGCGCGCTGCTCGTGTCGGCGCGCGAGGGTGATCCCGAGACCGCGGCGGCGGTCGCCGCCAAGCCGCGCGCCGAGGCACCCGCGCCGAGCCGACGTCGTGCGCCGGCCAAGCCCCGTGTGGTGGCGGCGGTCGCGGACGACGAGGACGAAGAGGACGAAGAGGAAGAAGAAGACGAGGAGGAAGCGGAGGACGAGGAGGAAGCGGAGGAGGAAGAAGAAGAGGAAGAAGAAGAAGACGAGGACGAAGAGGACGAGGACGAGGACGAAGCCGCCGAGGGTGAGGCCGAGGACGAGCTCGACGACGAAGGCGACGACGACGAGACCTCCGCCCGTTCCGCAAGCAAGCGCAAGACGGCCGCCAAGCCGGCCGCTGCGAAGGCGCCGCGCAAAGGCGAGGATGTGCCCGAGATCGTCGTGGGTGCAGTGGCCGATCCGGCGAAGCCCAAGAAGGCTGCGCCCCCGCGTCCCGAGGAACTCGCGAAGGTCGCCGCGTCGACGCCCAAGCTGGTGCCGCCCGCACCACGTCGGCCGGAGTCGGCGATTCCCGGCGTCATCCGCCTCACCCAGGGTGCCTACGAGCTCCCGCCGCTGCAGCTGTTCGAGGCCGCCGAGGCGACGGTCAGCGACTTCGATCGCAACTTCGTGCTCGAGCAGGCGCAGCGCCTGGTCGCCGCGCTGGCGGAGTTCCGCATCAAGGGCAAGGTCACCAAGATCCACCCCGGTCCGGTCATCACGCGCTACGAGTTCAAGCCCGAGGCCGGCGTGAAGCTCTCCAAGATCGAGAGCCTCGAGAACGACATCGCGATGGCCCTCGAGGCGCTGCGGATCCGCATCCTCGCGCCGATTCCGGGCAAGGCCACCGTCGGCTTCGAGGTGCCCAACAAGACCCGCGAGACCGTCTACATCAAGGAGATCCTGGCGGCCGAGAACTTCGGCGCCGGCAACAAGCTGCCGCTGGCGCTCGGCAAGGACATCACCGGCCACGTGACATTCACCGACCTCGCCAAGGCGCCTCACCTGTTGGTCGCCGGTGCGACCGGCTCGGGCAAGTCGGTCGGCGTCAACGCCATGGTGTGTTCGCTGCTCTACACCTGCACGCCCGAGGACGTGCGCATGGTGATGATCGATCCGAAGATGCTCGAGCTCTCGATCTACGAGGGCATCCCGCACCTGCTGTTGCCGGTCGTCACCGACCCCGAGAAGGCCGCGCTGGCGCTGCGCTGGGCGGTGCAGGAGATGGAGCGCCGCTATACGCTGCTCTCGGAGGCGCAGGTCCGAGACATCGCTGGCTACAACCGCAAGCTCGCCGAGCTGCAGGCCGACTGGGACAAGGAGAAGGCGCAGCTCGAGCTCGCGGCCGCCGAGGTCGCCCGTGACGCGGCCGAGCACGGTGAAGACGGCGCGCTGGGCAGCAAGCTCTCGGGCACGTCATTCGACGCCGAGGGCAACCCGCACACCGTCACCGGCGGTGTCGACATGCCCGAGCGTCCGAGCAAGCTGCCGTACATCGTGGTGATCATCGACGAGTTCGCGGACCTGATGATGGTCGCGAGCAAGGAGGTCGAGCAGTGCGTCGCTCGCATCGCCGCCAAGGCGCGTGCGGCGGGCCTGCACCTCATCGTCGCGACCCAGCGACCCAGCGTCGATGTCATCACCGGCACCATCAAGAACAACTTCCCCTCACGCATCGCGTTCCAGGTCACGAGCGAGGTCGATAGCCGTACGATCCTCGACGGCAAGGGTGCCAAGCAGCTGCTCGGCATGGGCGACATGCTGCACATGGACCGCGGCATGCAAGCCCAGCGCGTGCACGGCTGCTATGTCTCCGAGGACGAGATCCTCAAGGTCGTCGAGTTCGTCAAGCGCCAGGCCAAGCCGGTCTACAACATGGACATCGTCCGCAAGCGCGACGACGAGGGCGAGATGGGCGACGCCGACGAGAACCTCGATCCGATGTACGACCGCGCGGTCGAGATCGTCGCCGAGGCGCAGAAGGTGTCGACCAGCATGCTGCAGCGGCGGTTGGGCATCGGCTACAACCGGGCGGCGAAGATCGTCGAGTGCATGGAAGAGCGCGGCGTGATCGGGCCTGCGCGCGGCACCACGCCGCGCGAGGTGTTCGTGACGGCGGCGTGAGCGTAGCCGGGCGTCCCGCGCTGCGGGCCCGGCCCGGCGGCCGGCGGCCGAGGGCGGTGGATCGGGGGCACCCTCGCATCCGCGCGGGCACGGATCCATCGCCGGTGATGGCGGACTACCGTCTCGTCGATGCGTCGTCGCTCGCACTGGGCCGCCTTGCTCCTCGCGCTCGCGTGCGAGGCGGTCGCACCATCCGGCCCTGAGGTCGTCGAGGCCCGCGAGATCGGCGTGCTCGGCGACAGCGGCCTGATCGACGGGCGCGACGGCGGGCCCAGTGCAGTGCTGTGGGGCCACGACGTGTGGACCTTCGGCGACACGGTGCTGCGGGTGCCCGACGTCGACGGACAGAACTGGCACCACAACTCGTTTTCGATCACCGCTGACCTCGATGCGAGCGATGGCATCTCGGGATTGCATGAGCCGCTGGATGCCGTCGGTGCGCCGCTGTACCTCGTGCCGCCGACCCCAGCCGAGAAGGCGTTCAACGACGCCCACCTGGGCGACCCCTGTGCGCAGACGCCATGCGGCGCGCGCTGGGCCGCATGGCCGAGCGCGCCGGTCTACGACGTCGATCGCGACCGGGCGCTGATCTTCTACGGTCTGATCTACGCCGAGCCGGGCCCGTTCAATTTCGAGGGCGCGGGCGGATCGATCGCGATCTGGGACCGGCTCGACGCGGTCGTGCGCCGACCCGAGATCGATGCCGGTGCCGAGCATCCCACGCTGATGTTCCGCGCGGGCGATCCGTCGTTCGGCATCAGCCCGCACATCGAGGGCGACCACCTGTACAGCTTCGCCTGCGACGAGCACCGCGGCACCCACGTGTGTCGCATCGGCCGTGTGCCGGTCGAGCAGGCGCTCGATCGCAGCGCGTGGCGCATGTGGGGCGGCAACGACTACGACGCCGATCTCGAGCACGGCACCGTGCTGTTCGAGGCCGCACCGATCGCCTCGATCACGCCGCTGCCCGCCACCGGCGAGTGGCTCGCGGTGTACTCGCCACCCTTCGACACCACCATCGTCGCTCGCACGGCGCCGACGCGGACGGGCCCGTGGTCGGCACCGTCGCGGGTGTATCGCGTGCCCGCCGGCGAGCCTGCGCCCTACGACGCCCAGCACCACGCCGAGCTCGCCGAAGACGGTGGCGTGGTGCAGTACGTGACCTACTCGCGGCCGACCGAGGGATGGTTCGGATCGGAGTTCGCGATCGTGCGTGTCGAGCTCGTCCCTTGAACACGCGCCCTCCCGGCGCGCACAGTGTGGCGCGCTGCCCGTGGCTCGATGTGGCAAGGCCCGGCTCGCCCGCGTGGTGAGGCACGGGACGTCGGGGTCACCGCCGCGTGATCGCCTCGGGATCCGACAGCATCTCGATGAACGCGCGCGCATACGCATGCGCGTCGCCAGGCCACCGCGCGGACACGTAGTTGCGATCGCGCACCACGAAGCCACGCGCGAGGTGCTCGGGATCATCGCGTCGCAGCGAGCGCGGCCCGGCGTCGAAGTCCTGCGGTTGCGCGAGCGCGGCGGTCACCTCGGCCTGCACCGTCTCGGGATATGTGCGGTAGTAGTCGCCGAGCCAGAGCTTGGTCAGGCGCCACGCCAGCAGCTCCATGCGCGCCGGCAGTGCGGTGGTGCGGCGGCCGTGGAGCACCGAGCGTGCATCATCACCGCGGGTGCGCGCCGCGACGATGACACCATGACAGATCGCGCCGACTGGCTCGTCATCGGCGAACATCCTCGCGACGACGCGCTGCACCTCGCTCGCCTCGAGGTACTCGCGCATGCCGGGCGCGTGACCACCGGGCAGATGGATCGCATCGAACTCGTGATCGGCGAGCTGGTCGTAGCGCAGCGGCGACGCGAACGCGGGCAGGGCCGCGGTGCGCTCCCACGCCGCGCGGCCGCGGGCGTCGGCGCGCAGCGAGGGCGCGAGCGGACCGAGGCCGCGACCGGTCAACATGCGGGGATCGGCCTGCGCCGCGCGCCCGTCGGGCGTCGCGAACACCAGCGTGTGCCCAGCGTCGTCGAGCGCGGCACAGGGCACGCCGACTTCGGTGGGATCGACATCGTGACGGGGCAGCGGGACCAGTACGCGCGCCATGGCCCGCAGCATGCACGCTTGCGCGGACGCGGGCGTGGTGAAAACCATCGCCGGCGGCGTGCACGGCCCCATGAGCCTGCGCTACGCTCCCCCGGAGAAGAGAGCCCCCGCCCCATGGACGTCGTCACCTGCGTGCTGTCGTATGGCCTGCTCTGCAGCGCCCCCGAGAAGACCCCCGAGCCAGCCGCGCCCCCGGCGATCACCGACTTCGACGGCGACGAGCCGGTGGCCGAGAAGGGCGCGGCCAGCAAGGTGCTCGCGAAGGTGCAGAAGTTCTATGACGGCACCACCGATTTCGGCGGTGACTTCAAGCAGACCTACGTGCACCCGGTGTACGGCACCAAGACCGTGAGCACCGGCAAGCTGCGCGTGAAGAAGCCCGGCAAGATGGTCTGGGACTACAGCGCCGACGACAACCCGGACTTCTGGGTCGACGGTACCAAGGTCACCGTGGTCGAGCGCGACACCAAGCAGGTGCTGCGCAAGGACGTCGACAGCTCCGACTTCGCCGGCGCCGAGAAGTTCTTGTTCGGCGGTAAGCAGCTGCTCGACGATTTCCTCGTCAAGCTCGCCGCCGAGAAGCTCGTCACCCGCTACGGGATGGCCGCGCACACGACCATCCGCCTCAAGCCCAAGCAAAAGAGCGCGCACTACAAGGAGCTGCTGCTGGTCGTCGATGACGCGACCGGTCGCGTCGACGCGTTCGTGGTGCTCAACGGCGACGGCAGCACCAACCACTTCGTGCTGAGCGGCGTGAAGACCAACACCGGCGTCGGCGACGACGCGTTCGAGTTCGTGAAGCCCAAGGGTTTCACCGAGATCGACGGCTGATCGCGGAAGCCCGCGGTGTCCGAGCGGCGGCGGAGATCCCGGGTGGATCCGCGCCGCCGCTTGCGATCGACCGTGCACGAACGCTGGTGCGCCGCGTCGCTGCGCGACATCGTGGTCGTGAGGCAGCGCGCGTTGTCGGCCCCGGCGCCCACGGCGACGGGCGGGCTGGCGTGCGCCCGCGTTGCAGGGCTTCGAGGCAGGCTGCTAGGCTCCGCGCGTCCGGCCACGCGTGCCGGCACGTGCCGCGCCGCGTGGCCCCTCCTGGCGCGCTCGCCACCCCTACGAAGAGAATCCGATGAACCGCTTCAGCTTTCCCATCGCCGCCGTGATGACCTCGTTGCTCGCTCTCGCGGCTTGCCCCGCGGGCGACGACTCCGACACCGGGGCCGATTCCGGCTCCTCGAGCGCCACCGGCATGACCGGCATGACCGGCATGACCGCGACCTCGGGCATGTCTGCCTCGTCGACGACCGACGGCACCGCCGACTCGACCGGCGGCTCCGACGTGTGCCCGGGCGCCGGTGGTGCCGCGGCCGATGGTGATGCCTGCACCGCGAACGGCGACTGCATGTCGGGCGTGTGCACGATCTTCACCGATGTGCCGCTCAACGCCGACGCGACCTGCGGCCCGTCGCCCGCCACCGACGCCGGCTGCAACACCCGCGTGACCGGCACGGTGTTCGACTTCTCGACCCGCATGCCCGTCGCGGGCGCGACCATGAAGGTCGCCGGCGCCCTCAACGCGATCACGAACCCCGGCGGCGCGACCGCGCTGGCGCAGGCGACCTCGGGCGCCGATGGCCGCGTCGACGTCACCTCGGACGTGCCGATCAACCAAGCGATCGCCATCATCGCGCTGGTCGAGGGCGCCGACGGCTACCTCACCG
Organism: Deltaproteobacteria bacterium; assembly: GCA_016709225.1. Classification (NCBI taxonomy): domain Bacteria; kingdom Pseudomonadati; phylum Myxococcota; class Myxococcia; species Deltaproteobacteria bacterium. The sequence continues at coordinate 2,593,331 of JADJEE010000001.1, read as the reverse complement.
CGACCGGCCTCGCATCGCCGGTGATGGGCTCGGTGTACGCCGTCGGCACCGGCATCCACGACCTGTGGCTGGTGCCCTCGGCGAAGCTCACCGCGTGGTCGACCGCGCTGATGGCCGACGCCGAGGTCGACGCGGCCTCGCTGCCGCTCGGCGATGCCGGCGGCGTGATCGGCTTCGTGCGCGGGCCCGACGGTCTGCCGGTCGCGGGCGCGACCGTCGAGCCCGCCGACGCGGGCAGCGGCGCGATCATCCGCTACGTTGCCGCCGACGACACCATCACCGCCGACATGACCACCGACACCGGCATCTTCATCGTGATCGGTGCGGCGCAGACCGGTGAGGACTTCGACGCTAAGATGGGCGGGAGCACCATCGCCAGCGGCACCGCAGGCAGCGCCAACGGTGCTGCGTTCACGCTGATCCTGAGCGCCGAGTAGCGCTCGCGCGTCGGGCGTGCGCGGACACGCGCGCGTTCTCGAGGAGCCGAGTCGGGCCCCGGTCACGAGGGCGTCGACGTCGGCTTCGTGCGTTTCGCGGCGCAGCGGCGCTCGCCCGGCTTTGCGTGATCGGACACGCTCTGGTAATGCGGAAGTCGGACCGCTGCCCCCTTGGGTCCGCCCGCCTTGCCCCGGAGATTCGCGTGACCACCTCGCTTCGTTCGATTCGCATCACCTCCGCCCTCGCCACCGCGCTCGTGACCCTGCCCATCGGCTGCGGCTCGAGCGGCGATGGCAACGAGTCGAGCGCCGATTCCACCGGCGGCGATCTGCCGGCCGGCTGCGACCTCTACGTCGAGCCCAGCGACGACGACCAGACGGCGGTCACGGAGGCGTTCGTCGACGCGACCGACGGCAAGACGCTGTGCCTGGCGGCGGGCGAGTACCACCTGACGCGTCAGCTGTCGCTCAACGCCAACGGCGTGACCGTGCGCGGCGCGGGCAAGGACATGACGATCCTCGACTTCACCGGCCAAGAGACCGGCGGCAACGGCATGCTCGTGAAGGGCAACGACGTCACGCTCACCGAGTTCACCGTGCGCAACACGCCCGGCGACGGCATCCGCGGCGACCAGGTCGAGAACATCGCGTTCGTGCGGGTGGGGGTGATCTGGGAGGCGATGCACGCGCTGTCGAACGGCGCCTACGGGCTCTACCCGGTCGGTAGCAACGGCGTGCTGATCCAGGAGTGTGAGGTCGTCGGCGCCCGCGATGCCGGCATCTACGTCGGCCAGTCGACCGCGATCGTGGTCGAGGACTCGATCGCCCACGACAACGTCGCCGGCATCGAGATCGAGAACTCGACCGACGCGATCGTGCGGCGCAACGAGAGCTACAGCAACACCGCCGGTATCCTCGTGTTCAACCTGCCGGGGCTCGACGTCAAGGACGGCAAGCGCGCCAACGTCTACGAGAACGACGTCCACGACAACAACGTCACCAACTTCGCCGATCCCGGTACGGTGGTCGGCATCGTCCCGCCAGGCGTGGGCATGTTGGTGCTGGCCGCCGACAACAACGAGATCCACGGCAACACCATCGCCAACAACGACAGCGTCGGTGTGGCCATCATCGCCTACAGCGAGGAGTCGGGGCTGTTCGAGCCACCCAACGACCCCGCCTACGACATCTGGTCGGAGGGCAACTACATCCACGACAACACCTTCATGGGCAACGGCACCATGCCGGACCCGCTGGTGTTGCTGCTGGCCGGCAACATGACGCCGACGCCCGACGTGATCATCGATGGCTGCATTGCCGGCGACAAGAACAACGACGACGGCTCGCTGTCGAACTGCTTGGGTGAGGGCAGCTCGGTCACGTTCATGAACGCCGACCTGTGCGGCGACGCGATGGGTGCGACCAGCGATCCTGCCACCGTCGCGTGCACGCAGCCCGCGCTGCCCACGGAGTAGCGTCGTATGTCGCGCCCGCGCTGCCGTCGTTCGTGCCTCGTCGCGCTGCTCGCCGCTTCGGCGTGCGGCAGTGATCCCGCGCCCTACGATCCCGGCGATCCGCCGTACGAGAAGCTCTCGGACTGGCGCTTCTTCGAGGGGCCGCTGGCGCAGATGCAGCCGGTGGATGGCGTGTACGCGTACACCGTCAACGCGCCGCTGTGGGCCGACTACGCCGGCAAGGGGCGCTACTTCCAGCTGCCCGAGGGCGGCAAGATCGAGCGCACCGAGCAGGACGAGTGGGGCTTCCCCGAGGGCACGATCTTCATCAAGACGTTCTTCTTCGACACCGACCGCAGCGAGCCCGACGACGATCCGCACATCGTCGAGACCCGCCTCTTGGTCTACGAGAAGACCGGGGTGAAGTCGTACATCTACGTGTGGGACGACGAGCAGACCGAGGCCGTGCGCAAGAAGGCCGGCGCCGACGTGGACCTCGACTACCTCGACGAGAACGGCCAGCCGGCGCAGCAGCACTACCTCGTGCCCGACCAGAACACCTGCGAGGACTGCCACTCCCGCGACGACGTGCCGCGGGTGCTCGGCCCTTCGACGCTGCAGCTCAACACCGACGCGCCGCCGGAGTCGGGCATGAGCGGCAACCAGATCGATCTGTTCGCCGAGCTGGGGTTGTTCACGACCCCGCCACCGCCGGCCTCGACGTTGCCCGCGCTCAGCCACCCCGCGGGCGACGACGCGCTCGAGCTGCGCGCGCGCTCGTATCTGCACGGCAACTGCTCGCACTGCCACCGCCCCGGCGGCGGCGGCGGGCCGAGCGGGCTCACGTTCCTGTTCACCGAGGACGACCCGCCGTCGTACGGCGTGTGCAAGGTGCCGGCGGCGGCCGGTGCCGGTGCCGGTGGTCGACAGGTCGACATCTGGCCCGGTGATCCGGAGCGCAGCATCGTGCCGTTTCGCATGAGCACGACCGATCCGGACATCAAGATGCCGGAGCTGCCGAGCCTGCTCGCCGACGACTTCGGTGCGACGCTCATCAGCGATTGGATCGCCGGCATGGACGATCCGCCCTGCCAGTAGCGTGTGTCGGGCCGCGGCCGCTACTTGCCGCGGCCGCTGGCGCTGCGCATCGCCGGGTCGTTGTAGAGCTTGAACTGCCGGTAGACCTTCGGCACCTTGCCGCGCTCGACGATGGCGCGCCAGGTGGCGTCCAGCTCGACGCAGAGATCGTCACGCTGCTCGTCGATGACGCGTAGCCGCAGCGCGGCGGTGTGGCGCAGCTCGGGCGCTGCGAGCGGGTTGCACATTGCCTGCTCGGTGTGGAAGCGCCGCAGCTCGATGATGGTGAGCTTGTCGATGAGGGAGCCGACGGTCTCAGCCACTGTGCCCCCCACCGTGCCCCCCACCGTGCCCCCCACCGTGCTGGCCGCGGGTCGCGGCCGAGCGCGCCCATGCGATCACGAGGTCGTCGATGGCCTCGATGGTGTCGTTGCGGCGCTGGTTCAGCTGGTCGATGGCCCGCTTGGCCCGCGCGACCGCCAGATCGTCGTCGGTGCGGGCGGCGTCTTCCTCGTGCCACAGCGCGCAGTTGATCTGCGCCAGCTCGGAGACCAGGGCACCGAGGCCTGGCACGGCCGGCATCGGGGGCAGCTCGTTGGGTGTCATAGGTGCTCCAGCGCCCACAGCAGGCGGGCGGTACGGCGTGCGTCCTCTTCGTCCCGGGGCAGGGCGCGCGCGAGATCGGCGAAGCTGGGCTGCTGGTGCGGACGCATGCGGGCGAGCGCGGCGGCCAGCGAACGGTGACCCCACGCCATCGCGAGCTCGCGCAGGCCGCCGGCGTCGCGCGGGCACAGTCGCTCGCGCAGGGCTCGGGCCGCGCGGCGCACGGTCGCGGGCGCGTCGGCGGCGTGGGTGAAGATGATGCCGTCGATGCGTCGTGCGCGGAGCCAGGCCGGGGCGCCGCCGGTGAGCCACGCCTGCGCCTGCGTCAGCGCACAGGGCGTGACGCCGGGGGGCGCGGGCTCGGCGGCGGCGCCGTCACCTTCGCGCTCGAGATGGGTGTCGTCGACGATCCAGATGCACAGCGGATCGACGGCCGCCGTGGCAGCGGTGGCCTCGATCGGAGGTGGTGCTTCGTTGGCGGCGACGTGCGACGACGCGGGCGTCTCGACGCCTGGCGTGTGCGTGCCGGCACCGGGATCGATCGCAACCATAGGGGTGTTGGATCGCGTCACGCTGCACTCCGTCCGTCGCCACCGTCGTCGCGATCACTGCGGTGGGCGGCGACCTGGCCACGCAGTGCGAACGCCCGCGCCGCAGCACCGAGGCGATCGGGCAGTGACAGCAGTGCCTGCCAGCGCAGCGCGCCGAAGCGACCGCGACCTGCGGCACAGGCCGCCCACAGTGAGTCGGTGGCGGGCACGCCGGCGAAGTGGCACCGCCACATCGCTCGCCAGTGCGAGTCGTTGGCGTCGTCATCGTGGGCCTGCGGCGGTGCGTGGCACCACGACGGTGTGCGCAGTCCGAGCATGCCGTGATCGTCGCGGAAGCCCTCGCGTACGCGCACGCGCCGGAGCAGCTCGGTGTGGGCGTGCAGGGGCACCGGCGCGGGCGAGAACTGGCGCAGCGCCAGCGCGAGGACGTCGGCCAGCTGCGCGGGCTCGGGGTCGGCATCGACGCACAGCGCGGCGGGACCGGGCACGAACGCGAGCCCGCCGGCGACCCCCTGACGCAGCACGACCGTGGGACAGCCGACCTGCGCGGCGAGGTGGATCGCGACCGTGTCGACGCTGATGAGGCCGTGGGCGTCGGCGAGCAGCGCGGTGTAGTCGGCGAGCGAGCAGGTCTCGACGTCGGCGGCGGTGCCCGCTGCGATCGACGCCAGCACGGCGCGCTCCGACGGCGCACCGACCACGACGACGCGCTGGCCGAGCGCGGCCGGGATCGCGGCCACGAGCTGACGCCAGTCGTCGGGGGTGCGCCAATCCTTGCTGCGTTCGCTGCCGAAGGGATGAACCACCACCGGACCGCGGCGACGGCGGTTGCCCTCGCGCAGGCCCGACCAGCCCGCGAGCCGCACACCGGCCGCGAGCGCATACAGATCCTGATGGGCGAAGCTCGACAGGCGCTGGTCGACACCCCAGCCGTTGAGGTGGTCGATCGCGCCGTGCGACGGCACGTAGCGACCCAACGCATCGATCGAGGGGCCGAGCACGCGGCCACCCTCGGCCAGCAGCGCCGGTGCGAGCCAGCACGAGAAGCGCGTCGACGACAGGTTCACGACCACGTCGAAGCCGCCCTCGGCCGTGATCGCATCGACGTGGGTGCTCAGCGTGCGCAGGGCTGCGATCGCGTGCACGCGGGCGCGCCGGCGCAGGCCGGTGAAGGGCAGGCGGTGGCGCGCGGCCACGCCGGGCAGCAGCGCAGCGGCCTGCTCGGTCTGCTCCCAGTGCAGCAGCTCGACGCCCGCGGTGTCGCGTCGCCGCGAGAGCGCATCGGTCACCCGCGCGGCGGTGACGACGTCGCCGAGGCGCTGTAGCGCGAGCACGGCGATTCGTTGGCGTTCCCGGGGCACCTGGGAGTCCATGTGGCGATGGGCGCGGCACCGGGCAAGCACGGCCATCGACCCGTTTGGGGACGCCCGGAGGATCGAAAGGGGTGGCCGCGCCTGGGACTTCAGCGGCCGCTCGGGTCGGGCGATGTCCGGGCCGGAATCCGTGGCCGAACACGACGCGACTCCGCCGGTGCTCCGGTTCGCGATGCGGGTGATCGACGCCGTCGATCATGCCGAGCTCGCACGGGTCTGCGTCGACGAGCTGGTCGGTGCGTTCCGGATCCCTCGCGCGCGGGTGCTCGACGCCGAGACGGTGTGGAGCAGCGCCGGGGAGGACCTCGACGAGCGCCCTTCACTGACCATGGCGTTGCGGCTGTCCCCCGCCGATCAGCCGCCGGTGCGGCTCGAGGTCGGCTTCGGGGATCACGACGATCCGGCGATCGTACGGCAGCAGCTGCTCGATCTGGTCGGCATGGTGCGCCGCGCGTGGTCGCGGCTGAGCCAGCTCGAGCGCGAGCGCACCGATGCGCGCCGCGACGCGCTGACTGGCCTCGACAACCGTCGCGCGATCGAAGAGTGGCTCGACGGCGCGTGCCTCGAGGCGCTGCACCTGCGTCGGGATCTCACGGTCATGCTCGTGGACCTCGATCACTTCAAGCGCGTCAACGACACCCACGGCCATCCGGCCGGCGATGAGGTGCTGCAGCTGGCGGCGGTGTGCTTCCGTGCCCACCTGCGGCCGGGGGATCGCGTCTGCCGGTGGGGCGGCGACGAGTTCTTGATCGCGCTACCAGGCGTCGCCGCCCGCGGTGCCAGCGGCATCGCCGAGCGGCTGCGCGAGGCCTTCGCCCGCGACGCCCGGGCCCGCGGCTGCACGATGACGATCGGCATCGCCGATCTCGAGGCGCTCGGCCCCGGTGAGGCGGGCGCCGCCAGCATCATCGCGCTGGCCGACGGTTGCTTGCTCGGCGCCAAGCAAGCGGGGCGCAACTGCGTGATCGCGGCGGCGTGCCTGCGCGACGTCGGCTGAGCCGGCTCGGCTCACGGGCGTTCGTTGACGGGCACGTCGACGCAGCGCATGCACGGCGTCATGTTGGGCATGGTGCGCGGGGCCTGGTCACCCTCGCGCGCTGCGATCGGTAGCGGCACGGTGGTGGTGAGCCAGTGGCGGTGGCGTCGGGCGTAGAGCCGCACGCGCGGCGGCGCGTCGCCGCCCAGCTCGAGCACCGCGAAGCCGGGCTCGGACGTCGCGACCGGCGGGCGGTAGCCCACGCCCCTCACCCACGCGCTGCGAAGCGCGGCGCGACCGGCTCGCGGAGCCGCCGCGTTGCCACTGACGACCTGCCACAGCGGGCGCTCGAGGAACACGCGGTCGCTGCGGGCGATCGGTGCCGCGAGATCGGGTTGCACGTACAGCGAGCGCTCGCCGCCCGCGACCACGCCGGCGAACATGCCCGACTGCAGCGCGCGCTGCAGCACCTCGGGCAGGCGGTGGAAAATCGCCGAGGGATCGTGGTTGCTGCCGAGCCCGTGCTCGAACGCGCCTTCGACCGGCAGGTACAGCGCGAGGACCCTGGGGGTCGACGACGGCGTGGTCGCGAGCGCGTCGAGCAACGTCAGTGATCGCGCGACGGCAGCGTCGGCCTGGCGACCGCGATCGCGGGTCCACGGCTGCAGATCGAGCAGCACCAGCTCGACCACCCCGCCGTCGCCGTCGCCGTCGATGCGGCAGCGTGCGACGTCGCAGCTCGAGATCACCCGCGCGGTACCGTCGGCCGCGATGCGGACCACCGCAGCGTCTCGGGTCGCCGGGTTGCGCGCGGCGACGCCGAGCTCGGCGTCACCGGCGAGCGCGAAGACCTGTGCGCCCCGCAGGCCCAGCGCGGCAGCTGTGACCGGCGCCGGGGCGTCGCTGGGATCGACGCGACGCCCACGGTGCGCGCGACGGTGCGGCGTGAAGTCGCCGAGCAGGAGCACGGTCGCACGCGCGTGTGGGGCGAGCGCATCGTGCAGCGCGGTCGCGGTGGGCGTCGCGGCGGGGCCGACCGCGCCCGCACCGCCGACGATCGCGATCGCGACCCGCTCGGCGGCCGGCGCGGTGAGCCCGGGCTCGAATGCACCGCGGTGCATCGCGCAGCCGGTCGCCAGCGACAGCGCGGCGGCCAGCGTCGCCTGCCGCCGGTACCTCATCGCGGCGGCGTCGCCTCGGGGCTGCGCGCCAGCTGCACCAGCTCGATGCCGAGCTGACGCGCGGCATCGAAGATGCGCTCGTCGCGGTAGAACTCGCCGAACACGACCCGACGGATGCCGGCGTTGGCGATGGCCTTGAAGCAGTTCCAGCACGGCGATGCCGTCACGTAGATGCTCGCGCCCTCGATCGCGGTGCCGTTCTTCGCGGCCTGGATCACCGCGTTGATCTCGGCGTGGATCGTGCGCACGCAGTGGCCGTCCTCCATCAGGTGGCCGGCCTCGTCGCAGTGCGGCGTGCCGCGGATCGAGCCGTTGTAGCCGGTCGAGAGGATCGTGCGATCGCGGACGATCACGGCGCCGACGTGCTTGCGCGCGCACGTCGCTCGCGTGGCGATCACCGCCGCGATGTCCATGAAGTACTCGTCCCAGCTCACGCGGGCGCCGTGGTCGTGGTCGCTCACGGGTGGCAATCTCGCACGAAATGGGCGCCCATCGGGCGCACGCGGGCCGGGGCCGGCCAACTTCGTCGCGCAGCTCACGTCGGGCCGCCTTGCCTCCGGGGCCGCGTCGCAGCGAGACTCCTGGGCGCTCGCACGCGATGTCCGATCCCGTCACGCCCGCCCGCCTGTTGCAGTGCTCCGTCAACGCGCGGCCCGTCGCGGTCGCGGTCGCGCCCCATCGCACGCTGCTCGAGGTGCTGCGCTACCAGCTCGACTTGATCGGCAGCAAGCAGGGCTGCGACAAGGGCGACTGCGGTGCGTGCACCGTGCAGGTCGACGGCGTGCCCCGGCTCGCCTGCCTCACGCTCGCGCTCGCGGTCGAAGGTCGCGAGGTCACCACCGTCGAGGGCCTCGCGAGTGCGCCGTCGCTGGGTTGCCACCCGCTGCAGGACGCATTCGATCGCCACGACGCCGCGCAGTGCGGCTTTTGTACCCCTGGCATCCTCATGAGTGCGGAGGCGCTGCTGCGCCGCGTGCAGCGCCCGGTCGAAGACGCCGAGGTCCGCGCCGCGCTGGCCGGCAACCTGTGCCGCTGCACGGGGTACACCAAGATCATCGATGCCGTGGTGGACGCCAGTCGCGCCATGTATGGCGGCGCTGCGCGTCCCTAGCTCGGCCGCGCGTGCATCCCACGCGAGCGGTGGTCGCGGCATGGGTTTGCTAGCATGCAACCCATGAAGACGAACCTTGTCCTGACCTGCATGATGGTGCTCGGCGTTGCGTGCGGCGGTGATGACTCGAGCACCGATGGTGGTGCCGACAGCAGCACGACCGCGAGCACGACCGCGAGCACGACCGACTCGACCACCGCCAGCACGACCGCCAGCACGACCGCGAGCACGACCGACTCGACCACCGCCAGCACGACCGCGACGTCGAGCACGACCGACACCAGCGGTAGCGACTCGAGCAGCGCCAGCGGCTCGGACTCCGGCAGCAGCAGCGCGGATCGACCACCGACGCCAGCAGCTCGGGCGACGCCGGCAGCTCGAGCACGACCGACGCGTGCGTGTCGCTGACCGACGACCCCTCGGCGATCGGCAATGTGTGCGACGTCGATGCCGACTGCCCGGATGGCTACGCGTGCTTCGAGGCCGGTGGCATCGTCGCGATGTCGAACTGCCACATCCTGTGCACGATGGACTGCGAGTGCCCCGACGGCTACACGTGCCAGATGCAGAACATCAAGGGCAACATGTTCAGCGAGTGCCTGCAGCCCTGAGGGCGCCCCCGATCGCGCCACGATCGCAGGAACCGAGATCGGCGCGGACGCGCACGTGGCAGGGGTCACGCGCGCGTGCGTGGTCGGGTCGGCGTCCACCGTGATATCCCCTTGGGTGAGCGCCGCGCCGTCTCGCGGTGACGCCTTCGCCGATGCCGGACGACGCAGCAAAGACCGTGACGCGCGTGGTGCCCAAGGGCGGCCTGGTGGGCAAGAGCCACCGCAAGGTCGACGCCATGGAGCGCATGCGCGGGGTGACGCGCTACACCGACGACCTCGCGCTGCCGGGCATGCTGCACGCGAAGATCAAGCGCAGCCCCCATGCCCACGCGCGCATCGTGTCGATCGATGCCAGCGCCGCGCTGGCGATGCCGGGGGTCTTCGCGGTCGTCACCGGCAAGGACTTCCCGACCCCCTACGGCATCATCCCGTGGACGCCCGACGAGACCGCGCTGGCGGTCGACAAGGCGCTGCACGTCGGTGACGGCGTCGCGGCCGTGGCCGCGATCGACGAGGACACCGCGATCGCAGCGTGCGATGCGATCGCGATCACCTACGAGCCGCTGCCGCCGATCTTCGATCCCGAGCAGGCGCTGCGCGAGGCCGACAGCAACCCCATCAATCCCTACGCCAAGCACGGCAACCTCTCGAAGGAGGTGCTGCTCGAGTTCGGCGACGTCGAGGCCGGGCTCGCGGGCGCGCCGCTGGTGATCGAGGGCGACTACTTCTTCGAAGGCACCACCCACGCGGCGATCGAGCCCCACTGCGCGCTGGCACAGGTGGAGCCGAACGGGCTGCTGACGGTGTGGTCGTCGACGCAGGTCTCGCACTACCTGCACCGCGAGCTGTCGAAGGTGCTCGAGCTGCCGGCCCATCGCGTGCGCGTGATCCAGCCGCCGCTGGGCGGCGCGTTCGGGGGCAAGAGCGAGCCCTTCGATCTCGAGTTCGTGGTCGCCAAGCTCGCGATGGCGACGCGACGCCCGGTCAAGCTGCTCTACACCCGCGAAGAGGTCTTCTACGCCCACCGCGGCCGCCACCCGATGCGCATGCACTACCGCACCGGCTTCTCGAAGGACGGCAAGATCCTCGCGATGGACGCCCGCACGGTGCTCGACGGCGGCGCCTACTCGAGCTTCGGCCTGGTCACGACCTACTACTCGGGGCAGCTGGCGTGCTCGCCGTACGTGATGGGCGCGTACCGCTTCCACTCGAAGCGCGCGTACACCAACAAGCCCGCGTGCGGGCCCAAGCGCGGCCACGGCAGCGTGCAGCCCCGCTTCGCCACCGAGGTGCAGCTCGACAAGGCTGCGGTCGCGCTCGGCCTCGATCCCATCGAGCTCCGACGTCGCAACGACATCGGTGCCGACGCCCGCACCGTCAACGAGTTCTGCATCGGCAGCAACGGCTTCCTCGAGTGTCTCGAGAAGGTCGAGCACGCCAGCGGCTGGCGCGAGCGCCGGGCCACGCTGCCCTACGGCCGCGGCCTCGGGGTCGCCGGCAGCACGTACATCTGCGGCACCAACTACCCCATCTATCCCAACAAGCTGCCGCAGGCGGCGGTGCAGATCTGCCTCGATCGCAGCGGCCGCGCGCGGGTGTTCTCCGGCGCCAACGACATCGGCCAGGGCAGCAACACGATGCTCGCGGTCATCGTCGGCCACGAGCTCGGCCTGCCGCTCGAGGACATCCGGGTGCTGTCGGCCGACACCGATCTGACGCCGGTCGATCTGGGCGCGTACAGCTCGCGCATCACCCTGATGGTCGGCAACGCGTGCCTCGAGGCGGCCCAGAAGCTGCGCAAGCGGGTCGCCGGCGCGGTCGCGAAGCGCTGGGGCGTGCCCGCGGGCCGCGTGGTGCTGGCCGATCGTCTCGCCATCGATCGCGAGCAGCCCGACCAGCACGTCGCGATCACGCAGGCGTTCTGGTGGGCGGAGGAAGACCACGGCCTGCTCGGCGAGGTCGGCTCGTACAACACCCCGAAGGATCGCCACGGCGACTACCGCGGCGGCACCATCGGCGCGTCGCCGGCCTACAGCTTCACCGCCCACGTCGCGGAGGTCGCCGTCGACCCCGACACCGGCGTGGTCGAGGTCGGCACCATCTGGGTCGCACACGACTGCGGGCGCGCGCTCAGCCGCAAGGTCGTCGAGGGCCAGATGGAGGGCTCGGCGTACATGGGCTTCGGCGAGGCCATCATGGAGCAGCACATCGTCGATCCTGCCCACGGCGGCGTGCACACCGGGCCCAGCCTGCTCGACTACCGCATCCCGACCTTCCTCGACACACCGACGCTGCACAGCCTCATCGTCGAGGCCCCCGACGCGCAGGGGCCCTACGGCGCCAAGGAGGCCGGTGAGGGGCCGCTGCACCCGTCGATTCCGGCCATCGCCAACGCGATCTACGACGCGGTCGGGGTCCGCATCGACACGCTGCCGTTCTCACCGCCCAAGGTGCTGCGCGCGATCCAGGCCCGTCGCAAGGCCGAGGCCGCGGGCGAGCTGCCGGCGCACAAGCCCGAGTCCACGAGGACGCCATGCTGAGGTTGCCCCTGCTCGACGTGGTACGGCCACGGGACCTCGACGACGCGCTGGCGCTGCTCGCCACGCCCGGTGCGCGCGTGGTCGCCGGCGGCACCGACCTGCTGCCCAACCTCAAGCACCGGCTCGATCGGCCGCCGCTGCTGGTGTCGCTCGCGGGCTTGCCCGAGCTCGAGCGCATCGCGGTCGACGTGTGCGCCGGGGTGCTGCGCATCGGCGCCGCGGTCACGCTCACGAATCTCGCCGAGGACGCGCGCGTGCGCGAGTCGTTCCCCAGCCTCGCCCACGCCGCAGGCCACGTCGCGAGCCCGCTCATCCGCAACATGGGCACCCTGGGCGGCAACGTGAACCTCGACACCCGCTGTCGCTACGTCAACCAGACCGAGTTCTGGCGCTCGGCGATCGGTGGCTGCCTCAAGAGCGAGGGCAGCGTGTGCCACGTCGTGCCGGGCGGTCGCAACTGTGTGGCCGCGATGTCGAGTGACTGCGTGCCCGTGCTCATCGGCTTGGACGCCAGCATCGTGCTGCGGTCGGTCCGCGGCGCCCGCGAGCTGCCGCTGGCGGAGTACTTCCAGGCCGACGGCACCCGCCACACGGTGCGCGCCGACGACGAGCTGGCGTGTGAGATCCGCGTGCCGCTGCCGACTGGACCCCGTCGCTGCGCGTACACCAAGTGGTCGGTGCGCAAGAGCATCGACTTCCCGCTGGTTTCGATCGCACTGCGCTTCGATCTCGATGCCGACCGTGTCGACGCGATGATCACCGCGGTGCGCGTGGTCGTCGGCGTGCTCGGTGCGCGCCCGCGCGAGGTGACGCGGCTCGACGATCTGGTCGGCGCCAGCCTGAACGATCCCGCGGTCGCCGAGGCGGTCGCGACCCGCGTGCACGGACAGTGCAAGCCGCTCGAGAACGTGCCGTACGAGGCCGGCTATCGCCGCGAGATGCTGGCGGTGCACACCCGCCGTGCGATCGCGGCGATGGTGGGGGCGTAGATGGCCGCCGCCCGCGATCCCGCGGCGGCGCTGGCGACCAACGTCCGCATGCTCCGCGAGTCGCGGGGCCTCACCCACGCCCAGGCCGCGACGCTGGCGGGCCTGCCCCGCGCGACCTGGACCAACCTCGAGTCGGGCGCCAGCAACCCCACGCTCGCGGTGCTGCTCGCGGTCGCCACCGCCCTGCAGATCACCCTCGACGAGCTGGTCGCGCCGCCGCGGGCGACCGCGCGGCTGTACAAGCAGGACGCGCTGGTGCAGCGACGACGCGGCGACGCCATCATCCGCAAGCTCTTGCCCGATCCGCTGCCGGGCCTCGACATCGAGCGCATCGAGCTGCCCCCGGGGGCCGGCTTCGCCGGGGTCCCACACACCGCGGGCACACGCGAGTACCTGACGTGCGAGCGTGGTGCGATGGAGCTCGCGGTGGCGGGCACGAAGTATCGGCTCGAGGCCGGCGACGTGGTGGTCTTCCGCGGCGATCAGAACCACGGCTATCGCAACCCGACCGCCAAGCCAGCGGTGGCGTTCTCGGCGGTGGTGCTCGCGCCGGGTCCGGTCTGACGCCACGTCGTCCGCCCGGCGATCTGGCGCTCGCCCCAAGGGATTTGCGCCGCGCGCGGGATCGGCAGTAGGCTTCGCCGCGATGCTGCGGTTGCGTTGGTGGTGGCCCCGCGGGCCGGTGGGCGCGGTCCTGTGGCTCGTGGCGTGTTCCGGCAGCCCGACCACGCAAGACGGCAAGGACGGCAAGGACGCCGAGAAGGCCGCGACGAGCAAGCCCGCCGCCAAGCCGGTGCCAGCGCCCGTACCCACGCCGACGCCGCCGACGCGCGCGCTGCCCAAGACGCTGACGCGCAGCGACGCCGAGGCCAAGGCTGGCGAGATCTGGGCCGACCACCGGCAGTCGTTCTACTGCGGCTGCGCGTTCACCAACGATCGCAAGACCGTGCGCGCGTCGTGTGGCTACAAGACCCGCGCGAACGAGGCCCGCGCCCACGTCATCGAGTGGACGCAGGTGGTGCCGCCGTCGGCGTTCGGTGCCCACCGTGCATGCTGGACCACCGAGGCCTGTCGCCGCGACGACGGCACCGCCTACGGCGGGATCGAGTGCTGTCGCAGCGCCGACCCGGTGTTCGCGGCGATGGAGTCGGACCTCTACAACCTCGTGCCGGTGATCGGCGAGGTGATCGAGGATCGCTCGGACCACGCGCTCGGCGAGATCAAGGGCGAGGAGCGGCTCTACGGTGCCTGCGATGTCGAGGTCGACACCGCCGCGGGGGTGATCGAGCCGCCCGAGCGCATGCGAGGTGACATCGCACGGGTCTACCTCTACATGCGCGCCACCTACGGCGACGAGCTCCACGTCGCACCCGAGCAGTGGAGCTTGCTCGAGTCCTGGAACGCGGCCGACCCCGCCGACGACTGGGAGCGCACGCGATCGGCCCGCATCGCCGCGGTGCAGGGGCAGGGTGATCCGCAGCTCGCGGGCGCCCCGGCACCCGCCCCGGCACCCGGGACGCCCGCCGCGGCCCCTGCCGAAGCGGGGTCGAAGGGCGCACCGAAGCAGGGCGCACCGAAGCAGGGCAAGCCCAAGGCCCCGCCCAAGCCCGCGCCGACCGACGCACCCGCGCCGTCAGAATAGAAACGTCAGCTGCACGCGCACCCGGTCGCCGCGCAGATCGCCGTCGCCCCACAGGTGCACGAAGTCGGCCTGCAGCTTGAGCGCATGGCCGGCGAAGTAGTACGAGAGCCCCGGTCCGGCCTCGTTGCGATCCGCGATGCCGGTGGTGCCGAGCCCACGCACACCCGAGTAGCGTGCGGCGAGTTCGAGCGGTGCGCGGGGGATCAACAACCCGGCCTGCGCGGTCCAGCCGACGCCGTTGCGGGCGGCCTCGCGGGGCGCCGGCGCTGTCGTGCCCGCGGCGTCGGTCACGGTCGCGTCGCCGTACTCGCGCTTGCCGTGGCGAAACCACACGTCCGCGAGCAGCGAGAACCCGGCGACCTTGAACGCGAGATCGGCCGTGACGTTGTGGGTGTCGGTGGTGCCGCCGTCGGACGGCGCCCCGCCGCCGATGGCTCGGGTGCGGTGGTCGTCGTCGGCGAAGGCATACGCGCCGCCGAGGGCGAGCTTGGGCCGGCGTCGCCGCGCGAGGTCGGACTCGACGTCGTCGTCGAAGTCGCCGAGCGGCAGCACCTCGAAGCGACCGTAGTAGATCATGCCGAAGTCGGTCGGCTTGGCGAACTCGGTGCCCTCGCCCATGAACACGCCGAGGTGATAGCGCAGCTTGCCGAGCCCGAAGAGGTCCTTCGAGCCGAGGTCGATGCCGACGTCGCGCTCGAGCCCGAACTCCGCGCTCGCGAGCGAGAAGTCGATCATCTGCAGCTTGAGGACCGGCTCGACCCGCTGGCGCGAGTAGGGGATGAAGAAGAAGCCCACCTGCGGCACGAGGTTGGCGAAGCGCTCGAAGCGGAGCCACGCCTGGAAGACCGGCGACTGGCGGGTCGCACCGTCGACGAGGCCGAGATCCCGCGGGGACAGCTGCGCCTGCAGGTAGTACTTCACGGTCTCGGAGAACATGTTGCCGCTGAAGAACACGCGCATGCGTCGGACCTCGAGCATCTGCGAGGTCTGCGGCGTGCCCCGCGGGCGTGGGCGCTGGTCGTCGATGGTGTAGAGGAACTGGCCGCCGAGCCCGAGCGACAGCGAGAAGCGGCGATCTTGGGTGGTGAAGGTGAGCCCGCGGCCCAGCTCGTAGCGCGGGCGCTCCTCGAGCGCGGCCGCGGCCTGCCCTGCGGCCTCGCCGTGGGGCCGCACGATCGGCGGATCGCGTGGGCTATCCACGGCGGGGGGCGACGACGCGGCCTCGACGAGGCCGCCCAGCGCGAGCAGGAACGCGGCGGTGATCATGCGAGCGCGGCGGCGGGATGATAGCCCGCATCGGCGCGGCGTCGATGCTCGCTTCAGCGAGCCGCGAGCACGTGCTGGAGCGCTGCGTCGCCGGCCGCGATGAACTCGGGTGCCTGGTGCGCGCGGCCCCACGTGGCCGTGCACAGCCCCTGCAAGAGCGCGAGCTGTCGCGCGCACGCCCACGCCCGCGCGTCGAGCTCGCGACCCCAGCCGCGCAGGAACGCGAGCACCCGTGGTGCGTCGGGCTGCAGTGGCACGCACGCGCGCACGAGGTCGGTGAGCGGGTGATCGCCGCGGGCGTGACCGAAGTCGACGCACGCGACCTGCAGATCGGCGCCGTGCCCCTGCACCCGCCAGTTGCGGGGATCGAAATCGCGGTGGCACGCGACCCTGCGGTGTCCCTCGAACGGCGAGGTGTCGATGCGCGCCGCGATCGCGTCGCACAGCGGCGCCGGCAGGTGGGCGCGCGCGCGGCCCAGCCACACGCGGAAGCGCCGGGACAACGCGTCGCCGATCGCGACCGGATCGTCGTCACCACAGGGCACCGCGTCGAGGCGCCGGCGCAGCGCGCCGGCCCCCGCCCAGATCGCGATCGCGTCGCTCGGATGTCGGGCGATCGCGTCGACGGCATCGGCGCCCGCGACGTGGGTCATGAGCAGCGCCCGCAGGGCCGGCGCGGCGGCCAGCAGCCGCGGCGCGCCGCAGTGGTCCGCCTCGACGAGCCCGTCCGCGGCGCGCAGGGCCTCGCACTCGCGCGCGAAGCCGCGATCGGCCCGCACACACTTGAGCACCGCGATCGCGCGGCTGTGATCGCGCGGATCGTGGAGCACGAAGACCGCGGCGGTGGTGCCACCGCCGCAGCGCCGCGCGACGAGACGGTCGGCCGAAGGGGCGCCGAGCTCGGCACTGGCCCACACCAGCGCCGCGCGCGCTGCTTCGTCATCGGGGACTGCGTTCGCCATGCTCGCGAAGGGTCGGTGCGCGGCGAGCCTATCGCCTTCGTCGCAGCGCGCCGTCCAGGGGCGGCGTGACCTGGATCGCATCCGCTTCGCGCAGGCCCTGCGAGGGTTCGCGCGCGCGTGCTCGGCTTGCGCAGTGCTGGCGCCTGCGCCTATCCTCGTGCGCTCGTCGGATTCCGCGTGCGCTTGGCGTTCGACACTCCTGCACAGTGGCTCGGCCGCATCGTTCCCCCGCGATGACGCGCCGACCCGGTTGACCCTGACCTCCGAGAAGGAGCCCCCCGTGCTGCGAAACCTCGCCCTTTGTGCCCTCGCCGCGCCCGCGCTCGCGCTGCTCGCCCCGTCTGCTGCGCACGCCGAGGCGCCCGTCGATGCGCCGCCTGGGTGGTCGCCGACCTGGGACATGTCGCTGGAGGAGCTGCAGGCGATCGGGCTCGGGCAATCGCGCGGCAATCCGGTGCCCGCCCGACGGCCGCCGGGCTTGGTCGACGAGGTGCGGCCGCAGCAGGCCGACGTGGCCGCGGTGATCTTCGTGCAGTTCGAGCCGATCACGCTGACCGAGGGCTTCGACGACTCGCACAACGACATCTCCGAGATCGCCGGTGGCGACTTCGAGGGCTACGGCGGCGACGCGTCGGCGCGCGCGGCCGTGATCGAAGCGGTGCGGATCGACTGGGCGCCCTACAACGTGCTGGTCACCGACACGCGCCCGAGCTCGGGCGACTACACGATGAACGTGACCACGCCGACCAATCCCTTCGGCGGCGGCGTCCTCGGCATCGCGCCGCTCGACTGCTCGAACATGTTCAACAAGAACAACATCACCTTCGCGTTCCACGGCGCGGGTGATGGCTTTCCGGCGCCGATCCAGGCCACCACCATCGGCCAGGAGGTCGCGCACTCCTACGGCCTCGAGCACGTCGACGATCCCACCGACATCATGAACCCGGTCAACTCGGGCGGCGATCCGTCGTTCCGCGACGAGTGTCTGCCGGTGGTGCAGGGTGGCGCTTGCCCCGAGCAACACGAGCCCAATTGCGGCTCGGGCTTCAGCCAGAACGCGCACCAGGATCTGCTCGATCTGTTCGGGCCGGCGAAGCCCGACACCGAGGCACCGCTGGTGCAGATCGTCGCGCCCGGTGATGGCGCGAGCTATCCCGTGGGCGCCGACTTCGAGATCGTCGTGATGGCCACCGACGACAATGCCGTGCAGACGGTGCAGCTCTTCAACGGCGCCGCCGATCTCAACAAGACCGACATGACCGCGCCGTTCGGCTGGGACGTCGCCGACATCCCCGCCGGTGACTACGCCTTCACGGTCAAGGCGATCGACCTCGCCGGCAACGAGGCCATGAGCAACGTCGTGCACGTCCACGTCGGCGACGATCCGCCGGACGACTCGGGTGGCTCGGCGTCCGCCGACGGCACCGGCGATGGCGGCGGCGACACCGAAGGCGACAGCGATCCCGGCCAGGACGGCGGCGAGGCATCTGGCTGCGGCTGCACCAGCGACGCGCCCGCGCCCGCGGGTGGCCGCGTGGGCCTGCTCGCGCTGGTCGCCGCGCTGGGCCTGCGTCGCCGCCGGCGCTGAGCTCATCGACGCCGCGGGCGATCGATCGCTGCAGCGGCGGGCCGCGTCGCTTGACGCGGCGGCCGCGGTGCCGGACGCTGGCGAGCGATGCGGGGGGCGACACGGGCATCGTTGTGCATGGCGTGGTTGCACGCCGCGTGTTCGTTCGACGCCAGCGGTCAGCCGACCGCGGACGCGAGCACCGGCACCAGCGGCACCGCGCACGGCAGCTCGGGCGCGACCGCGGCCGCCTCCGACAGCGGTTCCGCCGTCGACACCACCGCAGCCGACGGCAGTGGCGAGGGCGGGCTGCCGCCCGGTCCGTGGGACGACGGCTGGCCGATCCCCGCCGAGCCGCAGACCGAGGGCGATCCGGAGGCTGGCTGGTATCAGCTGACCCACGAGGGTTACGTCTCGTGCGGCATCCCGCTGTCGATGTGGGGCCTGCTGGCGCCGTTCATGTCGAACTTCACGGGCGGGGAGCCGCTGCCCGATCGCGACGGCGACAACGCGAACATCCCGTACAACTGGAACGTGCACGTCGCCGGCAGCGGCGTGAAGGTGGTCTCGCAGAACTGCCTGACCTGCCACGCCGGCCGCTTCGACGGCAAGCTCGTGATCGGGCTGGGCGACGTCGACACCGACTTCACGCAGCGCATCGATCAGCTGCTCGAGCTGGTGCCGACCCCCGATCTCCCCGCCGGTGATCTCGACGAGCTGAGCAAGTTCCTCGATCGCCTCAAGGTGCTCGGGCCCTACACGACCATGCGCACGGTCGGCACCAACCCCGCGGAGCCGATGGCGGTGACCTTGGTGGCGCACCACGATCGCGACACCCTGGCGTGGTCCGACGAGCCGCTGCAGCCGCTGCCCGAGATCATCGTGCCGTCGGATCCGCCGCCGTGGTGGCGCGCGCACAAGAAGAACGCGCTCTTCTACAACGCGATGGCCCGCGGCGATCACCGCGGCACCATGATGCTGGCGTCGTCGCTGTGCACCGACAGCGTCGACGAGGCCACCGCGATCGCGGCCTACTTCAACAACATCCACGCCTTCGTGCGATCGGTGCGGGCGCCGCTGTACCCGTACCCGATCGACGCGCCGCTGGCCCAGGCCGGCGAGCCGGTGTTCCTGGCCCACTGCGCGGGCTGCCACGGCACCTACGCCAGCGGGGCCGCCGGTCACGACGACAGCGGTGACACCTATCCCAACCTGCTGCTGCCGCTCGACGTGATCGGCACCGACCCGGTGGTCGCGCAGGGCGGGACCATCTACGCGCCGCAGATGGTCGAGTGGTACAACCTGTCGTTCTACGGCACGATCACCCGCATGGCGCCGGACGAGCCCTTCGAGGGCTACGCCGCGCCGCCGCTCGACGGCATCTGGGCGACCGCGCCGTTCTTCCACAACGGCTCGGTGCCCAACCTCGCCGCCGTGATCGACTCGAGCAAGCGCCCGACCTACTGGAAGCGCGTCGATCACGACACCACGAACTTCGACCAGCCCTCCGTGGGCTGGCCGTACGTGGCGCTGGACTACGGTCAGGACCAGGCCGACGCGGCCGAGCGGCGCCACATCTACGACACCACGCAGTTCGCCCACGGCAACGGCGGGCACGACTTCGGCGACGCGCTCGACGACGCCGAGCGCCGGGCGCTGCTCGAGTACCTGAAGACGCTGTAGTGCGGCCCTCGCCGGCGCCCGCGCTTGGTATGCTCGCGCGGTATGGCTGACGGCTTCGTCGGACGCAGCGTGCCGCGTCGAGAAGGGCACGACAAGGTCACGGGCGCGACCTCCTACGTCGACGACGTGGTGCTGCCGGGCATGTGGCACGGCGTCACCGTGCGCTCGAACGTGGCGCGGGCCAAGCTGCTCGGCATCGAGTTCGGCGCGGGCATCCCGTGGCACGAGTTCGCGATCGTCACGGCCGCCGACCTGCCGGGGCCCAACGTCGTCAAGCTGATCGACGTCGATCAGCCGCTGCTGGCCCACGGCGAGATCCACCACGCCGACGAGCCGGTGGTGCTGCTGGCCCACCCCGATCGCGCGATGGCGGAGCGGGGACGCGCGGCCGTCACGTTGCGGCTCGAGCCGCTGCCGGCGGTGTTCGATCTCGACGCAGCGCTGCGCGGCGACGTGATCGTGTGGGGCAAGGACAACCTGTTTCGCGAGTACCTCACCGGCCACGGCGACGTCGATGCAGCGCTCGCCGATCCCGACCTGGTGGTGGTCGAGGGCACCTACGAGACCGGCGCGCAGGAGCAGATGTACATCGAGCCCCAGGGCATGATCGCCGAGTACGACGACGCCACCGGCGTGTGCGTGCAGGGCTCGCTGCAGTGCCCGTACTACGTGCACGCGGCCCTGGTGGCGCTCTTCGAGCTGCCGCCCGAGAAGATCCGCGTGATCCAGACGGCGACCGGCGGCGGCTTCGGCGGCAAGGAGGAGTACCCCTCGGTGATCGCCGCCCACGCGGCGGTGCTGGCCCGCAAGGCCGGCCGGCCGGTGAAGCTGATCTACGATCGCGTGGAGGACGTCCGCGCGACCACCAAGCGTCACCCCTCGCGCACCCGCCATCGCACGGCGGTGCGCAGGGACGGCACCTTGGTGGCGATGGACATCGACTTCGTGATCGACGGCGGTGCCTACCTGACGCTGTCGCCGGTGGTGCTCTCGCGCGGGGCCATCCACGCCGCCGGGCCCTACCGCTGCGAGCACGTGCGCGTGCGGGCGCGGGCGGTCGCCACCAGCCATCCGCCGCATGGGGCCTTCCGCGGCTTCGGTGCGCCGCAGAGCGTGTTCGCGCTGGAGCGCCAGCTCGATCGGGTCGCCGACGCGCTCGGCATGGACCCCGCGGCGCTGCGCCGCAAGAACCTGCTGCGGCAGGGCGAGCGCACGGCGGTCGGTCAGTTGATCGACGAGCCCATCGCGCTGGAGGCGGTGCTCGATCGCGCGCTGGCGTCGTCGCGCTGGCACGAGCGCCGTGCCGCCCACGAGGCCTTCAACCGCAGCACCGACGGGCCGCTGCGCCGCGGCATCGGGCTCGCCACGTTCATGCACGGGGCCGGCTTCACCGGCGCCGGCGAGGTCCACCTGGCCTCGGTGGCGCACCTCGAGGCCCATGTCGACGGCACCCTCGAGGTGCTCGCCGCATCGACCGAGATCGGCCAAGGCACCACCACGATCTTCGCGCAGATCGTCGCGGACGCGATCGGCCTGCCGATGGAGCGCGTGCGCGTGGCCCGGCCCGACACCGCGGCGGTGCCCAACAGCGGACCGACGGTGGCCTCGCGCACGACGATGGTGGTGGGCAACCTGCTGCGCCGCGCCGCGCTCGAGATCCGCGCCAAGCTGGTCGCGGGCGGCGGGCTGCCGGCGGGCGACGGCGCGCTCGATCCGGCCGCGTTCACCCGCGCGGTCGCGGCCTTCGTCGAGCGCCATGGTCGCCTGCGCGGCGAGGCCCGCTACCAGCCGCCCGAGGGCCTGGCCTGGGACGAGAAGGCCTTCCGCGGCGATGCCTATGCCGCCTACGCGTGGGCGGCCTACGTCGCCGACGTGACCGTCGATCTGCGCACCGCCGAGGTTCGCATCGAGGACTTCGTGGCGGTGCAGGAGGTCGGGCGCGTGGTCAACCCGGTGCTGGCCGCGGGCCAGATCGAAGGTGGGGTCGCGCAGGCGATCGGCTGGGCGATCTACGAGCGCGTGGTGTGGAAGGACGGCCGCGTCGCCAACCCGCAGATGACCAACTACATCATCCCGACCTCGGTCGACACCCCGCCGATCCGCGTCGAGTTCATGGCGCCGTTCTTGGGCGACGACGCGCCGAGCAAGGGCATCGGCGAGCTGCCGATGGACGGGCCCGCGCCGGCGATCCTCGCCGCCATCGCGCATGCGAGTGGGGCCGACGTCACGGCCATCCCGCTGCTGCCCGAACAACTCATGCTCGCACTGCCAGGGGGCCAGGCCTAGATGGACCACGCGACTTCATTCTCGGTCAACGGCCGCGCCGTCACGGTGCAGGCCCATCCGCTCACGCGCCTGCTCGACGTGCTGCGCGAGCAGCTGCGCCTCTTCGGCACCAAGGAGGGCTGCGGCGAGGGCGAGTGCGGCGCGTGCTCGGTGTTCGTCGACGGCGTGGTGGTCAACAGCTGCCTGGTGCCGATCGGTCAGTGCGAGGGCGTGGCGGTCGAGACCATCGAGGCGCTCGCCGACGATCCACGGGTGCGTGTGCTGCAGGACGCGTTCGTGCGCTGCGGCGGGGCCCAGTGCGGCATCTGTACCCCCGGCATGCTGGTGGCCGCGACCGCGTTGGTGCGCACGCGACCGCAGGCCGACGCCGACGAGATTCGCACGGCGCTCGCGGGCAACCTGTGCCGCTGCACCGGCTACGTGCGCATCGTCGACGCGGTCGCCCAGGCCTGCGACGAGCTGGTGCGCAGCGGCGACGCAGGTGCGCGATGAGGGCCACACTCGACGGCTTCGAGGTCGCCCGCGCGCGCAGTCTCGACGACGTGCTCGCGCGCTTTGCCGAGGGCGGCTGGTCGGCGCTCGCCGGTGGCACCGATCTCATGGTGACGCTCGGTGCACTCGCGCTCGCGCCGTGCCGGCTGGTCGACGTGTGGGCGGTGCCGGAGCTGCGCGGCATCACCGTGCACGACGACGTCGTGGTGCTGGGCGCGCTCACGACCTACGCCGAGGTGCAGGCGCACCCGCTGCTCGTGGCCGAGTTCCCGATGCTGGTCGAGGCGGCGCGGCTCTCGGGGGCGGCGGCGATCCAGAACCGCGGCACCCTGGGGGGCAACGTCGCCAACGCATCGCCGGCCGCCGATAGCCCACCGGCGCTGCTGGCCTACGGCGCCGAGCTCGAGCTGGTCAGCCGCGCGGGGCGCCGGCGGGTGCCCTATCGAGGCTTCCACACCGGCTACAAGGCCTCGCTGCGGCGAGCCGACGAGATCATCACGGCGCTGGTCTTGCCGCGGCCGCGGGCGGGCACGGCGCCCGTGCAGCACTACCGCAAGGTCGGCACCCGCAAGGCCCAAGCGATCGCGAAGGTCGGGCTCGCGTTCGCGATGGATCTGCGCGACGGCGTGGTGCACGACGTGCGGCTGGGCCTGTCGAGCGTGGCCGCGACGCCATTGTTCGCCGAGCGCACCGCGGACTGCATGCGCGGGCGGCCGCTGCGGGCGATCATCGACGAGGCCGCGGCGACCTTGGCCGACGAGGTCACGCCCATCGACGACGTGCGCTCGACCGGTGCGTACCGCCGCCGGGTCGCGGTGAACCTGCTGCGCGACGCGCTGGAGGCGGCCGCCGCTGGTCGTGCGCCGGTCGATTCACTCTGATCCGCGACGCCCGTGCGACCGGCCACGTCGGCGACCACGCACGGCCGCGATCGACTGGCCGCGTCCGCACGGCGGTGTCACACTGCAATGTCGATGGTGGCTGGCATGGACAGAACCACGCGCGCGAAGATCGACTCGATGCTCTACGAAGTGCGCAGCTTCCCCGAGCGCGCGCCGTGGGACGTCGACGCGCTGGCCCGCCGCTATCAGACCGATCCGATGGTGATCCGGGCGCTGCTGGAGACCGAGGGCGTGGCGCTGGTGGAGGACGCCGACGACGACGTCGACCCCAATCAAACCACCCAGGTGATGAGCCAGGACGAGCTCGGGATCGACGGCTCGGGTCAATGACTGCCGGGCGCATCGTCGCCGGAGCATTGCCGCCGCTGGGGTGAGCTGCACGCCGACCGCGTGCAGGTTCTCGCGCGGCGTCGGCTTTGCTATCGTGCGCGCCCATGCTGCGTAGGCCCCGGGCGAGCGCGTGCACGATCCTCACCTGCGGGTTGGGCTTGCTGCTGGCGTCGAGCGACGGCGCTGCCGCGGCCCCTCGCAGCTACGACGGCCCGGCGGCGGTCGACGCTGCGGCCCAGCTCGACGCGGCCACGCTCGACGTGCGCACCGCGGTGCCGACCGACGACGTCGATGGCGATGACGCCGCCGACACGCAGGGCGACGACGAGGGCGATGACGACGAGGTCGAGGGCGACGAGGTCGAGGGCGACCCGGCGGCCGACGGCCAGATCACCGCGAGCGACGCGGCCGCCGCCGACGCCGAGACGCAAGACGGAGCCGAGCCGCCGGTGTCGACCGACGACCTCGCCGCGACCGGCGATCCCATGGCGATCGAGGTCCCGCGCAGCGCGGGCCGGGGCAAGGTGCCGTACCGCGCGCCCAAGCACCGCGTGGTCTATCGCAACCTGTTGGCGGGTCGCATCAACCCGCTCGGGCTCGTCGACGAGATCACGCTGGGCTATCGCCGGCGGCTGTCGAGCAAGTCGACGCCGATGTTCCGCGACGCCCACGTGATGCTCGGCGCCCACGGCTTCCTGACGCCGGCATTCCTGCGCGTGGGGCCGGCGATCGAGGTGCAGCCGGTGGGCGTGTTCTCGCTCGGCGCCAGCTACGACTACCTGGCCGCGTTCGGCACCTTCCAGCAGCTGCAGTCGTACCGCTCGCCGAGCGCGTCGTGGGGCCCGAAGGACCTGCGACGGGGCGTTCGCGAGGGCACCAACTACGCGACCGGCGGGCACCTGGTCACGCTGACCAACGTGTTGCAGGCGAAGATCAAGCGCTTCGCCCTGCGCAACACGCTGCGGGCGTACTGGTCGCACGTGCACCTGCGCAAGGGCGACCGCGTGTACTACGACCAGGCGCTCGACATCCTGATGCCGCAGAACGGCTGGGCGCTGACCAACGACACCGACGTGATGGCCATCTTCGACTTCGGCCTGCGCGTGGTGGTGCGGCACACGCTGACCCATGCGTTCTACCGACGCTCGGACTTCCCGCCGGGCGAGCCGGTCACGCAGCCCAACGGACCGACCTCGCGGCTGGGTCCCGCGCTGGCCTACACGTTCTTCGATCGTCCGGGCGCGCGCTTCAACCGCCCGACGATCCTCGTGCTCGCACAGTGGTGGCTGCGCCATCGCTGGCGCACGGGCACCCAGCTCAGCGCGGCCGTGCCGTATGCCGCGGTGGGCTTCAGCTTCGAGGGCGATCTGTACCCCGCGCGCAGGCGAACGCGCCGCAGCTCCGAGTCCCGCCCACGGCGCTGACGGGCTGCTACGATGGTGCCCCGATGGTCGAGTCGAGCGAGGTCTGGAAGCGCTGCAGCTCGTGCAAGAAGCCGCTGTCGTACGGCGCGCAGTACTACGTGTGCAGCGTGTCGACCTGCACGCGCAAGCGCACCGGCTTCGCGTTCTGCTCGGTCGATTGCTGGGAGACCCACCTGCCGCTGATGCGGCACCGCGAGGCCTGGGCGGTCGAGGAGGTCGCGCCCACCAAAGAAGCGTGGGCGCGGGAGCTGGCGGCCGAGGCGGGTGACGGCGCAGGCGCGTCCCGGCCAGCAAGCGCCGCGGCCTCGACCGCCACCGGCGGCAGCGCGCCGGCACCTGCGAGCGCGCCCGCGGTGGTGCGGCGCGCCGGTGAGCCCGATCGTGGGCGTCGCATCGCGGTGCCGAGCGCACCCGCCGAGCCGCCGCCGCCGCGCGAGGTGCTGGTGATCGCATCGCGACTCAAGGAGTACATCCGTCAGCGCTACGGCATGAACACGTCCGATGGTGTGCTCGAGCCGCTGTCGGACCATCTGCGCATGCTCTGCGATCGGGCGGTGCTCGCGGCCCGCGACGAGGGGCGCAAGACCGTGCTCGACCGCGACCTCGCGTTCCTCGACGACGAGCGATGAGTCGCGTCGTCGCGTGGTCGCTGCTGGCGATCGCGGTCGCCTGCGGCGGCGAGCCGCCGCCGGCCTCGGCGACGACCTCCGCCGCATCGACGGTGATGCCCGCGGGGTCGTCGACCTCGGCGTCACCCGAACCGCCGACGGCGCCCGCGACCGCACGGCGACCCGCCCGTCCGCCCGAGCCGGCGGTGCCGCAGCTGCGCCCGCCGCCGCCGGGCCTGGCCGATCTGCGCGAGGCCGTGCCGGCCGCCCGCTTCGCCATCGGCTACGCCACGGCCGACAACTTCACTGCCGCGCCGCTGCCCGGCTACGGGGCACCCGGCGCGTGGGCCCACCCCGCGCTCGCAGCGGCACTGGCCGAGGTCGACGCCGTGCTGCTCCGCGAAGGCCTGGGGCTCTTGATCTACGACGCCTACCGCCCGCGGCGCGCGACCGCGGCGATGGTGGCATGGGCGCGACGCAGCGGCCGCACCGATCTGCTCGATGACGGCTACATCGCGGCGCGATCCCAGCACAACCGCGGGCTCGCGATCGACGTCACGTTGGTCGAGCGTCCGACCGGCACGCCGCTGGCGATGGGCACGGCGTGGGACACGTTCTCGCGCGACAGCGCCACCTTCGCGGTGCAGGGCGAGGCGCGACGCAACCGCGAGCGACTGCGGGCCGCGATGATCGCCGTCGGCCTGCGCCCGCACGACGGCGAGTGGTGGCATTTCGCGCTGCCGCATGCCGACGCGCCGGTGCTCGACGTCGCCTACGCGCCTTGATCGGGGATGCGCTGCGCGATCACGGCGGCGCGCCGGCGTCGATCCACGCGCGCACGGTCGCGATCACGGCATCATCGAGCAGCACCGGCGCGTTGCGGGGCATGTGCGCCACGATCGCGCCAGCGTCGTTGGTCGGTTCGCACTCGGCCAGCAGACGATACAGCCAGCTGCCGTCGGGATCGCCGGGGGCGACGAGCGGCAGCGAGGTCTTGGCGGTGACGCTGTGGCCGAGCAGTGCGTCGTGCAGATCGCTGCGCGTGAGATCGAGGCCGCCCGCGGCCGCGAGACCGTGGCAGCCCGAGAACGAGCACGCGGGCGCGAACAGCGTCTGGCGGATCGTTGCCAGCGTGGGCTCCGGCAGCGGCGCCGCGGTGCGGTCGACGTCGTGGCACACCGGCACCGGTGGCAGCCCGGCGTCGTCGTCGTCCACCGGCGGCACGTACAGCGGTGCCGCGAGCTCCGCGGGCGTCGGCGGGCCCTGGCTGCCACTGCGCGGGTAGCCGATCACGAAGCACGAGCCCTCGAAGTGCTTGATGTCGTCCTCGGTGCCGACGAAGTGCGAACCGCTGATCACGGAGCCATCGAGCAGCATGTCGGACTCGACCAGCAGCAGCATCACGCACATCTCCTGGTCGCCCACGCCCCAGCCCACGTCCTCGGAGCGGAAGTTGTCGTAGCCGCAGGTGAACGCGAGGCCGTCGCTGCCCTCGAGCTCGAGCGGCGGGTCGTAGGTGCGTCCGTTGGCCTCGGCGTCGAAGCCCTCGAGCTGGTAGAGGGTCTTGCCGTCGTCCTCGCCGCCGACCACCCGCAGATCGAAGTAGTCGCCGAGGCCGTGGTAGTGCGGCAGTGCGTAGTGGATCTTCAGGCGGTCCCACAGCGACGGGTCGTTGCCCGCGAGGTAGCTGCGGAAGTCGCATGCACCGCTGTTGC
This sequence comes from Deltaproteobacteria bacterium, assembly GCA_016709225.1. NCBI lineage: Bacteria > Pseudomonadati > Myxococcota > Myxococcia > Deltaproteobacteria bacterium. The sequence continues at coordinate 2,565,551 of JADJEE010000001.1, read as the reverse complement.
GCACGCGGCTGGAGGCGGGGATGTCGAGGTCGAGGTACGACAGCCGCATGGGCGTGAGCACGACATCGACCTCGCGCGGATGGATGAGGTCGAGCGTCAGCCACAGGTTGGTGGCGAGCTCGCGCGGCGAGAGGTTCAACAGGTGGACGCCGCCGACGATGCGGCTGTGCGCGGGGATCTTGATCACCGCGCCGGCGGCGGTGCGTTGGGTCTCGGTCCAGGTCTGGGTCGACTGGGCGAACAGCACCGTGCCGGCCTGCGCCGCGGCGATCTCTTCGAAGCCGCGGGAGCCACAGTCCCAGTAGCCGTCATCGCCCTCGTAGACGTCGTCGGGCACCACGAACCAGTTGCTGTGGTGGAAGCTCGAGAGGTTGGAGAGCGTGACCGCCTGCACGTAGAGCGGCTGCTCGTTGTGCAGCGTCCACGACACGCACGGCTCGGTCTCGCCGAACGGCGGCAGCACGCCGTCGCCGAACTCGTGCGTGACGCTGGCGTGGTCGGTGCCGTCGCCGGTGTCACGACCACCGTCGGAGCTGTCGAGCGGCACGACGGTGTCGCCGGTGTCCTCGGAAGGCGGCGCCGAGAGCCAGCCGGAGCCACAGCCGAGCCACAGCGGCGTCGTCAGCAGGGCGAGGGCTCGGCGCGTCGACGATCCCACCATCGCCGACGACCGTAGCATCATCCGTCGCTGGGTGGACCGCCCTGCACACGGACCTGGAAGTAGGTCCAGGTCACCCCCTGACGATCGTCGCGCAGCACGTAGAACACGGTCGCCAGCGCGTGGGGCGGCACCTCGGTGTCGTCCTGCTCGTCAGGGGTCAGTCGCCAGGTGTTCTTCGCCAGCGGGTCGTTGCTGGTGGGCGATAGCAGCGCCCCCCAGGTCACGAACCACCGCGCGTCGTAGGTCTCGTCGCGCTCGGTGAAGGTACCGTCGTCGCGCGGGATCACGTAGGTCTGCAGATCGTCCTCGCGGGCCTGCGCCTCGAGCTCGATGCGCGCGCCCCATGGCAGCTCGATCACGTCGCCGGTCGCGAGGATCGCCGCGGCGATCATCGGTGCCTCGTCGCTCGCATCCTCGAAGGCCTGCAGCGAGAGCTGCTCGATCCGCGGGTGGCGGTCGGGATCGGGGATCGGGTCGGGCACGGCCGGCAGCGCCTCGGCGGGCACGCCGAACATCTGCGCCAGCTGGACCAGCGCGCCATCGGGGCCGACCGCGAGCCGCTGGGTCGCGTACACGCAGGCGGGGTCGGGGTCGTCGGCGCCGAGCAGCTGTGCCAGGCACAGGGCGGTGTCGCCCGAGCCGGGCGCGTGCCCGACCATGGTCAGCTCGATGTCGCCGCCGAGCAGGAAGCTGGCGTCGATCGGCACCGTGTAGCGCGGCCGCGCGGGATCGTCGGCGGTGATGCGGCACGGGCTCGGCGTGGTCGGCAGCATGCCGCTGCTGGGATCGAAGCCCGCGAGATCGGGTGGCGGACACTCGGGCACGTCGGCCACCGCCAGCGGCAGCGCGTCGGACAGGCAGCCGAACAGGCCCTGGACCGGCTGGAGATTGCACGCCAGCCACACCGGCTCGACCTCGGCGGCGATGCGGGCGGCGTTGAGCGGACCGTCGGGATCGACGAACAACGGCACCACCGTCGCGGTCGACAGCGGCATCGCCTCGGCCATGGTCGCGGCGTCCTCGGCCATGCCGGGCTCGTCGACCTCGACCCGCATCGCCAGCGGTCGCAGCGACACGATGCGCTCGACCTGCGGCAGCATGTCGCCGCAGCCACCCAGGCCGAGCACGCCCACGGCGACAGAACCCACGGCGGTGATGATGCGCGGCGTCATCAGAACTCGAGCTTGGTGCCCAGCGAGGGGATGATCGGCAGGCCCGCGATCGGCACCTGCGTGGTGAAGTCGTACGACTGGTTGAGGAACTCGGTGTTCTGATGGTTGTAGACGTTCTGCACGTCGAGGTACAGCGACAGCTTCACGCGCCGCCACACCCAGGTCTTGTCGATGCGGATGTCGAGCTGGTGGAACGCGGGCAGGCGCGACGAGTTGCGGCGGCCGTCGATCGGCAGGTACGAGCCCTGCGAGGCGTCGTAGACGGCGCCGATGGTCGGCGTGTACGGGTTGCCCGAGACCAGGCGGAAGCGGCCGCCGATCTGCCAGTTGCGCGGCAGCCTCCACACCCCGACGAGCGTGAGGATGTGGGTCTGATCGAAGTCCGCCAGCAGCATCGGTTCCGACGGCGCGGCGCGGCGCTCGCTGCGGTTGAGGGTGTACGCGACCCAGCCGAACACGCTGCCGGTCAGCTGCTTGCGCGCGAGGATCTCGAGGCCGTAGGTGCGACCGGTCTGGCTGTTCGCGAAGGTCTCCGGGCCGATCGAACCATCGGGACGCCGCACCACCGCGGTCGACGGCGCAATCTCGTCGTAGAGGTAGGTGAAGAAGCCGGTCGCGTCGATGCTGATGGCGTAGGGCAGCTGCTGCGAGACCCCGAGGCTGGTCTGCACCGCGCGCTCGAGCCCGACCCGCGGGTTGCCGAAGACCTTGCTGGCCTCGACCGGCTGGGCCGCCTGCGTGAACATGCCGACGCCGGCCTTGAGCACGGTCTTGTCGGCCACCTGCACCGCGCCGCGCAGGCGCGGCTCGACCGACGCGCGCGAGTAGATGCCGCCGAAGTAGCTCACGCGCACCCCCGGTGACAGCGTCACGCGATCGCCCGGCGTGAGGTCGACGGTCGAGTAGACCGCGGGGATCACCAGCCAGCCGGTCTGGCTCGATTGCAGCTGCGCGCCGGTGTCACCGCTCATCAGCGCTGCGACCGGCGGCGCGTCGACGGTCGCGGTGAAGCGACCCGAGCGCAGCTCGGTGCCCACGCGCCACTTCACGCCCTTGCTGGCCTGATGGGTGAGCTCCGAGCGCAGCGTCAGGTTGTGCACGCCGAGGTCGAACTGGAACACGTCCGAGATGCCGAATTGCAGCGTGTCGTAGCGGTACGACGGCGTGATGAGGAACTCCCAGGGGCCCTTCTTCTTGCGGTAGACCAGATCGACGCGGTGGAAGTACTGCGAGGTCTCGAAGCGATCGCGATCGTCGGTGCTGACGTCGTTGGGATCGGCCGCGACCAGCTTCAGCTTGTCGCTCGAGCCGAACACCCGCACCGAGAACTCGCCACCGCCCAGCGGGTAGTCGAAGAGGATCTGGTCGTCCCAGTAGCGCGGCGCGAGCGTGAGGTTGATGCCAGCGTCGTCGGGGATGACCCGCGGCAGCAGCAGGTCGATGTAGCTGCGCCGGGCCGCGACCGCGAACGAGCCCTTGCCGAGCTTGCCCTCGACCAGGAAGCCGCTGTCGAAGATGTCGCTGTCGATGTAGCCGTGGTAGCCGTCGCGTCGACCCTTGCGCGGCTGCACGTCGATGATGCCGCCGAGCACGTCGCCGTAGCGGCTGTCGAAGTTGCCGGGCACGAAGTCGATGCGCTCGAGGATGTCGGCGTTGAACACCGAGGTGAGCCCACCGAAGTGGTAGAGCAGTGGCACCTCGTGGTGACCGATGAACACCGCCGAGTCGTTGGGGCCGGTGCCGCGGATCGCCAGCAGGCCGAGGCCGAACGGCGCCCGGGCGACCCCGGGGAAGTTCTGGATCGCCTTGAGCGCGTCGCCCTGGGTACCGGGTAGGTTGCCGATCTCGGCCGGCGTGATGGTGCGGCGCGCGACCTCTTCGCGCTCCTCGCGGATCGATCGCACGACGGTGCGGTACGGATTGCTGGGCAGTCGCTGCAGGTAGTACTTGACCTCGAGGCTCTCGCCCTCGGTGAGGCGCTCGACGTACTCGATGCGCTCGAAGCCGGGCGCGAGCACGACCACGCGCACCAGCGTCGCTGGCGTGCCGCGGATGGTGAAGCTGCCATCCTGGTCGGAGCGCCGCGTGACCTGCCACGGCGGTGCGGCCGGGTCGGCGTAGCTGCGCTTCTTGACGCGGCCCTCCGGGGTTCCGTCGGGCGCGGGCACGACCACGATGGTGGCGCCCTCCACGGGGGTGCGTTGACCGGCCTCGAGCACCGCGCCGCGCAGGCGCAGCGCGCCGGCGCTCGCGTCGTCGCCGGTGATCGCCGCGTCGCCGGCCACCCCCGCGTCGCCGGCGTCCGGCGGCGTGTCGGCGTCGTCGACGGGATCGGTCACCGGGTCGGGCGTGGCGGGTGCGGGTGGTTCGAAGGGGATCGCCAGCCGCGTCGCGATCTCGACCGGCGCGCCGTCGAGGCTCGCGGGACGAAACCGCAGGCGGCCGACCGCCTCGAGCGCGAGCGCGTCGAGCTCGGGCACGAGCGACTGCTCGATCGAGAGCTCGAACGGCACGCCATCGACGCCGACCACGAAGCGCACGACCACCTCGCCCCGCGGCGGCGGTTCGCGCTCGGCCAGCGCGGTGGGGTACTCGATCACGACCTCGCTCAGTGGTTCGGGCGGGACCACGCGGGCGCGCGGGTCGTCGGCCGGGCTCGCATCGCCAGCGGGACCGGCCGCGCGGACCGGGCTCGCCACCGCGCCGGTGCCGGCCACGACCGCAGCCACGAGGGTGCATGCACGCGCGAGCATGCGGGCGCGGAGGCGGGGCAGGGCGGACGCGCGCACGAGGGCGGGGCGAATCTAGCAGCAGTCCGCGTTTGCGCGACAGGGTCGGGCCCGACGAATTCGCGGTCGTCGGGGCCGGCGTGGCGGGCATCAGAACCGCACCGTCGCGGCCACGCCGACCATGCGGCGCGAGATCGCCGGCGCCCACGCGATCGCGCGCTCGCGCGGCCGATGCCGCAGGAGCGCGATGCCCGAGGCGAGCAGCATCGGTGCCACCGCCATGGTCATCAGGCCGGCCCGCGCCACGCGGATGTGCGCCAGCGTCCGATCGACCCTCGCGAGCACCGAGGGATCGTCGATCGTGTCGGTCGACGTGAAGGTCCTGCCGAGCTGCATGCTCTGGCGCGCGCCCCAGCCGAACACCCCGGCACCGACCGCGAGCGCGGCCACGCCCAACGCGAGGCCGGTGCCGCCGAGCGCGACCGCGACCCGCTCGGGCCGTCGCACGCGGGTGTCGTCGCTGGCCAGGCCGGCGGCGAGCGAGCGCCCGCCGAGCGCACCGAAGGCCGCGCCACCTGCCGCGAAGCCCACGGTCGCGAACGCCCGACCCCAGCGCACCCCGATGTCGGCGCCGTCGGGGACGCGGCAGGTGCTCGCGTCGCGCTCGTCGCCGCAGTCGGGCAGCAGGGTCATGCGCGCGGTGATGATCGCCGCGGCGGCGCTCGCGAAGCCGAGCCCGACCAGCACGCCGGTGTGGCGGCGATTCACCGTCGGCACGCGATCGGGGAACGGATCCTCGACGCCGCGCGCCCGCATCACGTCGATCGGCTCGGGTAGCGCGGTCGCCTGCGGTCGCACGTCGCGACCGAGCTGGGCTGCGATCGCGTCGGCGCCGAGCGGCACGGACGTGGACCCTGCGTCGGGCTCGGGCGCAGCGTAGGGCGCGGATGTGGCGTCGGGCGCCGTCGCGGCGTCCGGCGCAGGCGCGGCGACGGTCTCGCGCGTCGGCGCGGTCGCGGTCGACGCTGCGAGCGGCTGCGTCGGCGCGGGGCCGCTCGGATGCACGCCGGCGTGGGCGCGCGTGGCGACCGAGCCGTGCGCGATCACGAGGGCACCGACGAACCACACGCGAGGGGCGAAGCGGCGCGCGGTGGGCCTCGAAGTGGATGCTGGCATGGGCGACGACCTCCGTTGCGGCCGCGGCGCGTCGAACTCGGCGCGCGAGCGATCGCTCGTGGTGCTCCACGGTCGTGGTGCCCCTGGAGTTCTTGCGAAAGTCTCGCGCGCGCAGCGACGCGATCGAGGTCCCGGATCACGCGCCCCAGCTTGCGCGACCGGGTGGTGGCGAGGGATAAGGGAGCGTGACCCTGCGACGTTGCCTCGTTGCGCTCTCGTCGTGTTGGCTCGGCCTCGCCTGCGAGTTCGACAGCAGCGGCGGCGGAGCCGGTGGGGTCGGCACCGGTGACAGTGGCGACGTCGGCACGACCACCGCGACGGGCGGCACCACCGGATCGCCGAGCACCTCTGCGGGCACGGCGACCGGCACGAGTGCGACCGGCACCACCGCGCCGACCACATCCACCGGGCCCGGCGAGGGCTCGACCGGCGAGCCCGCGAGCACCACCGGCGACGTCGTCGACGGCAGCAGCGGCGCGCCCGAGGGCAGCAGCTCGAGCGGCGCCCCCGAGGTCACGTGCAACGGCGCCGCAATTCCGCTGCTGCCCGACGCCGACGGCCCCTTCATGGAGATCAGCGTCGAACAGGTCGCATTCCTCGACAGCGGCACCAACGTGACGTTCGTCGGCCCCGGCGAGAGCACCACCTTGGGCTTCGACTTCCAGCTCGCGAGCTGCGAGTGCCAGGGCTGCATCGCGCAGGGGATGATGGGGATCATCGACGGCCCGTGGCGCGCGTGCTTCTACGACGGCTTGCCCGCGTGCAACACCGCGATGGGCTCCGCGCAGATGAACGTGACGGCGCCGTCGACCCCGGGCTTCTACGAGATCGCCTACTGGCGCACGTGGGAGTACGGTTGTGAGGACGACGCCGGCGACCCCGCGCCCGAGCAGGCGGTCGCGGGGATCTGCGTGCTCGCGCCCTGAGGCAAGCGCGCCGGCGCACGCTGCGGCCCGCGCATGAACGCGCCGCGTTGGTGGATGCGCTGCGCTCGCCACCGCCGATGACCTGCGGACGTGGGCGCGCCAACCTCTGTGGCGGCAGGTGAAGCCGCGGAACGTCTCGACGTCACGCCCTCGTGGCTTGCGCTCGCGCCCGGGCCAAGGCTATCAAGCCGACCCATGTCGTCCCGCCTTCGCTTCCAGGTCCTCGTCGCGCTCAGCTGTTCGTTCGCCTGCCTCGATCCCGGCAGCGACGAAGACACCACGAGCCTCTCGGCCACCACCGCGAGCAGCAACGACTCGACCGGCGCCGGCGACAGCAACACGGCTGGTTCGATGAGCAGCACCGCCGGCACCTCGGCGACCACCGGCGAGCCCGGCCCCGAGGACAGCGACGCGTCGTGCAGCGATCAGATCGACAACGACGACGACGGTCACGTCGACTGTGACGACTTCGACTGCTCGATGAACGACGCGGTCACCGTCTGTGGCGGCGCCACCGGGGGCGGCGGCGAGGACACCGAGGCCACCTGCATGGACGGCGTCGACAACGATGGCGACAACTACATCGACTGCGACGACTTCGACTGCGACAACACCGTCGCCTGCGGTGGCATGGGCACCGGTGGTGGTCCCGACGAGAACACCAACGAGCTGTGCAGCGACATGATGGACAACGATGGCAACGGCCACACCGACTGCGAGGACTTCTCGTGCTCGATGGGCGAGGGCATCACCATCTGCGACGGCCCCGAGGAGGACGACGCGACCTGTGCCGACGGCTGGGACAACGATGACAACGGCTACATCGACTGCGAGGACTTCAACTGCTCGATGAACCCGGCGGTGACCGTGTGCGCGGCCGTCGAGGACACCGACGAGGAGTGCTCGGACATGATCGACAACGACGAGAACGGCTTCGCCGACTGCATGGACTTCAGCTGCACGATGAGCCCCGACGTGACCGTGTGCGGCGAGGAGAACAGCGACGCGCTGTGCATGGACGGCATGGACAACGACATGGACAACTTCGTCGACTGCGACGACTTCGACTGCTCGAACAACCCGATGGTCACGGTCTGTCCGTGAGCGAATCGGCGCTGGCGCCCGCGTCCACGATGGCCGCCGGGCGCCGCGGCCGCGAGAACAGCGAGTACATCGCGGGCACCACGTAGAGCGTCAAGAAGGTGCCCACCGCCATGCCGCCGATGACGGCGATGCCGAGCGATTGGCGGCTGCCGGTCGAGGCCCCCAGCGTGAGCGCGATGGGGGCCACGCCGAGCACGGTCGACAGCGCCGTCATCAACACCGGGCGGAAGCGAGCTGCGGCGGCCTCGCGCACCGCGAGCTCCGGCGCGAGCCCGCGAGCCTTGTGGTGGTTGGCGAACTCCACGATGAGGATGCCGTTCTTGGTGACCAGGCCGACCAGCATGATGAGGCCGATCTGGCTGAACACGTTGATCGACCCGCCCGAGACCGCCAGCGCCCCGAGCCCGCCGACCAGCGACAGCGGCACCGTCATCATCACGATCAGCGGATCGATGAAGCTGTCGAACTGTGCCGCGAGCACCAGGTAGGCCAGCAGCACCGCGAGCCCGAAGGTGAACAGCAGGCTGCTGGCGCTGTCCGAAAAGTCGCGCGCCTCGCCGACCAGTGCGGTGCGGAAGCCGCTCGGCAGCAGCTCGGCGGTGACCTCGTCGAGCGCGTGGATGCCGTCGCCGAGGGTGTAGCCGGGCGCGAGCCCGGCCGAGAGCGTCGCCGACACCGAGCGGTCGAAGCGGTAGACCGCCGACGGCGCGATGCCCTCGGCGCGGCGGGTCACCGCCGACAGCGGCACCAGCTCGCCCGAGGCGGTGCGCACGTGGAGGTCGTCGACGTCGCTGGGCTCGTCGGCGGCGCTGCGATCGAGCTCGCTGATGACGTCGTACTGGCGGCCGCGCTGCAGGAAGTAGCCGATGCGGCGCTCGCCGAACGCCAGCTGCAGCGCGTCGGCGACGTCGCGCACCGCGACGCCGAGGTCGGCCGCGCGGGCGCGATCGACCTCGATGCGCAGCTCGGGCCGCGCGAGCTTGAGATCGGCGTCGACGAAGCGCAGCTCGGGGCGCGCCGCCGCGCGCTCCAGCACCTGCGGCAACACCTCGAGCAGCTCCTCGGGGGTCGGGGCCTGCAGCGCGTACTGCAGCTGGAGGCCGGAGAAGCGCGCGCCGATGGTCGGCGGCTGCGACGGCAAGACGCGGAGCTCGTCGGCGTCGCCGCCGATGCGCGCGACGTCGGCGAAGATCTCGGCCTGGCTGCGGCTGCGCTCCTCGGGCTCGACCAGGTAGATGTTCTGCAGGCCGACGTTGGCGGCCGCGCCCTGCCGGCCGACGATGCTGAAGGTGCGACGGATCTCCGGCACTTGGTCGACCAACGTGGTCGCGAGGCGGTCGAGCGCGGCCGCGTTGTAGGCGAAGTTGGCGCCCTCGGGGGCGAGCGTCGTCACGCGGATGTTCGAGCGGTCCTCGAGCGGAGCGAGCTCCTGCGGCAGTGCCTGCCACAGCGCGATGGTGGCGGCGCCGAAGACCACCAGCAGCGTCGGCGCCACCACCCGCACGCGCAAGAAGCCCGCCAGGGTCCACGCGTAGCTGCGGGTCGCCATCGACAGCAACGGCTCCATCACGCGGTGGAGCAGGCCCGGGCGCGCGTCGGCGCGGGGGCTGCGGAGCAGGCGATGGCACATCATCGGCGACAGCGACAGCGCCACGAAGGCGCTGATGACCACCGCCGCCGCCACCACGATGCCGAACTCGCGCAGCAGCCGTCCGGTGAGGCCGCCGACGAACACGATCGGCACGAACACTGCGACCAGCGCGACGGTGGTCGCGAGCACGGCGAAGTAGACCTCGCGGGCGCCCTCGAGCGCCGCCTGCTCGGGTGCCGCGCCGCGCTCGATGCGGCTGTAGACGTTCTCGAGCACGACGATCGCATCGTCGCAGACCACGCCGATCGCCAGCACCAGCGCCACCAGCGAGAGGATGTTGATCGTGAAGCCGAGCGCGTACATCACGAAGAACGTCGGCACGATGCTGATCGGGATCGCCAGCACCGGGATCAGCGTCGCCCGCCAGTCACGCAGGAACAACAGGATCACCAGCGCGACCAGGCCGAACGCGGTCAGCAGGGTCTCTTGCACCTCGCGCACCGACTTGCGCACGTAGGTCGTGAAGTCGTAGCCGATGTCGACCTCGATGCCCGGCGGCACCGCCTCGCGGATGGTGTCGAGTCGCTGGTAGAGCTCGTCGGCGATCGCGATGGCGTTGCTGTTGGGCTGCGGCACGATCGCGACGCCCACCATCGGCGTGCCGAGCTCGCGCAGGCCGGTGCGCGGGTTCTGGGCGCCGAGCTCGGCGCGCCCGATGTCGCCCAGCACGATCTGCCGCCCGTTCTGCTCGCGCAGCACCAGCCGCCCGAATTCCTCGGGCGTCGACAGCAGCTGCGCGGCACGCAGGCCCAGCTCGGTCTGGGTGCCCTCGGTGCGTCCGGCCGGTAGGTCGACGCTCTCGCGCGCGAAGGCGTCGCGGATGTCGGCGGGTACGACCCCATGGCCGGCCATCGCGACTGGGTCGAGGCGCAGGCGCATCGCCCATCGCTGCTCGCCGAAGATCCGCACGCTGGCCACGCCGGGGATGGTCTGCACGCGCTCGCGCACCAGCGTGTCGGCGACCTCGTTGATCGCGAGGATCGACGCGCTCTCGCTCGACAGCGTGATGAAGATGATCGGCGAGGCGTCGGCATCGGCCTTCTCGACCACCGGTGGGTCGACGTCGGGCGGGAGGTTGCGCCGTGCGAGCCCGACCTTGTCGCGCACGTCGTTGGCGCCCTCGGCGATGTCGTAGTCGAGCTCGAACTCCACGCGGATGTCGCTGATGCCGTCGCGCGAGGAGCTCGAGATGGTGCGGATGCCAGCCACACCGCCCAAGGCCTGCTCGATGGGCTCGGTGATGGTGGTGTCGACGGTCTGGGCCGCGGCGCCGGCGTAGGTCGTGCGCACCGTGACGACGGGTGGATCGACCGCCGGGTACTCGCGCACGCCCAGCAGCGCCAGCGCGACCGCGCCGAACACCAGCAGCGCGATCGCGGTGACGACCGCGAGCACCGGCCGGCGCACGCCGAGCTCGGACAGCGTCACGGCGCCGCGGCTCCCGGCGTCGCCGACGGCGGGGCCGCGTGCGCCGTCGCGGCCGGGGCCGGCGAGGTCCACGGCGTCGCGGTGACGGCCATGTTCTCGCGCACACGCAGCAGGTTGGTGACGATGACGCGGTCGCCCGCAGCCACGCCCGTCAGCACCTCGACACGGTCGGGGGTGCGGTGACCGAGCTCGACCTCGATCGCCTTGGCGACGCCGTCGCGCTCGACGAACACCTGGTGGCCGCGTTCCGACGGCAGCACCGCGATCGAGGGCACGAACCGCGTCGTGGTCGGCGCGGCGGTGAGGGTGACGGTCGCGAACTGCCCTGGGCGCAGCTCGCCGGGCTCGTCGATCACCCCACGCACGATCACGCTGCGGGTCTGGCTCTCGAGCTGGGGCTCGACGACGGTGACGCGACCAACGACGGCGGCGCCGATGCCCGCGACCGTGATCGACAGCGGCGCGCCCGGGGTGACCGCGTCGGCGAAGCGCTCGGGCACGCGAAAGTCGAGCTTGAGACGACGGGTGTCGTAGAGCGAAGCCAGCGGTACCGCCGGCCCGACCCACGCGCCCTCGCTGACGTGCCGGATGCCCAGCGTGCCCGCGAACGGCGCGCGGATGCGGGTCTTCGACAGCATCACCTCGAGCTCCACCAGCTGCGCCTGGGCGTCGTCGAGGTTGGTGCGCGACTGATCGAGGCTCTCGATCGCCGCGATGCCGGTCGCGACCAGCTCGTCGTCGCGCGCCACCGTGCGCTTGGCCAGGCCCCGCTGTGCTCGCAGGCGCGCGCGGCGGGCCAGCAGGTCGTCGTCGTCGAGCTCGAAGAGCACGTCGTTCTTCTCGACGACCGCGCCCTCCTCGACGTGGATCTTCACCAGCTTGCGGGTCAGCTCGCTGACCAGCTCCACCGACTCGTTGGGCACCAGCGTGCCGGGCACCACCAGGGTCGGCGCCCACGGTTCGTCGGACACGATCGCGACCCGCACCGCGAGCGCGTCACGGCTGGCCGGCGTCGCAGCGCCCCGGGCCGCGGGCGTGGGCTGCTCGGCGGCGTCGCGGCTGCGCCACCACCATGCCGCCGCGCCGAGGCTGGCGAGCGCCATCGCCAGCGCGAGCCAGCGCGCCGGACGAGCCTGCGGCGCAGGACTGTGGGAGCCGTCGGCCACCTCGGGCCTAGCCTGGCGCATGGACGCGGGTTTGCCAAAGGGGCGGCGACGGTTTTCGGCGCGAGCACGGCCCGCGCACGGCCCGCTATGGCAGGCACCCCGTGCGCGTGCGACTCACCACCAGGTCGTCCACGTACGATGCGCTCGGATCGGCGGGTGCGTTCCCCCACCAGGTGTCGAGGTGAATCAGGTTCCACCCCAGGGTCGGCGCGCCCTGCAGGAAATCGAGATCGGCCGCGGCGGCATCGGGGGCGCCGTCGACGAAGCTCTCGGCGACGCCCTCGCCCTGCTGCGACAACATCGCGTGCAGCTCGACGCAGTGCCACGTGCCGGACTGCGCGGCGGCGAACAGCGGCGCGTCGCCGCGCACCGACGCGAACGGAGCCATCGCGGACCAGCCGCGGTTGAAGTCGGCGCACAGCACCGAGCCGTCGTCGTCGGTGCAACGCTTGGGTCGCAGGTCCATCACGTCCTGATCGTCGAGCCCGTAGAGCTCGACCGCCGCGAGCCCGTGCCACTGCTCGTCCATCGCGGCGATCTGCACGATGTGATTGGGCGCGCCGCCGGGCCAGTGGTCGTCGGTGCGCATGCGCAGGCTCAGCCACACTTCGACGAAGCGCTCCTCGATCGCCGGCGCGACCGCGTGTGCGGGCCCTTGGCCGAAGCGCAACCACGCGGCGCCGGAGTAGGTGTCGGGGCCGTGCTCGATGCGCAGCGCGTGGCCGCCCTCGTCGAGCGACGCCACCGACAGCGCGCCGGCGTCGTCGTCGAACGACGAGAACGCGGCGGCCGGGTCGGCGCCCTCGAAGTCCTCGCAGAAGACCCAGTCGGCCGGCAGCGGCGACGGGCAACCATCGACCGCGCCGGTGTCGCCCGAGCTGGTGTCGCCGGGGGGTGGATCGACGTCGGTGGTGGCGTCGCTGGCCCCGGTCTCGACCTCGCCCGTGCCGCCCGCGCCCGACGACGTCGATGCGGTCGTGCCGCTGGCGCCGGACAGGCCCTGCGTGCTGCCAGCGTCGTCGCTGCCGTCGGCGTCGGCGAGCCCCGATCCGCTGGAGTCGAACTCGCAGGCCAACAGTCCCGCGAGTGCGCATGCGCGAACCTCTTCCATCGGCCACCGCATTGTCGACGACGATAGCATGGGCGATGTGCGTCGGCGCGGACGTCACCGCCGGGCGATCGTCGATCGTCGGCGTCTGGTGCGATCGCATCAGCGATCGCGCAGGCGTGCGAGTGCGGCCTCGAGCGTGGCCAGGCGCGTGGTCGCGGCCGCGAGCTCGCGCTCGCGATCCTGCTGTACCTGCGATCGCTGCGTGAACGTCGTTTCGGCCTGCTCGAGCTCCGCCTGGGCCCGCGCCACGCGAACCCGCGCGGCATCGCGCGAGGCGAGGGCGTCGCGGGCCTCGTCGATCGCACGATCACGGGCATGCGCGCAGGCGAGTGCGGCCGCGGCCGCGTCGTCGCGTGCGGAGGTGGCCTCGCGCACGCGGGCGTCGAGGTCGAGCTCGATGTTGGCGGCCGCGGCCGCGACGGCCTCGTCGGGCGCCGTCATCGACGGCCCGACCGGCATCGCGCCCCACGCGTCGAAGCCGGGTGGATCGAGATCCTCGGCCAGGCAGCCGGGCCCGGGGGCCGGCCACCGGCCGAGCGCCGCGAGGGCCTCCAACGTCGTGGTGACGCGGCGACGCACCGCCACCGAGACGCCGTGACCGGCGGCCTGCATCGCTGCGATGGCCACTTCGAGCGCTGCGTTCACGCGTTGGCGATGGGCCGCACCCGCACGCTGCTGCAGCGCCGGCTCGGCGCCCGCCACCACCGCGCTGCGCAGGTGGGCGGCCGACTCGAACAGCGCATCGATGCGTTCCGGCTCGCGCCAATGCACCTGCCCGACCGCCCACGCGGTCGCGCCGGGCTTGGGCAGGCCCTTGATGGCCTGTGCGAGCGCGGCGTCGCCGGCCTGCTTCGCGGCCTGCACCGCGCGGCCGCGGGCGGCGGTGAAGTCGGCGATGGCTCCGCGGTACAGCGGCGCGGCGGCCTCGAACAGCTGCGCAGGTGCGGTCAACCGGCAAAGATCCTACACTCTCGCGTCGTCGCCGTTTCGCCTGTAGGCGCCACGGCCGCCCCACGTTCTCGCCCTCGGCGCGCCGACATGCAGATCCGAACCTTCATCGTGCTGGGCACGCTCATCCTCGGGGGCACCGCCGCCTGGTGGGTCATCCAGGACCCCGGCACCGGCGAGGTGCTCGACGAGCTCCCGACCGACGCCGAGGGCATGCCGCTCGACGAGCGCGCGGTCCGGGCCCGCCACGATGCCGAGCTGCGCGCGCAGGCCCGCAACACCAACCTCGCGGCCCGCGATGCCGCGCCGCAGCCGGTCGTCGATCCGTTCGGCGACGGCCGCATCGACCGCAGCAGCGCCGAGTCGGGCTTCGACTTCAAGATGACCGAGCTCGAGACCCTCGCCCGCGAGCGCACGCGCATCGACCGGCCGACCTGGGACGAGCACTATCGCCAGGCCAACGACGCCTTCGCGGCGCTGTCGTCGACGCTCGACGCCAACGAGCCCGGCGATCGCGAGGCGCTCGAGCAAGCCCACCAGCGGCTGCAGGAGGCGCTGCGGCGGGTTCGCGTGCGCGGCCGGAAGTTCTCCGACATATAGTCCTTCACGGTGTCCTCCCGCCTCCGCTCGCCACTGCTCCGAGTGCTGCTGTCCGCCGTGGCGGTCGCGGCGTGCGACCACGAACGCAAGGACGAGCTCTTGCTCGACATCGGCGTGCGCGAGAACTCGGTCGAGCGTCTGCCCGACGCGCACGTGCCGATCCCTCGCGGCGACCTCGCGACCATCGGCGAGGTGGGCCAGTGGTTGTTCCTCGCCACCCGCGGGCTCGCGCTCGCGCACGCACAGGTGGTCGAGCGCATGGGCGAGGTCGATCGCGATCTCGTGTTGCCGCTGGTCGACATCGATCCCGCCGGCACCAGCGGCCAGGTGGTGTTCATTCGCTGGCCGGACGCTCGCGGCCGCGCGGTGCCGCCGACGCTCGACGAGGCCCAGCGCTGGGTGTTGGTGTCGCTCGCGTTCGGGCCCGATCGCGTGCTCGACGTCGAGCTGCTCGAGGGCGGCGTCTTGCCCGGGACGGTCGAGCGCCGCCGCGTGCAGGCGCAGCTGGTCGCCGCCAAGACCCTGCAGGAGCGGGCCGGCGGTGCCGCGTTCTACACCGTCGATCGATTCCAGACCGAGCCGACCGGCCTCAAGCGCAAGCCGCAGCGCCTCGCGACGGTCATCCACGCCATCGCGCAGGGCGACCAGGGCCCCGACTTCGAGCTCGCGATCGACGAGCCGCGCAAGGGCAAGCAGCGCCGCGACGAGCCGCCTCTGGTCGTGCGCGAGCTCGCCATCCATGCGCGCGGGGCCCTCGCGGTCGACCCCGTGGTCACCACGCTGCCCGACCCGCACCCCATCACCGTCATGCGGGCCATGCAGGCCGCACGGGCGCTGCACGTCCGCGCGGCGTCGGGGGACTACGAGATCGCAGCCGACGGCACCGTGACGCGTACGGGCGCGTCGCCGTAGCCGCGGGCCGCGTCCGCCGGCGGCCGCCCATCGATGGCAAACCCGCACGCGTCCTGATAGCGTGGCAATCACGCGATGAGCGACGCAGCCACGGAGCCCGAGCGCGACGCCACCGATCTCGCGGCTGGCACGCTCATCACGTTCTCGAAGCGGTTCCAGATCGTGGGGCCGCTGGGCGAGGGCGGCATGGGCAAGGTCTTCAAGGCCTTCGACCCGCTGATGAACCGCTACGTGGCACTCAAGGTCATGAAGGCCGACGTGCCCGAGACCGAGCAGCGGCGCTTCCGGCTCGAGGCCCGCTTGGGCGGCAGCTTCACCCACAACAACCTCGTGCGGGTGCTCGACGTCGGCACCACCCGCGAGCACGGGCTGTTCTGGTTCGCGATGGAGTTCCTCGAGGGCCGCGACATCAGCGACGCCGTCACGGGCGGCCGCACGGTGCCGATGCACGTGCTGTGCGAGATCTTCCGGCAGGTGCTCGACGCGCTGCGCTACGTCCACCTGCGCGGCGTCGTGCACCGCGACATCAAGCCCGCGAACATCTTCGTGTGCCGCGACGCCTTCGACCCCGAGCTGCGCACGGTGAAGCTGCTGGACTTCGGCGTGGCGCGGGATCTCGGCGACGCGCGCCCCGAAGACCCCACCCTGGTGCTCGGTGATCCGCGCTACATGGCACCCGAGCAGACCCGGCCCGCGCAGCCGATCGACGCGCGCGCCGATCTGTACGCCCTGGGCATGACCTTCTACGAAGCCGTCACCGGCCGGCACCCGTTCGAGGACGCCTTCGACGAGCACCCGCGCGAGCTGTTCCGCTGCCACCGCGAGCGACGTCCCGCGCCGCCCAGCACGTACCTGCCCGCGGAGACCAGCGCGGAGCTGGCCGAGGCAATCGACGGCTTCTTCGACGCAGCGTGCGGCAAGCTTCCCGACGAGCGCTTCGCCGATGCCCGCGTCATGCGTCGGGCGATGGGCGAGCTGATGCGCTTCGACAATCGTCGCGCCAGCTGAGCCGGGACCCACGCGACGGTCGAGGGATCAGCCCGCGACGCGCTGCTCGAGGCTGCGACGGAACCGCTCGACGTCGTCCCATGTCGCGCGTCGCATGTCGTCCATGCGCTTGAGCTCTTCTGCCGGGACCTTCGCCCGGCGCTGCTCCAACAGCTTCATCGTCAGCGACAGGTACTCGTCGAAGAGCTCCTTGAGGCGCTCGGCGACGTGCTCGTCCGGCATCGCGGTCGTGAACGACATGACAGCGACCAGCATGCCTGCGATCACGGCCGCGTGCACGCCCTCGGTGCTGCTCCTTGGGGCGGTGAATTGCCGCGGTCGCCGGCCGGAAGGTCGCGGCGCGGGCTGGCCGATGGCGCACGGGTGGGCTGCGACGGTCGCGACGGCCCTCGGTTGCAGCGCGGTGTCACCCCGTGGTGTGCGGCAACGCGCCCGGGGCCGAGCGCGCCGTCGGGCGGTGCGCGCGATCCATCTGGACACCCCGCGGCGTAACGCGGTAACTGCAGCCGATGTCCCTACGCCGCCCGGTTCTCGTCCTTCGCGCGCTGTCCTCGGTCCTGCTCGTGACCACCGTCGCCTGCAACGACGACGGCGGTGGCGACGGGGGCTCCGGCAGCGGCAGCAGCGACGGCACCGACGGCTCCGCGAGCGCGAGCACGCAGGGCACCAATGGCACCACCACGGCGAGCACGACCGCGAGCACCGCGTCGACCACCAACGCGACCACGGCCTCGACGACCAGCTCGCCCACCACCGACACCGATCCCACCGGCGAGAGCGCCGACTCGACCGGCGGGATGGTGGTGCCGAGCAGCGGCTGTGGCCTCGCCATCGATGCCTTCGCCCATCTCACGCGCATCGACCAGAGCAGCTACGTGTTCTCCGGCTCGGCCGCGGGTCGCGAGTACCAGGTCGACGTGCATCCCGGGGTCTTCGATGCCGCCGGCAACGACACCCCGCAGCCGCTGTTCTTCGGCATCCACGGCTGCTACGAGAACATCGACAACTCGCGCAACAACCTCTTCCGCTTCCTCGCGCTGGGCGGTGGCGATCCCGGTCATCCCTTCATCGCCGTGTATCCCAAGAGCGAGGGCGACTGCTGGAGTAACAACCCCAACTCCAGCGACCACGCGTATCTCGAAGAGATCTACGCGCAGGTCTACGAGGACCTCTGCATCGACACCCAGGCGGTGTTCTTTGCCGGGCAGAGCTCGGGCGCGTTCGAGGCGACCTCGCTGCCGATCTGGAACATCTACGGCGACCTGCCGGGCCGCACCCACGCGGTTGCCATCAACGCCGGCGGGCTGCCCTACCGCGCGCCGCTGCCCAGCGCCGACACCGTCGATCCGGTGCACTTCTTCGGCATCCACAGCGTGATCGATCCGATCGTGCCGATCAGCAACGGTCGCGGCGCCCGCGACTACTACCTGCAGGTCAACGGCTGCAGCACCACCACCGGTCCGCTCGATCCACCGGCGGGCTGCGGTGAGAACGGCGGCCAGGGCCAGTTCGACTGCAACTGCGTCGCCTACGACGACTGCGATGGCGAGCCGGTGCTGTGGTGCGAGCACAACTGG
This sequence comes from Deltaproteobacteria bacterium, assembly GCA_016709225.1. Lineage (NCBI taxonomy): Bacteria > Pseudomonadati > Myxococcota > Myxococcia > Deltaproteobacteria bacterium. The sequence continues at coordinate 2,547,382 of JADJEE010000001.1, read as the reverse complement.
GACGTGCACTACATCCCCGACTGGGGCCCGCAGGCGATCCTCGACTTCTTCTTCGACGTGTACTGACGTCGCGGTCCCGTCGCGTCGCGGTCAAGTCGCGAGGCTGCACGCGCAGGTGCACAGCGGCACGTCGGAGCCGGGCGTGCCGTCGGTGCAGTCGAGCCAGCCGACCGGCCGTGGGCCGCCGCAGGCGGTGGTCGACAGTGCGGTGCCGTCTTGCAGCAGCGACACGTAGGGATCCTCGGCGGGCTCGCACCCTGGCGTCTGTCCGCAACCGGACGCGTCGAACTCGACCTCGAAGCAACCCGTCTGCGAGTCGAGCAGGCTGCACAGGTCGCCCTCGCGCGCGACGTGCAACACCGTCAGCCAGCCGCAGCCGCGATCCGCGGCGGCCTCGCACGCGCCTTGCTCGGCGAGCGACTCGCAGCTGCCGTCACCGGTGTCGTCCGCGGCGACGGTGCTGCTGCCGGTGTCGTCGCCGGGCGCGTCGCCGGGGCGACAGGCGAGCGCGGCGACGAGGATCACGGGGGCGAGGGCGCGTGCTGCCACACTGCGGAGAGTAGCAGGCCCCATCGGGCACTCCGCCAACCGCGTTGCGCCCGAACGGCCACGCACCGGCCGTGCACCGAAGAGGATTGGCGCCGCGCGGCCTTCTGGCGTAGAGTGCTCAAGACCACCGCGAGGCACGCGGTGGCGTTGGATTGGAGTGACAACATGAAGATGGTAGTGAAAACCCGATGGTGGATGATTGCGGCGGTATTGTGCGGCGCGTGCGGTGAGCCTGCGGGCGATGACGACGGCTCGAGTTCTGCGACGAATCCGTCGACGGCCTCGGCCAGCAGCACGGATTCGAACCCCGAGACCAGCTCGAGTGGCGACCCGACCACGGGCGAGGTCCCGACCACCGGCGAAGAGCCGACCGGTGGCGCGTCTGCGTGCGCGGAGGCGACGAGCCGCGAGGCCTGCGCGGCGACATTTGGCTTCGACGGCTTCGCGTGCCAGTGGCTCGACATGTACAGCTTCGAGGTCGTCGATGCGGCGTGCGCGTTCACGCCGGTCGAGGGCGGTGGCGCCTGCGTCGACAATCCCCTCGGCGACACCGATTGCGGCTCCGAGGACGCGTGCGGCAGCAACGGCACCGTCTACTTTCGCATGGCCGACGATGGCACCACCGAGGTCCTGCGCAGCGGCAGCACCTGCACCCACGCCGACCCCGCGGGCGCGTGGATGACCTGCGCGCCCGGCGATGGCGGCGTCGACACCGACGCCACCACCGGCGGCAGCGACAGCAGCGGCGGCGGCGGAGCCTCCAGCACGGGTGGCGCGAGCGAGCCCGACCTCTGCACGTGCGCGTGCGACGAGCTCATGCCGTGAGGCCTGCGCTGCCCCGCGTCACGGCGTGTCGGCGCGGGGCAGCGAGATCGTGAACGCGGTGCGGCCCGGACGGCTGTCGACCGCGATCTCACCGCCGTGGGCGCGCACGATCGCGGCCACCAGCGCGAGCCCGAGCCCGGTACCGCCGGCGCGGGCGGTGGTGAAGAAGCGCTCGAACACGCGGGGGAGGTCGGCGGGATCGATGCCGCGACCGTCGTCGACCACCGCAATGCGGATGTGGCGGTCGTCGGCGCCGAGCTCGATGGCGATCGCGACCGTGTCGCCGCCGTGGCGCAGCGCGTTGTCGATGAGGTTGTCGAGCGCGCTCTCGAGCTGCCGCGCGCTGCCGACGATGCGGGCCCGCTGGGCCTCGTCGCTGCGGGCGTCGTGCAGTGCAACGGCGTCGCTCCGGCGGGCAACGACCCCGTGCAGCAGCGCCGCGGGATCGATGGCCGCAGGATCGCCGAGTCGCTCGGCCCGCGCCAGCGCGAGCAGGCCGTCGACCAGCGTGGCCAGTCGGGTCAGCTCGGCGTCGGCGTTGGCGAAGAAGCGCTCGCGCTGCGCCGCGGGCATCTCGGGATCGTCGTGCAGCAGCTCGAGCGTGCCGCGCAGGGTCGCGATCGGGGTGCGGAACTCGTGCGCGACGTTGCCGGCGAACTCGTCGATGTAGTCGAGCCGCGCCTGCAGCTGGCCGTGCATGCCTCGCACGGCGTCGGCCAGCGCACCGACCTCGCGCACGTGCGACTCGCCGAGTGGGCCCAGGCCGCCGGCATCACGCGCGCCGGCAGCGATGCGTCGCGCGGCCTCGGAGAGGTTGGCCAGCGAGCGGCTGCCGAGCCAGCCGCTGGTCCACGCCAACGCGACGGTGAGCGCGGCCGCGACGGCGAGCGCGACCAGCAGGCGCGGGCCCATCTGCGCGAACGCCTGCAGCTCCTCTCGCGGCGTGCGGCTCATGACCACGGCCCCGACGACGCGCCCGCCCTGCTGGATCGGCACCGCCACGAACGAACGCACCGACGCGAAGCGGCTGGGTCCGTCGAGCGCCGCAGGATTGCGGCTGCGAACCCGCGAGCGCTCGCGCTCCACCAGGCCGAGCTCGCCGGCGAGCGCACGCTCGACCTCGGGGTCGTCGGCGAGGCTGTGACCGGTGGTGCCGCCGGTGCTCGCCAGCACCACGCCGGTGGCATCGACGATCTGCGTGGCGCACAGCGTCCGGGTGCGCGCGGTCGCGAGGTCGTCGCGCAGACCCACGGCGACCTCGCGCATTGCGTCGCCTTGCACGCCCCCGTGTTGGGCGAGCCCGGCCTCGACCCGCAGCGCCCACAGGTGCCCCTGCGCGATCAGGTGCTCGCGGGTCTGTCGACGCAGATCGTGGTCGAGTGCGCCGCTGCCGACCAGCGCCAGCCACGGCAGGCAGAACACCGCGACGTACGAGAGCAGCAGCCACGCGCGCAGCGACAGCCGCAGCGTCATGGGGGCGGCCCCAGGCGGAAACCCACGCCGTGCACGGTCTCGAATGGATCGAGATCGAACGGCTTGAGCTTGGCCCGCACGCGGCGGATGTGCGAGTCGATGGTGCGCTCGCTGACCGCCCGCGCGTCGGGGTAGGCGGCCTCGGCGAGCTCCTCGCGGGTGATGGCGCGCCGCGGTCGTGCCAGCAACGCGCCCAGCAGACGCAGCTCGGTGGCGGTGAGCGTGAGCTCGACCTCACCGACGAACACGCGGTGCTCGTCCAACCGCACCTGCAGCGGGCCCCACTGCAGCATCGCTGGGGTCGCGACCGGTCGCGTGCGACGCAGCAGCGCCTTGACGCGACTGACCAGCTCGCGCGGCGAGAACGGCTTGGTCACGTAGTCGTCGCCGCCCAGATCGAGCCCGAGCACGCGATCGATCTCGTCGTCGCGGGCCGACAGGAACAGCACCGGCACCTCGCTGTGCTTGCGCAGCTCACGGCACAGCGAGAAGCCGTCGAGCTTCGGCATCGCGACGTCGAGCACCAGCAGGTCGGGCTCGTCCTGCTCGAACAGGCGCTTGGCGGCCTCGCCGTCGCTGGCCTCGACGACGACGAAGCCCTCGCGAGAGAGCGCGTAGCGCACGACCTCGCGCAGGTGGTCGTCGTCGTCGACCAGGAGGATCCGGGGGCTCGTGCTCATGCGTGGAGTTCCATCGCGGCGAGCTCGTCGATCGCCGCCAGGCGAGCGCGGAGGTCCCTCAGACGCTCCCGAATGGGCACGCTGTTCCCCGCCAACGAGCGCAGTCCGATCTGTAGCCGCAGCTGCACCATGCCGTCGAGCACCGCCTCGATCTCGGCCGTGGTGGTCTCGCGGGCGCGCTGCAGCTGCGCGAGGCCCTCGGCGACCGCGGGGGTTGCGGGGCCGTGGGCACCGATCTGCCGCACGAGGCGATCGACCATCGCGAGGCGCTCGTCGGCGCGCTCGAGCTCGGCCACCAGGCGGTCGAGATCGGCGGGAAGGTCGAGTTCGACCGCGGCGGGATCGGCCATCGCGTCGCGCAGGCTGTCGACCGCGGCTTCGATGCGCGCCACCAGCGGGCCGCGTCCCGCACTGCGTGGCGGTGGCTGCCGCAGCAGCGGCAGCAGCAGCGGCCAGCATGCCAGCGCGCCGAGGGCGACGGTGGGGCTGTGTCGGCGCCGCGACAGCAGCCACGCGATGACGAAACCGATCGCGAGGTAGCCGGCGCCCAGCGAGAGCGAGATCACCTCGATGCGTGCGAGCAGCATCATGGTGCGGCCTCCTGCTCCTTGCCCTTGCGCCACCGGGGGGCGTCGGCCTCCCAGCCGCGATAGTCACCCTTGCTCGAGCGCCAGGTCGTCTGCACGCTCGAGAACACGTCGGCCTCGAGCGGGCGCAGGAACGTGATCTCGGCCCGCGGGCGCACCAGGAACGGCCGTAGTACCCAGCCGCCCTGGGCGAGCACGACCGCCGCGACCGCGAGCGCACCGGTGTGGGCGAGGATCCGCAGCGCGCCGCCGGTCGGCAGCAAGCTCGCGGTGGTGACGAGGCCGATGACGCCGGCGATCGCGAGCGCGCCGCACATGGCGAGCACGGCGGCGTGGTAGTCGATGCGTAGCGAGAACAGCAGCCACAGCGCCGGCCCCATCGCGGCCAGCAGCAGGCTCGCGCGGGCGCAGCCGACCAGCGCGGCGAACACCAGTCGCTCGTGCCGCAAGGCGACGCCCGCGACGCGGTAGAGCGCGTGCACGGTCGGCAGCGCCACCAAGAGCGGCAGCAGCAGCACCAGCGGCAGCTTGAGCGCGGCCCACAGGTGCTGCAGCCCGCCGCGGTAGGAGCCGACCACGAGGCCGAACAGGCCCGCGGCGACGACGATGACCGCGAGCAGGGCCGGGACCAGGCGCGCGAGCGCACCCGAGGCGTCGTCGCGGCCGCGCAGCAGCGCCGCGGGCTCGCGCAGCACCGCCACGGTCAGCTGCAGCGCGGGGATCGGGGGGGCGAGGGTGGTGGTGTTCATGGCGACACCGCCTGCTGCACGTAGCCCGCGACCGACAGCATCAGCCGCGCGCCGATCGCCAGCGCCAGCGTGGCCCAGCCGATCACCAGGAAGCCGAACCGCGAGCGGGTCGGTGCGCTCGATTGCTCGGCGGCGTGCAGGTGGACCAGCGCGACGGCGGCCATCACGATCGCCGGCACCGCGACCACGCCGGCCATCGCCAGCGCCCACAGGCCCGAGGTCGCCGCGAAGAACAGCGCGATCGGGACCAGGCCCAGCGCCACGCGACCGCCGGCGACCAGGGCCCGCGCGAGCGCGGCGACCAGCCGCTCCGGCCGTGCGTGCAGGCCGAGGAACTGATGCACCGCCAGCAGGGCCGGGGCGGTCAGCACCATCGCGCCCAGGGCCGGCCCCATCAGCATCGCAGTCGCTCGCGCGGCGACGTCGAGCTCACCCGAGCCGAGCGCAGCGGCGGCCCCGGCCGCGGCCATCGCCGCCGCTGCGCCGATCACTTGACCGACCGGCGGCGTCTCGACGTCGACGCTGCCGTCGCGCGAGGCCGCCGGTTCGAGCGGGGGTGGATCGACGCGCCACGGCGTCGCAGGCAGGGTGGTGGAGGCGTCGGTGCCGAGCATGCGGCTTGGTTCGTAGCAAGCCCATGCGGTAGGTCTCGACGCCGCGCGTGGGCGCGGGGTCGCCGAGTTCGTGCAGATCCCGTGCAGGGCGCTTGGGGGCGCGCCTTCGGCCGGGCCTGCAACGTTCTCGCGGTGCAGGGAATCGAAACCACCGCGCGCCGCACTCGTCGGCCATGCCCGCCCCCTCGCGCGCGTTCCTGTTCCTCCTGGTCGGGGTCATGCCGGTCGTGCCGGCGTGTCCGTCGAAGTCCGACGTGCCCGCCGGCGGGGACTGCACGACCGCGTGCGACAGCGGTGACGAGACGAGCAGTGGCAGCGGCGCTGCCGACGACGACGGCGAGGTCGACACCGGCCCGACGACCGCGGGCACGGGTCCGACGACCGTCACGGGCGATCCGACCGGCGCGGATGCGTCGACGAGCGGTGGTTCCACCGGCGACGACACCGCGGGTAGCAGCACCGGCGAGTCGGCCGACGAAGCCTATCGTCCCTGCATGGACGACGCCGACTGCGGCGGCGGACTGTGCTTCCACGGCTTCTGCACCGTGGAGTGCTGGTCGGCGCAAGCGGGTGAGACGCCGTGCCCGGCTGCGCCCGAGGGCAGCGGCATCGTGGTGAGCTGTGACCGCATCGGTGTCATCGGGGCCAGTCACTCGTGCGAGATCTCGACCGAGGCACCGAAGTACTGCATCCCGACCTGCACCGAGCGCTCGTCGTGCCCGGAGCACGGCTCGTGCGTCACCGACCTCTGTTCGGTCGAGTCCTTCTGTGGACTCGCGCCCTACGAACTCGACGATGCCAGCTGCAGCGACGGGGTCGACAACGACGGCGATGGCTATGTGGATTGCGGGGACTTCGATTGCTCGATGAGCGAGCAGGTGACCCTGTGCGGCGACGAGAACGACGACGCGGCGTGCAGCAACGGCGGCGACGACGACGGTGATGGATACATCGACTGCGACGACTTCGACTGCTCGCTGAATCCGGTCGTCACGGTGTGCTGAGCGATCTCGAGGGCGCGCGCGCGCACGCCCCGTCGGTGTGGCACGGCGACGGCGTCACTCGATGTCGGTCGGTACATTGCCGAGCACCGCGGCGGGCAGCCCCGTGTAGAGCCCGCCATCGAGGCGCACGCCGCCGCCCAGTCGTACGGCGGTGTTGCCCTCGATGGTCGCGGCACCCGAGGCGCGCAGGGTGCCGCCGGCGATCACCGCCCCGCCGCCGTCCTGGGCGGCGTAGTTGTCGAGCAGCTTGGCCGATCCGCCGAGCTCCACCGTGCCGCTGCTGAACACGCCGCCACCCGAGATGGCCGCGTTGTCGACCACGCGGGTGTCGCCGGCGAGCTCGAAGTAGGCCCCGTCGTCGAGCGCCACGCCGCCGCCGCGCGCGGCTCGATTGCCGTGGATGACGTCCTGCAGCGGCGCGGTGGGGTTGGAGCTGATCACGAGGCGTGCGTGTTCGAGGAACACCGCGCCGCCATCACCGTCGCTGACGTTGGCGGTCAATGAGGCGTTCCACAGCGTGTTGTCGCCGACGAAGGCGGTCGCGCGCAGGTACATGCCGCCGCCGGCGTCGACGGCATAGTTGCCCGAGATCGCGGTGCCGCCGCGCATGACGAAGCGTGCGTTGTGGCCGAACACGCCGCCGCCGCGGTGTGCCCCCTCGTTGCCGCGCACGGCGGTGCCGACCAGCGTCACCTCGCCGTACGAGCTGAAGATGCCGCCGCCGTCCACCGCGAAGGAGTTGTCCACCTGGCAGTCGGTCAGCCACAGCTGTCCGTCGCTGTAGATCGCGCCGCCCTCGAGGGCGCTGCCACCGATGAACCCCACCCGCTCGGCGCGCAGCCGCCCCGAGCTCCGCAGCAGGCCGCCGCCATCGACGTGGCCGCCGTCGGCGAGCACGACATCATCCATCGTCGCGTCGGTGCCGGGCGCGAATGTCAGGAGGCGGTCACCGCCGTCGCTGCGCAGCACGGGGCGCGTCGGCAGGCCGTGGATGTGGATGTCGTCGACGATCTCGATGTGTCCGATCACCTCCGCCTCGGTGTCGATGGCGAACGCCTGGGGGTCGAAACATACCGATCCGCCCGCGCGCACGCGCGCGACGGCGTCGCGCAGCGATCCGGGCACCGCATCGGCGTGCTCGGTCACGACCTCGTCGCAGAACAACATGCGGTGCGGTCGCGCGGATGGCTGCAGCTGCCCCACGAGCTGGGCCAGCTTCGTGCCCTCGGCGAGCTCGATGCGCGAGACGTGGAGCTTGCCCAGGTCGGTGTACAGCACCTGCACGGGCTCGGCCTCGCCGAGCAGCTCGCCGCTCTCCGGATCGCGCGCGACGAGGGTGTCGTCGGGGTTGGGCGACTGCAGGAACACCACGTGCGACCGCTCCGGATCGAGCTCGCGAAGGTCGAGCGTCTGCGCCCATGCGCCGTCGAGCTCGCTCGCGTCGATGTCGATCGCATGCGGCGCGAGATCCAGCCGTGGACCGAAGTCCGCCCCACGCATCGCCAGCGCCTCGGGGGTCGCGGTCTCGCTGTCGCACGCGGCGAGGCCGAGGACGGACAGCATCAGGAGTGTCGAGGTCGCAGTGGTCAACGTGCGTGGCTTCATCGCCTCGCACGCCGGTGCAGCGGCCGTGCCACGGAACTTCGTCGGGCCCTGCCGACGCTCCCGCACGCGCGCGCGTCGATGTCCCCGGGGACAGCCGTGTGCGTGGCTCCGGTGTCGCCGCGTCGCTTCGCCGCGGGCCGGCGCCCGCGATCACGCCACCGCGGTGCCGCGCTGCGCGGCACGTCGCTCGCGACGCTCGCGACGACGCTCGGCGCGGCGCCAGCGTCGGTGCTCGCGTCGCGAGACGCCGTAGTGGCCCACGTCCTCCGGCGGCACGCCGCCGTGGACCTCGTGCCCCTGCTCGGTCTCGGGCATCGGCAGCGGGCACGACGCTGGATCGCCGGTGTCGGCGGACGTCGTCGGCTCACCCGGCGTGGTCGCGGCCTCGGTCGCTTCGGTGGTGGTGGGCGTTGCGTCGCCGCGGGTCTCGGGGGTCTCGGGCGAGGGCGCGGTCGTCTCGGTGGGCGGCGGGGCAGCCGAGGCGGGCGCTGCGGCCAACGCGATCACGGCCCCGGCGGCGAGCGTCGCAACCCAGCCGGCGGCGGCGGCCGGCTGCGGATCGCGGAAGCGGAGCGCGCCGCGAGCATCGACGGTGTAGCGCAGGCACGGCTTGGGACGGCCGACCAGCCGATGCAGGAACGCCTCGGCCTGCGCGCGCGTGAGCGCGGAGAGATCGTAGACCGGCGCGTCGCAGCGATCGCAGTGCAGCACCGGGCCGTCGCCACGCAGGCGCGACGCTTCGGAGCAGGGGTGGGCCAGCGGCAGCGATCGACGGTGCAGCATCGCGGGATCACCGTAGCAAGTACCCGCTGGAGCCGGGAAGTCGCGCCTCAGAATGCCTGAAGACCCGGCGACGTGGCGGCGTCTTCGCTTCGCCGTGCCGCGTCGCGAGGCCCCGCATGCTCGAAGCTCCCGCTGGCGGCACCTCGCGCGACGCGTGGGGGCGCTGGCGGCCGGCGTGGCCGCGTGCGTGGGTGTCTGCGCCGCCGGCGATGCGCAGGCCCACTGGAGCGCGAGCTACCGCCGCTCGCTCCTGGTCGAGCGTTACCTGACCTGCGATGACGACATCGACGTCGCGTGCGTCGGTCCGGTCGCGGCGGCCGGCTCGCTGCGGGCCGCGCTGGCGCCGATCGTGCTCGCACCCGATCGCAACGACGCCGCCGCGGTCGAGGCCGCGCGCGAGGCTGCAGTGTGGGCCGCGTACACCGACGATCGCAGCGCGGTGCCCTCGCTGCGCGCGATGCTGACGATGCCGCTGCCGGCAGCGCTGCGGGACACCCATGCCGAGTTCGAGGTTCATTCGCTACAGGCCGAGGCGGCCTACGCCCTCGCGGCGCTCGGCGATCGCAGCAGCACCGACGCGGTCGTGACGTTGCTGCGCGAGCTCGAGGTCCACGGCCACGGCTCGCTGTGGGCCGACACGCTCGAGGCACTGACCCGGCTCGACGTGCAGGCCGCGAGTCGCTACGCGATCGGCTTCCTCGCGCGGCTCGAGCTCCCCGACATGCGCATGAGCATGCCCGGCGGATCGAGCCAGCTCGTCGCGCTCGTGCCGATCGTCGCGGCCCACGATCGCGCCGCGCTCGGCGAGCTGCGGCGGCTGAGCGCCGGTGAAGACGCGACCGCCCACGGTGAGCCGCGCGTGCCGCTGACCGACGCCCACGCCTTCTGCCAGGTGGTCGCGGCCCGGCTCTCGCTCGGCGACGAGCCGCTGCGCACCCGCGTGCGCAAGGCGTTCTCGGGCTCGTACAGCGGCACCATGGTCGCGACCTGTGACGCGGCGCTCCTGCGGACGTTCGGGGACGACGTCGCCGACGTCGACATCCTGCTGCGGCACGTCGGTCGCGACGACCTCGGCTTCGATGCGCCGATGTCCCTGGTGGCGTACGATCGCATCATCGCCCTGCTCGCGCGGCTGCACGGTCGCAGCGACGCCGCGTCACGACGGGCCCGCGCGCAGCTGCGCGAAGGTCTGCGCGCGCGCTCGGGCTACCCCCACGTCGCCCAGCGCGAGCACCGAAACTACGCGCCGCAGTTCGAGTTGCTCCACCACGCCGCGCTCGCGGCCGCCGGTGACGTCGACGCGCTCGCACGGGTGACGGCCTTCGCCGATGCGGCCGACGATCGCTCGGGTCTCGCCGACCTCGCGGCCCTGCGTGCGCTGCAGCTGCAGCTGCCGGGGGCCGCCGAGCTCGCCGCGGCCCGGCTCGCGCGGGACGTCGCCTTCGCGAACGACGAGCGCTCGGGCATCTTCGCGGGCGCGCGCGTGCGACTGCTCGAGGCCCTGGTGGCGCAGCGGCCCGACGATCCGCGCTGGGCAGTCGCACTGGTCGACGCCGACATCGAGGTCCGCGAGCACGCCCTCGCCGCGTACTCCCGCCACGCGCCGGCGCGCAGCTGCGAGGTCGTGCTGGCGGCCGCGCGCGACGCCACCGCGCGTGGCATCGACGATGGCCTGCTCGCCCTCACCACCCGCGGCGATGGCTGTCGCCCGCAGCTGGCATGGATCGCCGCCGACACCGACGCGCGCGACGAGCTCCGCGGCATGGCGATCGAGGCGCTCGCGATCCTCGGTGTCGCGCCGGCGCGTGCGCTGCAGCGGCACCCGCCCGAGCGCCTGCGGTCGCACGTGCAGCGCGCCGCGGTCATCTCGCAGAGCCTCGAGCCGCTCGCGCGTCGCCGGACCCGACGCTGACCCGCGGGCCGTGCGATCAGAACGCCACCTGCAGCTGCACGCGCAGGCGATCGCTCGTGCTTCCGCGCTCCCACAGCCGCGTGTAGTCCGTCCGCAGCTCGAGGTCGGGTCCAGCGAAGTACCAACCGAGACCCCCGCCGGCCTCACGCCCCGCGTCGAGGCTGCTACGCCGACCGTAGACGTCCAAGACCTGCGCATAGCGGACCACTGGCTCGAGTGGGATCGTCGGCAGCAGCCACGCCAGCTGAGCAAACCAGCCCAAGCCGCTGCGTGCCGCCTCGACTGGGCCGGCCGCGCCGGGCTCGCGTCGCCCCACCCGCCACAACGCGCCGCCCTCGAGCGACATGCCGCGCCAGTGGAGTGCGGCGTCCACCGTCGCGCTGTGGTTGTCGGTGGTGCCGCCGTCGCTGGGCCGCGCCCCGAAGACCCCGCGATCGCCCGCGGCCCCGTCGTGGAACGCGTACGCGAGCCCGATCGCCAGCCTCGGGGACGGCGAGCGCGGCTGGTCGCTCTCGCCGTCGGTCCCCATGGATCCGAGCGGGCGCAGCTCGAGCCGTGCGACGTACGCGAACCGCGGCGTGCGCAGCTCGAAGGTGTTGCGTCCATCGCCGGTGAAGACCCCCAACGCGTAGCCGAACCTGCCACCGTGGCCGCCCAGATCACGCGAGCGCAGCTGCACGCCGATGTCGCGATCGAGGTTGAACTCCTCGTTGACGATCGAGCGATCGATCGCCGCCAGGTTGGCGTCGGAGATCAGTCGCTCGCGACTGAAGGGCACCTTCGTCTGGCCGATCCAGAGCTCGGCGTCGCGGAGGCGCGTGAACTCGACGCGGGCGTCGCGGAGCGGGTCGTGGCGGACCGCGGCGACGTCGTCGCGTAGCCCGCCCGTCATGTCGCGCGGGGTGAAGCCCAGCTGCACGTAGTAGCGCACGTGGGGCGAGCCGACGTGCCCCGCGAGCGTGAGTCGGGCCCGCCGCAGCATCAGCGTCGCTGCGGTCGCTTCGCCGGCGGCGTGCTCGGCCTCGAGCCGCGGCTGCAGGCGCGCGCGCACGCCGAGCGCGAAGCGGCCGTCGCGGGTCACGACGCCGAGGCCTTTGCCAGGGGTGTAGCGGGCGTCGGCGGGGATGCCGGCACCGGCGAAAAGCGCAAACGCGGCCGCAACGAGGTGCATGCGACAACCCTGGCGCGCGAACCCCAACCGCAGCCGAACGAGGGCGTCACCCGCGCTCGTCGACGATCGTGCTGGCGGTACAGTGGACGCCGCGCATGCAGGTGCTCGTCGTCGATGATTCGTCGGAGTTGCTCGATCTGCTCGAGCGCGCGCTCGTGCGTGATGGGCACGAGGTGCGGGTCGCTGCCTCGGTGGCCCAGGCGCGCACGAGCATCGCGGCGGCAGCCCCCGAGCTGCTCGTGCTCGACGTCGCGCTGCCCGACGGCACCGGCATCGCGCTGTGTCGGGAGCTACGCGATGCCGGCGCGCGGTGGCCGATCCTGCTGCTCACCGCGCACGGCGAGGTTCCGCGTCGGGTCGCCGGCCTGGACGCTGGCGCCGACGATTTCCTCGTGAAGCCGTTTGCGCTGGCCGAGCTGCGTGCGCGCGTGCGCGCGTTGGGGCGGCGCGGACCGATCGAACGACAAGCCGCGATCTGCCTCGGCGACGCGCGACTCGAGCTCGGCAGTCGGCGCGCCAGCATCGACGGTCGCGAGATTCCCATCACCGCGCGCGAGTGGGCGATCCTCGACATCCTGGTGCATCGGCGTGACCGCGTGGTCTCCCGCGCGAGCATCCTCGAGCTGGTGTGGGGCGACGCGAGCGAGGGCGCGAGCGCAAGCCTCGACGTGTTGATGGCGAGGATCCGTCGCAAGCTCGGCGCCGAGGCGATCCGCACGGTGCGAGGGGAGGGCTATGTCGCGACGCCGCGCTGAGCCACCGCGGCTCGCACGTCGCGTCGCGCTGGTGGGCGCAGCGTGGGCCGCGGTCGCGGGGGCCTGCGCGGCGCTGATCGCCGCGATGCTGAGCGGCGGCCTGCTCGCGCGGTATGAGGATCGCGTCGCGCTCGCGGCGGTCGCCGAGCTGGCCGACGAGATCGACGAGGAGCTCACCCGCGGCGCGCCCGACGATCCCGCGGACGATCGACATCCGATCCGGATCGGTCCCGACGGTGCGCCCGTGCTGGCGACCGTGCTCGACCACGAGCTCGCCGACGTGCGCGAGCCGGGGGCGGTGGCGGCGATCGTCGACGCCACCGGGGTCGTCGCCGGCGACCCGCGGCTGCCGACGATTGCGTCGGGCGACTGCGAGGTGCTCGCGGACCTCGAGCTCGAGCGGCGCGTGTGTGCGGCCGCGCTCGGCGATGGTCGCCTGGTGGTGCTGGGGGTCAGCGCGCAGGACGAACGCGAGCGCCGACGCCTGACCTGGTGGAGCCTGCTGGTCGGTGCGCTGGTGGGGGCCGCGCTCGGCGGGCTGGCGAGTCACCGCAGCGCCAGCTGGACCATCGCGCCGCTGACCGAGCTCGGGGATCGCGTGCGACGCATCGATGCCGATGCGCCACGGGCCGACCTGCTCGAGCCACCCGCGCGACACGCCGAGCTCGAGGCGCTGCGCGACAGCGTCGCGCAGCTGGTCGCGCGTCTGGGGCACGCGCTCGTGCACGCGCAGTCCTTCGCGGCCCAGGCCGCGCACGAGCTGCGCACGCCGCTGGCGGTGTTGGCTGGCGAGCTCGAGCTCATGCTCGAGGGCGAGCCGGCCGACCCGGCCACGGTGCGTCGGCTGCAGGCGCGGGTGCACGAGCTGGTGCGACTGGTGCAGCGCCTGCTCGTGCTGGCGCGGCCCGGTCGCGCGCCCGCCGAGCAGGGCGAGGCCGTCGAGCTCGCCGAGGTGATCGATGGCGTCATCGGCGAGCTCGGCGTCGAGCAGCGCGCGCGCGTCCACGTCGAGCTCGCCCGCGAAGCAATCATCCGCGGCGATGCGGAGCTGCTACGCGCGATGATCCACAACGCCGTCGACAATGCGCTGAAGTTCTCCGACGCGCGGGTCGACGTCCGCGTGACGGCGACCCGCGAGTCCGTCGACGTCGACGTCATCGACGCGGGGCCGGGCATCCCCCCGCACGAGCGTGAGGCGGTGTTCGCTGCCTTCCATCGCGGCGCGGCGAGCCCGGGCGTCGCCGGTCATGGCATCGGGCTCGCGCTCATCGCCCACGTCGCCGCCGCACACGCCGGCGCGGTCCGCCTGCTCGAGGTCGATCGTGGCGCGCACCTGCGGATCTCGTTGCCGCGCTGGTGCGAAGACGGCCGCTGACCCGCGGGACCCGGAAACGCAAAAAGGCACCGAAGGAGGATCCTCGGTGCCTTCGACTCGGTGGAGGTAAGGGGACTCGAACCCCTGACCTACGCGCTGCCAGCGCGTCGCTCTCCCAACTGAGCTATACCCCCGTCGGCTCGACCCGATCGCTCGGGCGAGGGGCGTTCGAGTACACCGAGCGCCGCCGTCTCGTCAAGCGCTACGAGGGGGGCTTCGCCTTGCCCGGTCGTGTCGGCCGGTCCATCATCAGCCCGCGCGCCGCCACGTGGCCAGCCAAGGCCCCGTGAGCCCCGGGTGTGCGCCCGATCCACGTCGGGGCGCGCCCATCGTGGCAAGGGGACGCGAGCTCGGCTGCGGAACGCATGGACGTCAAGGAACTCTTCGGACAGGGCGGACCGCTCATGTGGGCGATCCTCGGCTCCTCGATCATCGGGGTCGCGTTCTTCATCGAGCGCCTGTGGTCGCTGCAGCGCGCACGGCTGCTGCCGCGGGCGTTCGTCGATCGCATCCGCGGTCTGGTGGTCAAGCGCAAGACCAGCGAGGCGCTGCTGCTGTGCGAGGAGAACCGCTCGTCGATCGCGCTCATCATGGCCGCGGGTCTACGGGCCTACGGCCTCGGGCGCGGCCGCGACGTCGTGAAGGAGTCGGTCGAGGAGGTCGGCGAGCGCGAGGTGGCCCGCATGGGGCGCAACGTCGAGATCGTCGGCACCGTGGCCGCGGTGAGCCCACTGCTGGGGCTGCTCGGCACCGTCGTCGGCATGATCCAGGTCTTCAAGAAGTTCGTCGATGCCTACAAGCAGGGCATGGTCGGGCCCGACGCCTTCGCCGAGGGCATCTGGCAGGCGCTCATCACCACCGCGTACGGCTTGGTGGTCGCGATCCCGATGCTGGTGCTCTACAAGTTCCTGCAGGGCCGCAACGAGCGCATCGTCATCGACATGGAAGAGGACGCGATGGGCCTGGTCGACCTGCTCGACGACGCCGCGCTCCACCGCGACGCCGACGCGGCGCGCTCGGCCAAGGATCGCGACGAGGCGCCCGCCAAGCCCAGCGGCACCAAGGCGAAGGCCGACGCCGACGAGGACGCGCCGTGAGCTTCGCGCGCCGCAGCAAGCGGCGGCGCGGCGAGGTCTCGATCGACCTCACGCCGCTCATCGACGTGGTGTTCCAGCTGCTCATCTTCTTCGTGCTGACCTCGACCTTCCAGAACAACCCCTCGTTCAGGGTCAAGCTGCCCAAGGCCAAGAACCGCGAGGTCACCCAGCAGCCCAAGGCGCTGGTGGTGACGATCGCGAAGGACGGCAGCATCGAGCTCGACGGCAAGGCGGTCGACGCCCGCGAGCTCGAGCTGCGCATGTGCGCGGCGGCGCAGTCCGACGAGACCACGGGGGTGAACATCCGCGCCGACGAAGCCACCGAGCACCAACATGTGGTGCGGGTGATGGACGCCGCGCGCACCTGTGGGCTCGACAAGCTCGGCATCCTGCACGGGCGTTGACCGCCCACCGTCCCGAGCTGGGGCTTGGCGTCGGCTCGACCCCCTTGCTTGTCGCCGGTTTCTTGCCCGGAGATCTCGCGCCCACGTAGGTTGCACTCGGCATCATGCACTGGATGAACCGCATCCTGCTGGCCGGGTTGGTCGCCGCGCTGGTGGCGTGGGGTCCCCAGCAGCTCGAGCTCGCCGCCGGCACCGACGAGCTCACCCGCGTCGAGGGTGAGCGCGACGAGCTCGACGCCGCCAACGCGGCGCTGCGCCGGGAGATCGCCGAGCTGCAAGCCGAGGTCCGCGCGCTCAAGACCGATCCCGACGAGGTCGCACGCATCGCGCGCGAAGACCTCAACCTCGTCGGCCAGGGCGAGATCGTGTTCGAGGTCGAACACCGCCCGGCCCCGAAGACCGACGCCACGCCATGACCGCCATCGCGCGCAGGTTCTACGCGGCACGCCGCGCCATGGTCGACAACTGGCCGCTGCTCACGGCGCTGGCCTGCTGGCCGTTGCTGCTCAGTGGGCGGCTCTCGCTGGGTGCGCTGGTGCGTGCCGAGCTGGCGGTGCTGTCGGTGGTCACGCTGCTCGCGACGGCGCTGGCGTGGGTGACGCTGCGCGAGCTGGTGCCGCGCACGACGGTCCGCAACCTCGCGTGGCACGAGCTCGAGTTCGGCGTACCGCTGGCGACGGCGGTCTACGTCTGCATCGCGCTGGCCGGCGGGCCGAGCTCGTTCCTGCATCCGCTGGCCTACGCGCTGGTGTCGTTCACGCTCATCGTCCACCGCACGCGCATCGGCATCACCGGCGTGCTCTTGGTGACCGGCCTGCTCGAGTGCCTGCTCGCGGCCCGCATCGGCACCGCGCCGGCGTGGCGGCAAGGCGCGCAGCACCTGGTGTTCCTCGGCTTCTTCGCGGCCGGCAACCGACTGGTGCTGGGCAGCCTGACCCGGCGGCTGCGCAGCGAGCATGCGCGCCGGGTCGACGACGAGCTGTCGCGCATGCGGCAGGAAGCCAAGGACTTCCGGCTCATCGCCTCGCAGCTGCCGCCCGAGAGCCGCGCGCGTCGCCGCAGCGACGAGGAGCTGCGCATGGTCCACGCGGCGGTCGAGAACATCCACGAGCAGGTGTTCCACTCGCTCGAGCTGCTGCGCACCGCGCTGGGCCTGCACACCGCCGTGTTGCTATGGTGCGAGGCAAACGACGACGACCGCAGCGGCCGCAACCTGCCACGGCTGTCGATCAAGGAGATGGCCAGCGACGGCGAGCTGCTGTCGGAGACGCCGCAGCTGGCGAGCTCGGGCGTGCTCACCAGCGTGCTGGCCGATCCCAAGCCGCTGCGCTTGCATGCGCTCGGCGGACGGCGGCTGCCGCCGTATTATCGCGGTCCCGAGCCGGTCACCGACCTGTGCGCGGTGCCGCTGCTCGAGGGCAACCGCCTGCGCGGCATCCTGTGCGCCGACCGCATCGGCGACCGGCCGTTCGGCGACGCCGAGCTGGTGGTGCTGCAGCGCGCGGCGAGCCACATCCTGCGGGTCGTCGAGCACGAGCGGGTGTTCAACGCCGTCGAGCGCGGCAAGTACGAGCAGGAGCAGTTCTATCGCGCCAGCGAGCTGCTGAACTCCGCGCTCACGCTCGACGACGTGTACCAGAAGACCTTCGCGGCGGTGAAGGCGATCGTGCCGTACGACCTCGCGGTGCTCACGTCGGTGCACGGCGAGCGTCATCGCGTGCTGGCGATCGATGCCGCCGCCCACGATGGCGACGCCGAGGCCTGGCAGCAGGCCGCGGCGCGGCTACAGGCGCTCGAGTTCGACGACGCAAACTCGCTGGTCGCGATGGCGGTGAAGAACCGCCACTGGATGCCCGCCGGCGCCGACCTGGTCGATCCCGACACCGTGGTGTGGACCGGCAAGACCCGCCTGCGCAACGCCAAGAGCCTGCTGGTCCTGCCGCTGTCTCGGGGCGACGAGGTGCTCGGGGCCATCACGCTGGCGTCGTCGCGGCCGGGTGTGTTCGGGCAGGCGCTGCGCGACATGCTGCGGGTCATCGGCCACCAGGTCGGCGTGAGCCTGCAGAACGCACGGATGTATCAACAGATGGAGGAGCGCGCGACCACCGATGGTCTCACCGGGCTCACCAACCATCGCGCATTCCAGGAGCGGCTGGCGCAGCTGCACGCGCTGGTCGAGCGCACCGAGCAGAAGTACAGCATCATCCTGACCGACATCGATCACTTCAAGGGCATCAACGACACCTACGGCCACCCCATCGGTGACCAGGTGCTGCGCAAGGTCGCGGCGCTCTTCGCCGGACGCGCACGCAAGGTCGACATCGTCGCTCGCTACGGCGGCGAGGAGTTCGTGCTGGTGCTACCCGACACCGATGCCGCGGGCGCCGAGTCGTTCGCCAATCGCCTGCGCGAAGAGGTCGCGCAGACGGCGATGGCCAGCGAGCACGGCAGCTTCAACGTGACGATCTCGATGGGCATCGCCGAGTACGGCAAGGACGGCCGCGATCGCCTCGAGCTGATCGAGCGCGCCGATCAGGCGCTGTATTGGTGCAAGGAGCACGGGCGCAACCGCGTGCACCGCTTCGGCGCGACCTGACAGCCCGTGGTGCACGCCGCGACGGGATGACCACCGCCTGCGAGTGCGCCGCGCACGAGAGGCGACCCGCGCTTGCACGCCGATGCTACGATGCCGCCGCCCGTGACCGTTGCGGCCATCCTGCGTGTGCTGATCGAGATCGCCGCGCCGTCGACCCCCAACGACGGTCGCGTGTCGGTGGCGACCGTGCCCAGGGTCGCGCCGGGGGCTGCCATCGAGCTGTCGGTGACGATCCTCGACACACCGCTGCCGGGCGCGCCGGTCGAGCTGTGGCTGTGGTCGACCGACGTCGAGCTCGCCGACAACCGCTTCGACGGCCGCGACGTCGTCGACCCGCTCGCGACCCAGCCACGCATGCGCGCGCGGATGAACGCGCCGACGCAGCCCGGGCCCCACGTGATCCACGGGCGGCTGTCGTACCTCAGCTGCGACGAGCAACGCTGCCGCACGCGTCGCGCTGCGGTCCAGTGGGTGGTCGAGGTCACGCCGCCGGTTGCGGCGCCGGTGCCGGGGCGGTAGGTCACTCGCGGGTCGTGTGCTGCGGGTCGATGCCCGCACGCACCATCGCGGCCGCCAGCGTCGCGCGCAGCACCACGCCCGCGTTGGCGAGCACCACCACGGCGGCGCCGTCGGACGGGCGCCACACGAGGCTCGCCGCAAAGTCGCCGGTGTTGCCGTCGTGGCGCAGCACCATCGCGTCGCCATCGCCGTGACGCTCGAGGCCGGCGGCATAGCGCGCGTCGCCGCGGCCGGTCGCGCCCGCGTGCTCGCGCACGGCCGCGAGCATCGCGGTCGCCCACGCCGGCCGTGATCCGCCGGGACGATCGGACAGCGCCGCGGCAAAGCGCAGCAGATCGTCGGCGGTGCTGATCACGGCGCCGGCGGGCTCGGTCTCGTGCAGCCCGAACGCGAAGCGTTCGAAGTCCGCGACCACGTCGACCGCCTCGGGGCCGTCGTCGCCGGGGACGTGGCCGCACGCGACGTCGCCGTGGGGATCGACGTGGATCTCGGTGTGCGCCATCGCCAGTGGCGCGAGCACGTGGGTGCGCAGCGCGTCGACGTAGTGCCCGTGGCTGCGGGCCTGCAGCAGCGCGCCGACCAGCACGTAGTCGCCGTTGCTGTAGCGCCAGCTGCGGTTCGCCGGCTCCGTGGGCTCGCCGACCAGCGCGTGCAGGCGCGCCGCGGGGGCCAGCGCGGCCATGTCGGCGCGAGGCGTGATCTCGGGCAGCCCGGCGCGGTGGTCGAGCAGCTGCCGCAGCGTGGCGCCGGCGATCCGCTCGCTGACGCCGAGCTCGCGTGCCGCGGCGCGACCGAGCGGTGCGTCGAGCTCGAGCGTGCCCGCCTCGACGTGGGCATACACGGTCGCGGCGGTGAGCATCTTGGTGAGCGAGCCGATGCGGAAGCGCGTGTCGTCGTCGACGCGGTCGTCGCGGCCGCGGCAGCGCAGGCCGTCGGCGAAGCGCAGCACGACCTCGCCGTCGCGCGCGACGGCCACCAGGGCGCCAGGGACCCCGAGCGCCACGCGCTCGGAGCACAGCGCCCGCGCCACCGCGCGCTCGGCAGCGGGCAGCGGTGCAGCGTCCCGCAAGCACGCGCGCTTGTCCTGCGGCATGTCGACGCCCGCGCGCGTGGACGTCGGCGGCGCGCCGGCGCCCGTCGTCGCGGCGGTCGGCACGTCCGCGATCGTCGATCGCGACTCGCCACCGCACGCCCATGTCAGCGCGGCGACGAGCAGGGCGGCGCGCGGACGCATCGTCCGCAGCATGCCAAAGTCCGCGCGGGCCGGGTGGGCCACGCGGGGCGCGGGCGGCTCAGCCGACGCCGGCGGTGTCGCCGAGCCACTCGCGGCGCGCACCCTGGAAGCGGATCCGGGCCGCCCGCAGCCGCGCGTAGATCGTGTTCAGGTTCACGCCCAGCGCCGCGCCGATCTCCGGTGCCGTGAGGCCCTCGATGTCGGCCAGCACGAACACCGTGCGCTTGTCGTCGTCGAGCGTGTCGAGGAAGCGCGCGACGAAGTCGCTGGCCTCGGCCTGCGCCGCGGTGTCGGCAGGATCGCCGAGACGCTCGGGGTCGGTCGAGGTGAAGCCACGCGAGGCGGCGCGGTGCAGTCGCTTGCGGGCGTCGGCGGCCACGCGCCGGGTGATCCCGAACAACCAGCTGCGGATCGGCACGTCGCGGTCGTAGGAGGACCAGCGGCGATGCACGACCACGAACACGTCCTGGGCGGTGTCCTCGAGTGCCTCGGGCGGTACGCCCAGACGACGCAGGATGCGCCACACGAACCCGAAGTGCGCGCGATAGATCGCGCCGAACTCGGGGTCGAGCCCGCTCACGGCGTCCCGGCCCCCCGGGAGGCACACGAGCGCGGGCACGGACGGCCACGACGTGGTGTCCGCTGCGCTGCGCCCTGTTCGCGATCGACGACGTTCCACTTCACACCCCGATCCAACCCGGGCGGTGGCGGCCACGGCCGCCACCTCCGGTGCGGGCGTACGGCCCGCTGCGACGACTTACCCCGAACCCACGCAACCCAACACTTCGATCCACCCGGCCGCACTCCGTGGCCGGGTTCTGACGCACCGTCGGTCATGGGCCGACGTCGCCGGCCACGACGAACCGCTCCGCTGCGTGCATGGCGGCCTCCGATCACGCGACGCATGGTACTCAACCGCTGCACAGGCAGGCATCACCCCCATCACTCGCGACCTGCCTTGGCATCGCAGCCGCGCGATGCGGCGGCGCCGTAGGCCGAGCCCGGCCAGCGACGCAGGAACCCCTCGGCGTGTGCGCTCGCCTGCTCGCGTCGACCCAGCGCGCACAGGGTCTGGATCTCGAGGATCGCCACCTCCTGCGTGAGCACGCCGCGGGCGAACTCTCGGTGATGGCGCTCGAGCAGCGCGAGTCGTTGCGCCGCGTCGTGCTCGCGCTTGGCCGCCTGCACCAACGCGATCTCGGCGGCGGCATCGATCGGGCTCGCGACGGCCTCCCGCGGCCCTTGGGTGCCACGGTTCGTGCGCGGACGCGGGCGCGCGGCATCGGGGACGCGCGCGTCGACGTCCGCCACCACGGCGGACTCCTCCGGTGGCGCCGCGAGCTCGGCGGCCACCGGCGGCGGCGCGACGCCGAGCGACGGCGTGGGGTCGACGGCCGGGCTACGAAGGGGCAGCGGCTCCGACGGCTCCGCGCGATCCATCGCCTGTGTGGTCGCGGGCGCTTCGCTGCGCACGGCCATCACGACCCGTGTGGTGCCGCCGATGACGAGCAATGTCGCCGCCGCGATGGCGACCGCGAGGCCGCCCGCGCGCAGCCACGGCAGCACCTGCGACAGGCCGGCGGGCCGCATCGACTGCAGCACGCGCCCGTCGTCGGCGGCCGGCGGCGCCGGGGCGATGCGCAGGTGCACCGCCGCGAGTACGCGCGCCTGCGTGGCCCCGTCGGGGCTGCTGGCGACGCGAAAGCGCTGCAGCATCGCGCGTTCTTCGGGCTGGAGCTCGGGCAGGTCCAAGGGAGGTGTCCGGGGGTGACAACCGTGCCATGGACCGGGCCCCGCGGATCCGTGATGCCGCGTTTGCAGGTGCGCCGTCGTGCGTGGGTGTCGGCCACGATCGGGCCGTCGCGGTGGGCTTGGGCACGCCGACCTGAGCCGACGGCCCCCGCAGCCCCCGCAGCCTGCGGCGTCAAGGCTCGGCGGCGGCGCCGTGGGGGGCCGCGAGCCTGCCGCGCAGCCACCCCGCACCCGCCGCGCCCGCGAGCGCGACGGTGGCCCCGATCGCGGCCGCCCGCCACCACGCGGGCGTGAGGCGGCGGGGGATCGCACCGTGCCGGCCGCTGCGCGACACGTCGGCGCGCGTGCCCGCGTCGGCGCGCAGCTCGGCGTCGACGGCGTCACCGGGATCGATCGCGTCGGCGAGCGCATCCATCGAGCCGAAGCGCTGCGCGGGGTCGAGCGACAGCCCACGCAGCAGTGCCCGCGCCGCGCCCCTGGGCAAACGAGGCCGCGAGGGCAGCACCGCGCAGGTCCCGGCGTCGTAGGCGATCGCCAGGTCGTAGGCGGATTCCTGCGGGAATGGCCGCGCGCCGAACAACGCCTCGAAGGCGGTGACGCACAGCGCGAACTGATCGCAGCGTCCATCCAAGTCGCGGCCGAGCAGCTGCTCGGGCGACATATAATAGATAATGCCGACAATCATGTTTGCACGGGTCAGTCGCGTGCGCAGCGGCGCGTCGTCGATGCTGTCGGTGCGCGAGCGCGACAGATCGGCGACGCCGAGCGCGAGCCCGAAGTCGACCCACACCACGCGGCCGTCGCGGGCGACCAGCAGGTTGGTGGGCTTGACGTCGCGGTGCACCAAGCCCGCGCGGTGCACCGCTGCGAGGCCGCGGGCGGCCTGCGCGATGACGCGGAGGATCTGTCGGGGGCTGCGCGTGCCCTGACGCAGCCAGCGACGCAGGTGCATGCCGGGCACGTACTCGAGCGCGAGGTAGGCACCGTGCCCGTCGTGTCCCATGTCGAACAACGACACCACGCCATCGTGGCGGATCTTCGCCAGCGCCTGGGCCTCGCGACGCAGGCGCGACCACAGCTTGGCGTCGACGCCGGTCGGGGTCGTGCGCACGAACTTGAGCGCGACGCGGCGTCCGATCTCGACGTCGTACGCCCGCCACACCACGCCCATGCCGCCTTCGCCGATGCGCTGCTCGAGCACGTAGCGCCCCACGCGGGAGCCGACCTCCGGTTCGTCGAAGGCCGGCGGCGCGGGCGGGGGCGACGATGGCAACGGCAACGAGCGATCGCGTTCGACCGGCAACGGGATGCCCGCGAGCCCGAGGCCGCAGGCGGGCAGGGTATCGACGCGGGTCTGTGCGTGCGTGCTCGTCATCGAGTTCGACGCGTGGCCATGGGATTGCCACGTGCTCCCACCCCGGCGAGCCCGACCAGCGGGCGCGCGAGGGCGTGTGCGGCCGCGAGGCCCCACCTTTCTAAGATGACCGAGACCGCGCGGATTTCCGCCGGTAATTCGTGTGCGCCGCCCGTGGCGGCGATCGCCTCACAGCCGCTCGATCAACCCCGCTGCACCCATACCACCGCCGATGCACATCGTGATGAGGGCATAGCGGCCGCCGGTGCGACGCAGGGTCGAGAGCGCGGAGGCGACCAGCTTCGCGCCGGTGCAGCCGAGCGGATGACCGAGCGCGATCGCGCCGCCGTTGGGGTTGACCTTCGCCTCGTCGAGGCCGAGCTTGCGGATCACCGCGAGCGACTGCGATGCGAAGGCCTCGTTGAGCTCGATGACGTCGATGTCGCCGAGCGCGATGCCGGTGCGCGCGAGCAGCTTGGGCACCGCGGCGATGGGGCCGATGCCCATGATCTCGGGGGCGACACCGGCGGTCGCGAAGCCCACGAAGCGCGCCCGCGGCACCAGGCCGTGCTCGCGCGCGAAGGCCTCGCTGGTCACGACCATCGCCGCGGCGCCGTCGTTCATCGGCGAGCTGTTGCCGGCGGTGACGCTGCCCTTGACGTGGAATGCGGGCTTGAGCGCCGACAGGGCCGCGAGGTCGGTGTCGGCGCGGGGGCACTCGTCGACCTCGAAGCGCGCGCCGCTGGCGGTCGTCACCGGCACGATCTCGTCGGTGAAGTGCCCGGCTTGCTGCGCTGCGATCGCGCGCTGGTGCGAGCGCAGCGCGAACGCGTCCTGGTCGGCGCGCGAGACCTCGAAGCGCTGCGCGACGTTCTCGGCGGTGAGACCCATCGAGATGTAGACCTCGGGGCGCTCGCGCACGATGGTCGGGTTGAGCACGGCCTTGTTGCCGCCCATCGGCACCATGCTCATCGACTCGACGCCACCGGCGATGCCGCAGGCGATCTGACCGGTCATGATGCGCTCGGCGACGATCGCCAGCGCCTGCAGGCCCGAGGCGCAGAAGCGGTTGACGGTCATCGCCGACACCACGTCGGGCAGGCCGGCATGCAGCGCGATGGGGCGCGCGACGTTCAAGCCCTGTTCGCCCTCGGGCATCGCGCAGCCGAGCACGACGTCGTCGATCTGCTCGAGCGGCAGCGACGGCACGTCGGCCAGGGTGCCGCGGATGACCTCGGCGGCGAAGTCGTCGGGGCGGGTGAGCGCGAGGCTGCCCTTGAGGGCTCGACCGACCGCGCTGCGGCGGGCGGTGACGATCACGGCGTGTTGGAGCTCGGTCATGGTGGTCTCTCTCGTGGAAGCTTGGCGATTGCGGGTGGAGCGGCGGCCGCGACGTGGGCCGCACGCGACGGGCCGGACTAGTTGCGCAGCGGCTTGCCGGTCTTGAGCGTGTGCTCGATGCGGGCGCGGGTCTTCTCTTCGCCGCACAGGCTGACGAAGGCCTCGCGCTCGAGGTCGAGCAGGTCCTGCGCGACCAGCTTGGTGCCGGGCGCTCGCATGCCGCCCGAGAGCACGTGACCGATCTTCTCGGCGACGAGCTTGTCGTGGGCCGAGGCGTAGCCGCCCCAGTGGAACATCGCGGCGCCCATCATGAAGCTGGCGCCGCGGCCGGAGCCGACCACCGTGATGGGCTCGTCGCGATCGGGCGGCACCCAGCCGGCCTCCGCGAGCGCGATGGCCTGC
This sequence comes from Deltaproteobacteria bacterium, assembly GCA_016709225.1. Classification (NCBI taxonomy): domain Bacteria; kingdom Pseudomonadati; phylum Myxococcota; class Myxococcia; species Deltaproteobacteria bacterium. The sequence continues at coordinate 2,522,601 of JADJEE010000001.1, read as the reverse complement.
TGCTTGGCCTGCGCGATGACGTGCATGCGATGGAACACGACGCGATCGCTGGCCGCGAGGAAGCCGAGCTTGCGCGCATCGGCGGCCGACGTGCTGACCTTGCCGCCAGCCGCGGCCTCGAAGCCGCGCCGCACGAACGGGTATGGATCGCCGTCGTCGACCGCGCTGGCCCACGCCGAGGCGCGCCGCGCAATTTCCTTGAGGCCGCCGCCGGCCGGCACCACGCCGATGCCGGCCTCGACCAGGCCCATGTAGAGCTCCGCGTGGGCCACCACCGCCGCCGACGACAGCGTGGTCTCGGCACCGCCGCCCAGGGTCATGCCGTAGGGCGCCGCGACCACCGGCAGCGCGCCGTGGCGCAGGCCCATGAGTGTGTCCTGGAACGCGCGCACCGCCTCGCCGAGATCGTCCCACTTGCCGGCGGTCGCGAGCGCGAGGATCTGCCGCGCGTCCGCGCCGGCGGAGAAGTTCTCCGCCTGGCTACCGACCACCACGCCGCGGAAGCCACCCTTGCGCTCGAGCAGCCCGATGGCGTCGCGCAGCATCGCGACCACGCCCTCGTCGAGGGTGTTCATCTTGGAGCGGAACTCGATGCAGGCGATGCCATCGCCGAGGTCGAGCAGCGCGGCGGTCTTGGTGGTGTGGATCTCGGCGGGGCCCTGCTTCTTCGACGCCAGCACGATCACGCCGGCCGGCTGCGGCACCGGCACGTGGGCGCCGCGCTCGGGCACGAACTGGGTCGGCGCGTCGGCCGTGCCGCCGTACCAGCGGGCCTCGGGGCCGCCCTTCGCGAGCAGCGCGAGCACGGCCGGGCTCGGTGCCAGGCCCATGGTCTTCATCTGCTCGACCGACCACGCGACGCCGATCATGTCCCACAGCGCGAACGGGCCCGCGCTCCAGCCGTAGCCCCAGCACATCGCGTCGTCGATCGGCTTGGGCGCGTCGCAGATGCTGCCCAGCCGGTTGGCGGCGTAGTTGAAGAGCGGCAGGTAGACCTTGCGCAGGAACTCGCCCGCGCGGCCGTCGGCCCGCATCGCCGCGGCCACGCGCTTGCCGAGATCGGGGATCTTCGCGACCTCGGCGAGCTCGGGGAACGACGGCTCGATGCGCGCGCGATAGCTGAGCGTGGCGAAGTCGATCGACTGCACCTCCGAGCCCTTGTCGCCCTTGACCTTCTTGTAGAAGCCCTGACCGGTCTTGTCGCCCTTCATGCCCGCCGCGAGCATCTTCTGCACGATGTCGTGCGCACCCATGCGGTCGTGCAGCTCGTCGTAGTTCGGTGCCGAAGGATCGCTCGACGTGACGCGGCGCAGGTTCTCGGTCACCAGCGCGCTGACATCGAGGCCGACGAGATCGCCGAGGCGGAACGAGCCCGTGCGCGGGCGGCCGAGCAGCGGGCCATTGAGCAGGTCGACCTCCTCGACGGTGTAGCCGCCGTCGAAGGTGGCGCCGAAGGTGAGGATCGTCGCGGCGACGCCGATGCGGTTGGCGATGAAGTTCGGCGTGTCGCGGCACGGCACCACGCCCTTGCCCAGCACGGTCTCCGAGAACCACGAGATCTCGTCGACGACCTCGGGCGCGGTGTCGGGGCCGGGCACGACCTCGAGCAGGTGCATGTAGCGCGGCGGGTTGAAGAAGTGCATGCCGACCAGCCGGCGGCGCGCGTCTGCGGGCAGCGCCTCGGCGATGCTGTGGATCGGCAGGCCCGAGGTGTTGGTGGCCAGCACCGCGTGGGCCGGCGCAGCCGCGGCGATGCGGGCGAACAGCGGCTGCTTGATGTCGAGGCGCTCGATCACCGCCTCGATCACCAGGTCGGCGTCGGCGACCGCGAGCTCGAGGTGATCCTCGAGGTTGCCGACGCGGATGCGATCGGCGAAGGCGGGATCCATGAACGGCGCGGGGCGGCCCTTGAGCATCGCCTTGAGTGCGCCGGCTGCGATCGCGCTGCGGGCGGCCTTGGGCGCGTCGGCGGTGGTGCCGGGCGGCACGATGTCGAGCAGCCACACGCGGGCTCCGGCGTTGGCGAGGTGGGCCGCGATCTGGGCGCCCATGGTGCCGGCGCCCAGCACTGCGGCGCGAATCGTGTGTGTCGGTCGATGCAGCGTCACGGCCGCGACGCTACCAGGTCGCCGCGGCGGTCGTCCATCGGCCCGGACGGTCACGGAACCGTCGCGTTCGCAACGCGCGTGCGCACCGGGTAGGGCGGTTGCTAGCCTCGTGCGATGCGGCTGTCGATCGCGACGCACAACCCCGGCAAGCGCACCGAGCTCACGGCGCTGCTGGCCGCGCACGGCGTCGCCATCGATGACACGCCGGTCGACGACACGCCGGCGGAGACCGGCCGCAGCTACCGCGACAACGCGGCCATCAAGGCCTGCGCGATGGCGCGTCGCCACGCCACCCTCGCGCTCGGCGACGACACCGGCCTCGCGGTCGCGATGCTCGGTGGCGCGCCGGGGATCGACACCGCCGGCTACGCCGCGGCCCACGGCGGGTGGGCGTCGGCGTGTCGCGAGCTCGTGCGACGGACCGGCGCGTCCGCTGGTGCCCGCGACGTGCGTGCGACGCTGCACTGCGCGTTGGTGCTGGCGTCGCCCGAGCGCGTCGTCGCCGAGGGCAGCGCGGCGATCCCCGGGGTGCTGCGGTGGCCGCCAGTCGCGGCCCCTGGGCTGGCCGCGATCTTCGAGCCCGACGGCTCGCTGCCGCTGCTCACCGACGGCGTGCTCGTGCACCGCCGTGTGGCGTTCGAGCAGCTGTGGCCCGCGCTCGCGCGCGCGATCACATCGAGCGACCGATGAGCGCGAGGAACTCGCGGCGCGTGCTGGCGTCGTCGCGGAAGACCCCGAGCATCTGCGAGGTGACCATGCTGACGCCCGGGCGATGGATGCCGCGGGTGGTCATGCACTCGTGGGTGGCCTCGACCACGACGGCGACGCCGCGGGGCTGCAGCGCCGCCAGGATCGTGGTCGCGATCTCGGCCGTCATCTTCTCTTGGATCTGCAGCCGCCGCGCGAAGATGTCGACCACCCGCGCGAGCTTGCTGATGCCGACCACGCGGCGATCGGGCAGGTAGCCCACGTGGGCCTTGCCGACGATCGGCACCATGTGGTGCTCGCAGTGGCTCTCGAACGGGATGTCCTTGAGCACCACCACCTCGTCGTAGCCGCTGATCTCGCTGAAGGTGCGCTGCAGGATCTCGAGTGGGTTCTCGGCGTAGCCAGCGAAGAACTCGTCGTAGGATCGCACCACGCGATCGGGAGTGCCGCGCAGGCCCTCGCGATCGGGGTCGTCGCCGGCCCAGCGGATGAGCGTGCGCACCGCGGCCAGGGCCTCGTCGCGGCTGGGTCGCTGGCGCGCCGCGGCCTCGCGTTGACGTCGGGATTCGGCCTCGAGCTCGGCGCGGTCGGTCATCGCGCGCCAGCTTGCCTCAAGCCAGGGGGCCGGCGCCAGCGGACCACGACAGCTTTGCGCGCGCTCCGACGCGATCGGCTCGCCATGATGGTCCCATGGCCGAGCGCGTCCGCGACTTCTTGAACCAGCCGGTGCACGCGGTGATGACCCGCGATCCGGCGTGCGTGCACCCGACGCAGCACCTCAGCGTCGTTCGCCACGCGATGATGGCGGCGCATGGTCACCACGTGCCCGTCATCGACGAGGGGCGCTTCATCGGGCTGCTGGCGCCGTCCGATCTGCTGCGGGTGCTGCCCGGCGACGCCTACGAGCGCGCGCCCGAGAGCCTCGATCCGCTGCTCGATCGCGTGTCGGTGCGCACCGCGATGCAGGAGGACGTGGTGACGATCGGCCCCGACGCGACCCTGCGGGAGGCCTGCGCGCGGTGGCTGCAGGGCGGCTTCCACTGCCTGCCCGTGGTCGATGCCGGCGGCGCGCTGCGGGGCCTCGTCACCACGAGCGATCTGATGCGTGCGTTGCTCGCCGCCGCCGACGAGCGCTGATGCCTCGCGCGTCAGTCGATCGACGTCGCCGCGGTGGGTCCCGCGATCACGTCGTCGAAGCCGAGCGGTGCGTGGGGCAGCAGGCGTCCCTGCGCGGTGGCCCACCGTGTCCACGCGAGCACCGGCTTGGGTGGTGTCGCGTCGCCGAAGATGACGGTGTCCATCAGGGTCGCGAAGCGATCCACGATGATGTCGGCGAACGCCGCCCCCGCGCTGGCGCGGGCGAGGTGAGGCCGGCCGGTGTAGCCGGGGAACGGCCGCAGCGCGCCCCAGCCGGTCGCGGCGGCGCCGAACTCGAGCTCGCGCGCGAGCGCCTCGCGGCCGAGCCGGCGCGCCACCGCGGCCGCGGCGGTGAGCTTCGCATCGGCGGTGTAGCGGGGGCACGGCGGCAGCGCGCGATGGTGATCGCCGACCGTCTCGGGCGCCCAGTGCAGCGCGAGCGAGGTCTCGAAGAAGCCGGCGTGGAAGTCGAAGCGCAGCTCGCGGGCGACCGCGGCGCGCTCGTCGTCGTCGTCGATGCAGCGCAGCGCCTCGGCGAACGGCATCGCGTTGTCGAACGCCAGCATGTCCTGTAGCACGGCGTGGAAGGGCGCCAGCGCCCGCACGCCGGACCGCCGCAGGAAGCTCACGCCGGCCTCCAGCGCGAGGTTGTGCAGCGGCGCACCGTGGAAGGTCATCAGCACCACCCGGGTCGCGCCCAGGGAGAGCAGCGCCCGCGCGCTCGCCAGCACCGCGTCGCGCACGAGGGAGAACGCGCACGGCCGCGAGCCCGGGCCCGCGCAGGGGTCGACGCCGAGCTCGAGGTGATCCGCCAAGAGCAGCGGCAGACCGTGCCGGCTTTGCACGCGCTGGGCCAGCTCGGCCATGCACCCGCGCGAGAGCTGACGGTCGTTGTGCAGCGACAGATGGGGTCCGTGGTACTCGACCGGATCCACGCACAGGACCACGGGCGCGCCGCTGGCGACCAGCGCGGCGGCCTCGCGATGCGGGCGATCGAACAGCGAGCGGTTCATGGGAGCCCGAGCATACGAGGGCCCGCCGGCCGGCGCCGCCGCAAGCTCGCATGGCCGCGGGATCTGGCGTATGGTCCGCCCCAGCCATGCCGGTCGAGTTCGTGATCTACAGCCCGCGCGCGGCCGCCGAGCTCGGTCGTCTGGAGCGCGACTGCGCGGCTCTGCAGGCGGCGTGGTTGGAGCGACACCCCGACGAGGACGCGATCGACGTGCGCCTGGGCGGTCGCGTGCTGGCGGCCGAGGACGTGCCCGCGCTGGTGCCTGCGGATCGTCGCCGCGGCGGCGCCCGCAACCCCGCGCTGCTGCTGTTGCAGGACCGCGTCGCGACGGTGAACGCGAGCCTCATCGTGCGTGCGCCGGGCCACGAGGTCACGCCGTTGCTGGTGTCGGTGTTGCGGCTGCTGCTCGAGCACGGCGGTGCCGGCGTGGTGCTGCGCGACGACGTGCTGCACACCTGCGAGGACCTGCTGCGCGAGCTGTCGAGCAAGCGCGGTGCGGTCGGATTCGGCGACGGTGCGGCCGCGACGAAGCCGGTCGACAAACCGCGCTCGATGGGCGCAGCGGTGGCGCTCGCGGTGCGGCGCCTGGTCGACGAGGGCGCGCTGGTGCTGGTCGAGGAGGCCGACGTGGTCTCGCTGGCCGAGCGCCTGCTCGGCCACATCGAGACCGCCGACGCGCCCGACATCGGCCGTGCGATGAGCGAGTGGTTGCTCGATCAGGACGAGGTCGAGGAGCTGTTCGTCACCGACGCACGGCTCATCGAAGAAATCCGCCGCAGCATGGCGTAGCTGGCCGTTCCCGCGGGAACCTGCCGCCGGGCGCGTGCGTGCCACAGGCGCCCCGCATGCCGTGGACCCGACGCCGCGCGATGACGTCCCTGGTCGCAGGCCTGGTCGGCTGCGGCGTGGGCGATGCGACCGCGCCGCCGGGCCGGCCGTCGCGTCCCCGTCCGCCCGCGCCGCCGGGCGAGGTTGATCCGGTGGGCGACCTCACGGGCCTCGATGCCGCGACGCGACGCTGCTTCACGGACCGCAGCGGCTTCGAGCCGCTGCCCCCGGCGGCCGCCGGCAGCTGGCGCGTGCTGCGGCCCGAGCCCGCACAGGACGTCGCGCAGTACCTCGCGACGCGGCCCAACGTGCCCGCGCCGCCCCGCGATCGCATCGTGCTGATGCCGCTCGGCCACTTCCCGTTCGATGTGATCGCCGACGAGGGCTTCGTGGGGCTGGTGCGCGCGCCCGAGCTGTTGGCGGTGGCGCGCTTCGTCGAGGCGACCTTCGGGCTCGCGACCGAGGTGCTGCCGGCCGCGCCGCTGCCCGAGGAGCTACCGACGCGCGTGCACCGACGCGCGCGCCAGACCAGTGCGCTGGCGCTGATCGAACACGTCGGCGCGCGGCTGCCCGCGCAGGCCTACGGCGTGCTGGCGCTCGTCACCGTCGATCTCTTCGTGTGGCCGGAGCAGCAGTTCGCGTTCGGCTACTCGACCTTCACCGAGCGCATCGGGGTCGCCGGGTTCGCGCGCTTCGATCCCAGCTACCACGGCGGCCCAGCGCCCGCCGACCTCGCCGGCACCGTGCTGCGTCGCAGCCTGCGCGTGGTCGCCCACGAGGTCGCGCACCTGTTCGGGCTCGCGCACTGCCAGTACTACCGCTGCCTGTGCAACGGCGTCGCCGATCTCGCGGAGCTCGACGCGCTGCCGCCGTGGCTGTGCCCGGTGTGCCTGTGCAAGCTGCAGCGCGCCACCGGGCTCGACCCCATCGTGCAGCACCGCGCGGTGCTGCGGGCGTTCGAGGCGCTCGACCTGTTCGACGAGGCGGGGTGGATGCGCGACCGGCTGGCCCGCATCGGCGCCGCCGCCTGACACCGCGGCGCGTCGGCAGTGGCCCGCCCGCGGACGGGTGATGCGCGACGCCGCAACGGGGGCGGTTGCGCCCGGCTCTGGCGCCGCTGCGCGACGCAGCCCGCGATCCACACCAGGGGGAGCTCCGCGCTCGGCGCGAGCAATTTGGGAATCGCATGCTACCGTGTGACTCTGGGGTTTGGAGTTCGCGATGCGTACGCGGGCATGGCTTGCATCCCTGGGTCTGCTGTCGTTGACGGCGCTGCTGCTCACGCATCCGTCCGCGGATGCGTCGGTGCCGGCCGAGCAAGGCGCCAACGACACCGACGCGGCGTTCGAGGCCGACGCCGACGCGGTGCCGACCGCGGTGGCCGAGGTCGCCACCGCCGCGACGACGCGTCCGGTCGCGGCAGTTCCGGTGCTCGCGGGTCTGTCGGGGGCTGCGACCGCGCTGGCCGCCCAGGACACCGCCCGCGCGATCGCGATCGTCGAAGGCCTCGCGCCCGCTCCGGGTAGCCCCGAGTGGTTTGCCGCCGGCGCCATCGTCGGTCGCGCCCATCGCCTCGCCGGTCGACCCGAGGCCGCGATCGCGGCGCTGCGTCCGCGGGCCGAGCACAAGCAGATCGCGAGGCACTTTCCACCCGACGTCCTCGCGGTCGAGCTGGCCCAGGCCGAGCTGGCGTACGCGCGCACCGACGCGGTCGACACCGCCAAGGCGGATGCAGCGCTCGACGACGGCATCGGGCGCCTGCGC